>NZ_JACADR010000297.1 GCF_016106005.1 Roseomonas rosulenta
GCCAATACCCGGATCTCCAACGCCAGCTCTCCCCCAACCATCCAGGCCCCCGCCACAACGACGAGGCACCCTAAGCCTGGGTCAGCTTTCAACCGGCGACTGGGTCAGTTTCACTCCGGCGGCTACAGGCCGACCTGCAGCGTCGGCTGACTGAAGCCCTTGGCGCGGCGCACGATGGCTTGGATGCGGGCAACCAGCTCCTGCTGATCGAAGGGCTTGGTGATGAAGTCGTCGGCGCCCATGCCGAAGACCTTCACCTTGGTCTGGGGACGCGACACGCCCGAGAGGATCAGCACCGGCGTCTCGATCCGCGCGGCGCGCAGGCGGCGGACCACCTCGGAGCCGTCGATGTCCGGCAGCATGAGGTCGAGGATCACGATGTCGTAGTCGTAGAGGCGGGCGAGTTCGACCGCCTCCTCCCCCGTATCGGCGGTGTCGACGATCATCGCCGCCTGCTTGAGCATCAGGGTGATACCGCGAGCAGTAGTGAGATCATCCTCAACTAACAAGACGCACATTTTGGTGCCCTCTCACGCTACAGGCGTAGATTACCACCTATGCGCGTATCCTCAAGCGGTTTTTCATCCCTGGTTTGCATCAAGAATGGTCGGTAAACGCCTGATTTGAGGATTATGCGCCTTTTTGGGACAAACCAACCCTTCAAGGTTATCGCGGAAGGGAGAGCAGAGCTTCTACCCAGGGTTGTGGCGCCTCCCGCGGCAGGAAATGCCCCGCACCCGGCACCACCGCACGCCGGAACGGCCCGGAAAACCATCGCGCGCAGCCCTCGCTGTTCGCCGGCGGGTCAACCCCATCCTCAGCGCCATGGAGCACCACGCTCGGCACCGTGATCGGCAGGCGCTGCGCCAGGCGGTCCTCGATCTCCTGCAGCGACGGGTCCCCGGCAGCCGCGCGGTGCCGGTGGCGATAGGACTGCACCACCGTCGCCACGAAATCCGGATTCGCAAAGCTGGCGGCAGTGCGGGCGTACTCCGCCTCGGTGAAGCGCCAGGTCGGCGACCACAGGCGCCACAGATGCCGGCAGAAGGCCGCGCGGTCCTGCTCCAGCGCCGCCACCCCGCGATCCGTGTGCAGGTACCATTGGTACCAGTAGCGCGCCTCCTGTTCCGGCGGCGCCGGGCGAATCGACCCGGCGATGTCCTGGATGTTGTAGCCATTGGCCGAGACCAGGCCGCGCACGCGTCCGGACCACAGCGCCGCCACGATGCAGGCCGCCCGCCCACCCCAGTCATAGCCCGCCAGCGCCGCCTGGCTGATGCCCAGCGCGCCCATCAGCGCCAGCAGGTCGGCCCCCAGCGCGGCCTGCTGCCCCGACCGCGGGGTCGCGGCATCGCGATACCGTGTCGGCCCATAGCCACGCAGATAGGGCACCACCACGCGCATCCCGGCCTCCGCCAGCGCCGGCGCCACGCCATCCCAGGCGCGCGCATCGTCCGGGAAGCCGTGCAGCAGGATCGCCGCCGGCCCGTCTTCCGGCCCATGCAGTTCCACCGCGACGTCGATCGCCCCGGCGGTGACCATGATGTGCGACATGCGCGCCCTCCTTCGCTGAGGGCGCGATGGTCTACCGCCAGCGGCGATGCATCCAGAGCCATTGCCCGGGATGCTCGCGGACCCATCCCGCGATGACGTCGTTCATCGCCTGGGCCGCGGCATCGACATCGACCAGGCCCTCGGCGTCCCGCGGCAGGGCGATCTCCTCCGTCAGCTCCAGCCGGAAGCGCCCACCCGGCAGGCGGATGGCGCGCGCGCCATGCACCGGGCAGTCGAAGCGGCGCGCCAGCTGCGCCAGCAGCGGATTGGCGAAGGCCGGCCGGCCGAGGAAGTCGATCCGCGGCCCGCGCCCGAAGCGCTGGTCCACCAGCATGCCGATATGCTGGCCGCGTTCCAGCGCGCGCGCCAGCTTGAAGGGCGCCGACATGCCTGCAGCCACCAGCGTGCCCATGCTGTCCCGGCGCAGGCGCAGGATCTCCTTGGCCACCGCCGGGCTGTTGGGCGTGCGGTAGAGCACGGCGCTCTCGATCCCGTGCCGGGCCGCGGCGATTGCCGGCAACTCCCAGTTCGCGAGATGCGCGGAGAACACGATCGCCGGCCTGCCGTCGTCGCGCAGGCGCTCGTACAGCGCGACAGTCTCCGCGCTGGCGGTGATGCGCCCGGCCTCGGGCCGCGCCGGGTCGAAATCCCAGATGCGGTCCATGTGCACGTATTCGCAGGCGACACGCCCAAGGTTGTCCCAGGCCTCGCGCAGGATGGCCCCGCGCTCGGCCTCGGATTTCTCCGGAAAGGCTCCCGCGATGTTCTCCCGCGCGATGCGGTGCGCGCCGGTCAGCGGGCCGAGGGTGCGCGCGATGGCCGCCCCGATCCGCGGCCCGGAATCCGGCCCCAGCAGGCGCAGCAGCGCGAAGACCGCCCGGACCAGGAGCCCGAACAGCCTGTCGGCGAAAAGCCAGAGCCGATACTTAAAGCGTAACAACGATCTTCCCGAAGACGCGCCGGCTCTCGAGCCGGTCGAGCCCCTCGGCGAAGCGCTCCACCGGCAGCACCGTGTCCAGCACCGGCAGGATGCCGCGCGCCATCTTGGCGTAGCCATCGGCGATGTTGCGCATGGATGCGCCGAAGGACCCGAAGATGCGCAGCTGGCGCTGGAAGATCATCATCAGATTGGTCTCGGCGGAGACGCCCGAGGTGGACCCGCAGGTCACCAGCCGCCCGCCCATGCGCAACGACAGCAGCGACCCCGCCCAGGTCGAGGCGCCGACATGCTCGAAGACGACGTCCACGCCGACCTTGTTCGTCGCGCGCCGCGCCACGGTCGGGAAGTTCTGCGTGGCGTAGTTCACGACAATATCGGCGCCGAGCGCCTTGGCCTTCGCGCATTTCTCGTCATCGCCGGCGGTGGCGATGACCGTGCAGCCGAGATCCTTGGCGATCCGCACCGCCACCGTGCCGATCCCCGACCCGGCGGCATGCACCAGGATGGTCTCGCCAGGTTCGAGCTTCGCATTGTCGAACAGCATGTGCTCGACGGTCGAGAAGGTGATCGGCCCGCAGGCCGCATCCTCCCAGGAGATGCCCGCGGGCACGCGGACCAGCAGCCGCGCCTCCTGGTTCACCAGTTCGCAGGCGAAGCCGCCGACATGGAAGCCCTTCACGCCGCGGACGTCCTCGCAGAGGTTGTCCTGCCCGGCCAGGCAGCGGCGGCACTTGCCGCAGGTCAGCGCACCATAGGGCGCGGCGCGGTCGCCGACCTTCCAGCCGGTGACACCCTCGCCCACCGCGACCACCTCGCCCACCGCCTCCGCGCCCACGATCAGCGGCATCTCCCGCTTGGCGAAGGCCATGCCGCGGAAGCCCCACACATCGATGTGGTTCAGCGCGACCGCCTTGATGCGCAGCGTCACCTCGCCCGGGCCGGGCGGCGGCGGGGCGGGAACATCCTCGAGCCGCAGGTCGCGGTCGCCATGCAGGCGCAGCGCGCGCATCGTCGTCATGGCGCGGCACTCACCACCAGGCAGACATTCTGCCCGCCGAAGCCGAAGGAATTGGACAGCACGTGGCGCAGGCCGGACACGCGGCGTGCCTCGTTCGGCACCACGTCCAGCGTGATCGCCGGGTCGGGCTCGTTGTGGTTGATCGTCGGCGGCAGCACCTGGTCGCGGATCGTCAGCAGCGACAGCGCCGCCTCGATCGCGCCGGCCGCCGAGAGCGTGTGCCCCAGCATCGACTTGTTCGACGAAATGGGCGGCGGCGCATCGCCGAACACGGCGCGCATGCCGAGCGTCTCCATCTTGTCGTTCTCCGGCGTGCCGGTCCCGTGGGCGTTGACGTAGCCGATGTCGGCGGGCGCGATGCCCGCATCCGCGATGGCGTTGCGCATCGCGCCGATGATGGCGTGCCCATCCGGGTTCGACCGGGTGCGATGGAAGCTGTCCGCCCGCTCGCCGCAGCCCGAGACGATGCCCAGCACCGTCGCCCCGCGGGCGCGCGCGTGCTCCAGGCTTTCCAGCACCAGCGCCGCCGCGCCCTCGCTCATCACGAAGCCGTCGCGCGTCCTGTCGAAGGGGCGCGACGCCTTCTCGGGTTCCTCGTTGCGCGCCGTCAGCGCCGAGAGCAGCGAGAAGCGGATCACCGCCTCCGGCTGCACCGACCCATCGGCGCCGAGCGCGATGACCGCCTTGGCCTCGCCGCGCTGGATCGCCTCGACCGCCATCTGGATGGCCGAGGCGCCCGTCGCGCAGGCCGTGGTCAGCGCGATCGGCGCGCCGCGCGTGCCGAAGCGCGCCGCGAGACGCTCGCCGACCCCGCCGAACATGAAGGTCTCGTAGAGGTCGCGCCGCCCGGTCGCGACCTCGGTCGCCGCGCGATAGGACCCGTCGCCATTCGCCCGCCGCGCCAGGTCGAAGCGCTGCGGCCATTCGTATTCCACCGGCGGCATGCCGACCATCAGCGGGCCGGGAAAGCCGCCCTCGCCCATCGCGGCCTGGGCCAGCGCCTCGGCCACCGCGGCCTCGGCCATGCGCTCCACCCGCACCGGGGAGCTCACCGGCTCGGCGCCGGCCGCTTCCTCGGGCAGTTCGACCGTGCCGGCGATGGTGGTGCGCAGCTTGTCGGTGGGGAAGCGCCGGATGCGCGAGATGCCCGACCGGCCGGCGACGATCGCCGCCCAGCTCGCCTCCCGTCCCCAGCCGAGAGGGGTGACGATGCCGATGCCGGTCACCGCTACCAGCGGCCGTCCGAGATGGTCCTTCATGCCGCGCCTTCCTTCATGCCGCGCGCGCCATCAGCCGGCGCGCTCCAGCAATGCCAGCGCCTCGCCTCGCCACTGGCCGAAGCCGGTGACCAGGATGCGATCGACCGGCCCCTCCCCGGCATCCGCCGGGTCCATCGCCGGATAGAAGCCACCGCGCGAGAGCGCGAGCGCGCCGAGCGCGACATTGGCCGGGAAGGTCGCCTCCACCCCATGCCCGAGCAGCGACCCGGTGCGCCGCACCGCCGCCGCGCCGAGACCCGCCAGGAAGGCGTCTTCCTCCGCCCGGGCCTCGGCCACGCCGGTCATGCCCGACAGCACGCCGAGCCCGGCACCCGCGGGCGCGCCCAGCGCCACGTGCAGCGCCCGCGCCGCCGAGGCCGAG
>NZ_JACADR010000298.1 GCF_016106005.1 Roseomonas rosulenta
CCGAGCTGGTGGTCTGCCCGCCGGCCACGCTGGTCGCCGCCGTGGCCGCGGCCCTGGCCGGCACGCCGGTCGCGGTGGGCGGGCAGGACTGCCACGCCGCGCCCAAGGGCGCCCATACGGGGGACATCGCCGCGCCCATGCTGGCCGATGCGGGGTGCCGCTTCGTCATCCTCGGCCATTCCGAGCGCCGGGCCTCCTACCGCGAGACCGACCCGACGGTGCGCGCCAAGGCCGAGGCCGCCATCGCCGCCGGCCTCACCCCCATCGTCTGCGTCGGCGAGCCCGAGGACGACCGCCTGCTCGGCCGGGCGGAGGAGGTGGTGGCCGACCAGCTCGCCGGCAGCCTGCCGGCGGGCTTCGGCGCCGCGGGGGGCGTGGTCGCCTACGAACCCGTCTGGGCGATCGGCACCGGGCGGACCCCGACCGAGGCCGACATCGGTGCCATGCACGCCATGATCCGCGCGCGGCTGGTCGCGGCCTTTCCGGGGCAGGGGGCGACCCTGCGCATCCTCTATGGCGGGTCGGTCAAGCCGGGCAACGCCGCCGCCATCCTCGCGCTGCCCAATGTCGACGGGGCGCTGGTGGGCGGGGCGAGCCTGGTCGCGGAGGATTTCCTGGCGATTGCGCGGGCCGCGGGCTAGCCCTCGCCCCCGCGTCTCGCTAGATACGCGACGCCATGACCACCGTCCTGCTCGTCCTCCATCTCTTCGTCACCCTTGCCCTGATCGGCCTGGTGCTGCTCCAGCGCAGCGAGGGCGGCGGCCTGGGCATCGGCTCCTCCGGGGGCATGGGGTCGTTCATGAGCGGGCGCGGCACGGCCAACCTGCTGACCCGCGGCACCGCCATCCTGGGCACGCTATTCTTCGTGCTGGCTCTGACGCTGGCGCTGCTCAACCGCGGGGCGTCGCACCAGAACCGCTCGATCCTCGATTCGCCGCCCCCGGCGAGCGCGCCCGCCGCGCCGGCCCTGCCGGCCGTGCCCACGAACTAGCCGCTTTTCAACCACTTGCCGCCGCGCGGCCGCCCCGCATCCGGCGCGGGTGGCGCATCCGCGCGCGCGGGTCTAAGGAGGGCGCCCATGGCGCGGTTCGTCTTCATCACCGGCGGCGTGGTCTCCTCCCTCGGCAAGGGCATCGCTTCCGCATCCCTCGGCGCGTTGCTGCAGGCGCGCGGCTACAAGGTCCGGCTGCGCAAGCTGGACCCCTACCTCAACGTCGATCCTGGCACGATGTCGCCCTACCAGCATGGCGAGGTCTATGTGACCGACGATGGGGCGGAGACCGACCTCGACCTCGGCCACTACGAACGCTTCACCGGCGTGGCGGCCCGCAAGGCCGACAACTGGACCACGGGGCGCATCTATTCCGACGTGATCGCCGCCGAGCGGCGCGGCGACTACCTGGGCGGGACGGTGCAGGTGATCCCGCACATCACCGACAAGATCAAGGAAGTCATCCAGGCCGAGACCGACGGCTACGACTTCGTCCTGGTCGAGATCGGCGGCACGGTCGGCGACATCGAATCCCTGCCTTTCCTCGAGGCCATCCGCCAGCTGGCGAATGAACTGGGCCCGCAGCGCTCCCTGTTCATGCACCTGACGCTGGTGCCCTACATCGCCTCGGCCGGCGAACTGAAGACCAAGCCGACGCAGCATTCGGTGAAGGAACTGCTGGGCCTGGGCATCCAGCCGCAGATCCTTCTCTGCCGGTCCGACCGGCCGATCCCGGAGAACGAACGGCGCAAGATCGCGCTGTTCTGCAACGTGCGCCCAGAATCCGTGATCCCGGCGTTGGATGCCAGCACGATCTACGAGGTGCCGCTCGCCTATCACCGCGAGGGGCTGGACCAGGAAGTGCTGCGGCTGTTTGGCCTGTCGGCCTATGGCGAGCCCGACATGGGCCGCTGGGAACGCATCGTGCAGTCGGTGAAGCAGCCCGAGGGCGAGGTCACCATCGCGGTGGTGGGCAAGTACACCAACCTGCTCGATGCCTATAAGTCGCTGAGCGAGGCGCTGGCCCATGGCGGCATGGCGCACAACGTGAAGGTCAACCTCGACTGGGTAGACAGCCAGATCTTCGAGAACGATGCCGAGGCGGTCGCGCGGCTTGAGAAGGTCAACGGCATCCTGGTGCCCGGCGGCTTCGGCGAACGCGGCACCGAGGGCAAGATCGAAGCCGTGCGCTTCGCGCGCGAGAAGAAGGTCCCCTTCTTCGGCATCTGCTTCGGCATGCAGATGGCGGTGATCGAGGCGGCGCGGAACCTGCTCGGCATCAAGGGCGCCTCCAGCACGGAATTCGGCCCCTGCGCGGAACCGGTGGTCGGGCTGCTCACCGAATGGCTGCGCGGCAACGAGGTCGAGCGCCGCGCGGCGGCCGGGGATCTTGGCGGAACCATGCGCCTCGGCGCCTATCCGGCGGCGCTGGCGGAGGGATCGCTGGTGCGCGAGGTCTATGCCGACACGCCCACCATCCACGAACGCCACCGCCACCGCTTCGAGGTGAATGTCGCCTACAAGGACCGGCTCGAGGCGGCGGGGCTGCGCTTCTCCGGCATGTCGCCCGACGGCGTGCTGCCCGAGATCGTGGAATACTCGGACCATCCCTGGTTCATCGGCGTGCAATACCACCCGGAGCTGAAGTCGAAGCCCTTCGAGCCGCATCCGCTGTTTGCGGGGTTCGTGGGGGCGGCGGTGAAACAGGCGCGGCTGGTGTGAGCCTGCGCTGTGCTTGCCTTGCGGATCGCTTGGCGTTATAGGAATAACATCACAGGACATTCCTACGCCCGCCGCGCGGCCCTGCCGGTCCCAAAGCGCTGAAGTCCTAAAGTGGCGCGGATCGCCGCGCCCTCCCGGAGTGGTCCATGCGTCACGTCTCCCTCGGCTCCGTCACCCTCGGCAATGACCTGCCGCTGGTCTTCCTTTGCGGCCCCTGCCAGATCGAATCCCGTGCGCATGCGCTGGAGATGGCGGCCGCGCTGAAGGAGATCTCGACCGCCGCCGGCGTGCCGCTGGTCTACAAGTCGTCCTACGACAAGGCGAACCGCACCTCCGTGAACGCCGCGCGCGGCATCGGCATGACGGAGGGCCTGGCGATCCTGGCCGAGGTGCGCGAGGCCACCGGCCTGCCGACCCTGACGGACGTCCACGCCCCCGAGCAATGCGCCCCGGCCGCCGAGGCGGTGGACGTGCTGCAGATCCCGGCCTTCCTCTGCCGCCAGACCGACCTGCTGATCGCGGCCGGGCAGACCGGCCGCGCCATCAACGTGAAGAAGGGGCAGTTCCTCGCACCCTGGGACATGAAGAACGTCGCCGCCAAAATCGCGAGCACGGGCAACGAGAACATCCTGCTCTGCGAGCGCGGCGTCTCCTTCGGCTACAACACGCTGGTCGCCGACATGCGCTCCCTGCCGATCATGGCGCAGGCCGGCTATCCGGTGGTGATGGACGCGACGCATGCCGTGCAGCAGCCGGGCGGGCAGGGGACGTCCTCGGGCGGGCAACGCGAATTCGCCCCGGTGCTGGCGCGCGCCGCCGTGGCCGTGGGCGTCGCCGCGGTCTTCATCGAGACGCATCCCGACCCCGACCACGCGCCCTCCGACGGGCCGAACATGATCCCGCTGCGCGAGATGCCGGCACTGATCGCGCGGCTCAAGGCCTTCGATGCCCTGGCGAAGTCCGGCTGATCCGCTGCTCTGGCGGCGCGGCCTGAAGCGAGGCGACCGCCGTGCCATCGCGTGCGTCCTGGCCGGCGTGGTGATCGGGCTGGCGGGCCATGCCCTGCTCGAACGCCGCGCGAACGACGTGCCAGCCGTGACGCTGTTCGTCATCGCGCTGTGCGGAGCTGCCGGCTGGTTCCGCGCGCAGGGCGCCAACCCGCCATGAGCCGCCCGCCCGGCCTGCCCCCGGCGCCGCGCCGCCCCATCCCGGCGCTGCTGATCCTGGCCGCACTCGCGCTGGTACTGTGGTGGTCGGTGCCCGCGGCCCTCGCCACGCTGCGCCTGTCCGGCTGGCATCCGGAGACGGTGGTCGTCGTGCTCGGCGCGCATGCGATGCTGCTCGGCGCCTTCGGCTGGATCGCCTGGCTGTTCTGGGCGGCGCGCCGGCCGGGAGATGGCGGGTAGCGCCGCGTCCGCGGCGGCGCGCACCGCTGGCAAGCCTTCCTTCACCCCGCCTCGGCACTGTGCGCCCGGTCGCGCGGGGGCAGCATGCGGATCACCTACCTGGCGGATGGAACGCCGGTGCCGGACTTTGAACGCGGCGACCTGGTGCGATTGCTGCGCGACGAGCCCGGCGAACCCGTCACCGCGCAGGCCGGCGAATGGGGCATGGTGCTGCGCAACCGGGGCGCCGGCGGCGTCGATGTGCGCCTGGCCGGCCATTCGCGCCCGCGCACCGCGCCGATGCCCGTCGCCATCGGCCTGCCCCCCAGCCTGCTCGTGCCCTGCGACCGCCACGGGCTGCGCATCGATCTGCAGCGGGACCTGCGCCAGGCCCGCCGCCGAGGCTGAGAAAGCGTTCCGGCCATGTGCCCTGCGGCGCGATCTGCCACCCGGCACCGGCCCACGTCCCATCGGGGATACGCTAGCCTGCGGCGCTGGGCTTGGCCGGTGCCGGGAGTCTCACGCGGTCTCGGACCCCAAGCCCTCGTGACCCGGCCCCCGATTGCGGGACGCGCCGGAATCGGGAGACTGGCGGCGCCCAGGCCCCCTGCCGGAGTCCCCCATCCCATGCGCCGTGGCCTCCTTGCTGTCCTTGCCCTGCTGCCGGTGATCGGCTGCGCCCCCCTCCCGCCCACGGCCCAGGGCCCGGCGGTGGAGCATGCCCGGCTGGTGGTGGCGGCGGATGGCGCCATCGGGCGGATGCTCGACCACCTTGCGGCGCGCGAGCGGGTCGAGGTGGAACAGGCCGCCTCGCTGCGCTTCGCTGCCGCGGCTTCCGTCACGCGCGCGCTGCCGCCGCCGGCGACCCCGGCAGCGGGCGCCGTGCTCGACCCGGGGATGGACCTGGTCGTCATCGAGGCCCAGCGCCTGGCCGCGCTGGCTGGCGGCGCCGCCCCAGGCGGCGATGCCGAAGCCGCCGCCGC
>NZ_JACADR010000299.1 GCF_016106005.1 Roseomonas rosulenta
GGCGGCGAAGGCATCGGCCAGCGCATCCTCGGCCGCGGCGAGGTCGCCCCCGCGCGCGGCCAGCCAGGCGACCAGCCGCCCGTACGACTCCCGCGCTGCCCGCTCCGCCGCCGCGTGGGCGTTCATGCCGGCGGGGGCGAGGGCCAGATCTCGCGCACCTCGACGCGCCCATGCGCGGCGCCGGGGCAGCGCGCCGCCCAGCGGATCGCCGTCTCCATGTCGGGCACCTCGATCAGGAAGTAGCCGCCGAGCTGCTCGCGGGTCTCGGCATAGGGGCCGTCGAGCACCTGCGGCGCGCCGTCGCGCAGCGTCACGATCGCCGCACCGGCGGCGGGCTTCAGCCGTTCGCCCGCCCGCATCACGCCCGCCTCGGCCAGCGCGGCGGCATAGGCGCGGTAGGCGCCCATCGCCTCGGCCTGCGCCGCCGGCGGCATGGCGTCCCATGCCTTGTCGTCGCTCCAGATCATTAGCATCGCCTGCATCGTGTCCTGCTCCGTCTCGGGGGGCGGCCCGATCGCCGCCGCCATCATGACGCGCGGGGAGGGGGGATTTCGACAGGCGCGGCCGGGCTTTTCCACCGCGGGCTTTTCTGGGAGAGAGCGGTCCGGCCCCGAGCGGGGGGCAGGGGAGGCCGCATGCAGAGCACCACCGGCGGAAAGACGCTGCGCATTGTCACGCCCGAGCAGGCCGCCGCGCTGGTGCAGCCGGGCCAGTGGCTGGACTACGCCACCGGCTTCAACCAGCCCGACCTGTTCGACCGCGCGCTGGCCGCCCGCGCCGGCGAGCTGCACGACGTGAACATCCGCAACTGCCTGTCGATGCGCCCGCGCGCGGTGCTCGAGGCCGATCCCGACAGCCGCGTCTTCCGCGTCTTCAACTGGCATTTCTCCGGCTACGACCGGAAGCAGCACGATGCCGGGCGGGTCAGCTACATCCCGTGCAACCTCGGCGAGATCCCGGACTACTACCGCCGCTTCGTCGACCGCGTGGACATCGCGGTGATGAAGGCCGCGCCCATGGATGCCGATGGCTTCTTCAACATCGGTCCGCTCTGCCTGTGGCACCCGGCGGTGATCGAGCGCGCGAAGGTGCTGGTTCTCGAGGTCGCGCCCCGGATGCCCTGCGTGGTCGGCCCCGAGGTCCGCGTCCATCGCAGCCACGTGGACTTCATCATCGAGGGTGAGGACGGCCCCATGCCCGAACTGCCCAATGCGGAGGCGACCGAGGTGGACCGCGCGGTGGCGCGCCTGATCGCCAACGAGGTCGAGGACGGCGCCTGCCTGCAGGTGGGCATCGGCGGCATGCCCAACGCCGTGACCACGCTGCTTCTGCACAGCGGCGTGAAGGACCTCGGCATCCATACCGAGATGCTGAACGACGGTCTGGTGGAGCTGTACCGCGCCGGGCGCGTGAGCGGCGCGCGCAAGGCGACCGACCGCGGCCTGGTTACCTACAGCTTCGCGCTCGGCAGCCAGGCGACCTACGCCACGCTGCACGACAATGCGGATTTCATGTGCCGCACGGTCGATGCCACCAACCTGCCCGACATCATCGCCGCGAACGACCGCGTGGTTGCGATCAACAACACCACGCAGATCGACCTGCAGGGCCAGGCCGCATCGGAATCCGACGGCCACCGCCACATCTCCGGCACCGGGGGGCAGTTGCAGTTCGTCCGCGGCGCCTATGCGTCGAAGGGGGGCAAGTCCTTCATCTGCCTTGCTTCCACCTATGAACGGAAGGGCGTGCGGAAAAGCCGCATCGTGCCCGCGCTCACGACGGGCAACATCGTCACCACGCCGAGGTCCGACATGATGTACGTGGTCACCGAGTACGGCATCGCGAACCTGAAGGGGATGTCGGTGCCCGAGCGCGCCAAAGCGCTGATCGGCCTCGCACACCCCGACTTCCGCGAGGATCTGTCGCGCGAGGCGCGCGAGCGCGGCATCATCCCGCGCAGCCTGTTCTGAAGCCCATGCAGTCGCGCGTGGCCGCTCCGCCAGCCCCGCGCGCGGCACAGCGGCTGCGCCCTCGCCATTCAGGCATCAGGGCCGCTTCGCCACCGCCTCGATCTCGATCAGTGCGCCGCGCACCAGCGCGGTGACGCCCACGCAGGTGCGCACCGGCCGCCCGCCATCGGGCAGGGCGGCGGCATAGGCGGCGTTCATCGCCGCGTAGTCGCGTTCGAACTGCGTCAGGTACACCCGCACCGAGACCAGGTGCTGCAAGCCCAGCCCCAGCGCGCCCAGCGCGCGCGAAAGATTGCCCATGGTGCGCGCGGTCTGCGCCGCGATGCCCTCGGGCAGCGGTGCGTCGGGGTCGTCCAGGTCGCGCGGAAACTGGCCGGTCAGGAAGACGAAGCCGTCGGCCTCGACCGCATGCGAGGATGGCGAGACCGAGGGCGGGAAGCCCGCCAGCAGGTGGTGGCGCATCGGCTCAGGCCCCGCCACGGGGGATGGCGCGCGCGACCGGCGCCCGGGCGGCCCGCGCCGTCATTCCTCGCGCTTCGCGCCATCGAGCAGCGCGCGGCGGCGATCCTCGGCGCGCGCGTCGTTCTGCTTCTGCGCCTTGCTGCGGCCGTGCTTCGCCCGGTTGGCGACGGCTTCCGCAGCCTTGTCGTCCCGCGCGCGCGCCTTGCGGGCCTTGTTGAGGTTGACGATCTCGGCCATGCATCGAGGATAGCCCGCCACACGCCTGAGGGGATACGCCCATGCCGATGATTTCGCTGACCGCCGCCGATGGCCACCGCCTGGCCGCCTATCGCACCGGCCCGCAGAACGCCGACCGCGCCCTGGTCGTGGTGCAGGAGATCTTCGGCGTGAACCACCACATCCGCAACGTGGCCGACGCCTTCGCCGCCGAGGGCTTCGCCGTGATCGCCCCGGCCCTGTTCGACCGTGTCGGCCCGGGCATCGAGCTCGGCTACGAGGCCGCCGACGTGGCGCAGGGGCGCGAGCTGCGCGGCAAGATCAACGATGGGCTCACCGTGCTCGACATCCTCGCCGCCGCCGCCGCGCTGCCGCGGGGCGCGAAGCGCGGCATCGTCGGCTATTGCTGGGGCGGCACGGTTGCCTGGCATGGCGCTACGCGCACCAGCGCCTTCAGCGCGGCATCCGGCTGGTATGGCGGCGGCGTCGCCGCGGCGAAGAACGAGGTGGCGCGCTGCCCCGTCCAGCTGCATTTCGGCGAGACCGACGCCTCCATCCCGATGACCGACGTGGAGGCGGTGCGCGCCGCGCAGCCCGGGGTCGAGATCCATGTCTATGCCGGCGCCGGCCACGGCTTCGCCTGCGACGAGCGCGGGTCCTACTCAGCCAATGACGCGGCGCTGGCGCAGAAGCGCACGCTGGAATTCTTCGCGAAGCATCTCTGACGCCGGGCCTCGGAGACCGTTTGAGAATAACGGCACCGGCCCGCTCCCTCACCCGGCCACCCACGACAGTATCCTGAATTGGTTGGCCGGGTGGGGGAGCGGGCCGGTGCCGGACTGCAGAATGCGCCGAACGGCGGATTCTCAAACGGTCTCTCAGCCGCCGGCCAGCATCTCCTCCGCCATCGCGCGCGTCGGCGTCGCGCCGTCGCGCGCGCGCAGCGCGCCGGCGGCGGCGGCGAAGCGAATGACGCGCGGGATGTCCATGCCCTCGGCCACGGCCAGCGCATAGGCGCCGTGGAACACATCCCCCGCGCCGGTAGTGTTGGTCGCCTCCACGGGGAAGGCCGGCGTGCGCGTCGGCTTCTCGTCCCCGGCCGCCATCCACAGCACGCCCTTCTCGCCCTGCGTCACCGCCGCGACCTTCACCGGGCCCGACGCCAGGGCCTGGCGCAGCCCTTCCTCCGGCCCGCGGCCGGGCAGGAAGTTCGCCAGGCCGGGCACGGAGAAGACCGCGTGGTCCACGCGGGGCACCAGGTCGACCAGGATGCGCGTCTCGCTGCGCTCGCCATCCAGCACCACCGGTACCCCGGCGGCACGCGCGGCGGCGGCGGCGGCGGCCACGCCCTCCGGCCAGCGCGGGTCGCAGCACAGCGCCCCGGCCTCGCGGATCCGATCGAGCGGCAGCCAGGCGGGATCGGTCCCGAGTCCCGATCCCCGGAAGGAGATGATGGTGCGCTCCCCGCGCGGATCGACCAGCACCGCGCCGACCGGCGTGCGCCCGCCGGGCACGCGCCGCAGGCCGGACACGTCCACGCCTTCGGCCGCCAGTGCCTCGGCTAGCGGCTCGCCGTTCATGTCATCGCCCACGCGCCCCCAGAAGGCGGCGCGCCCGCCCAGGCGGACGGCCGCGATCGCGGCATTGGCGGCCATGCCGCCTGGGCCGATGCTGTAGGACCGGGCGGCGATCTTGGCCGGGGGGGCGGGAACGTCCTCGACGCGGAAGGTGTGGTCGGCCACCACATTGCCGAGGCAGATGACGAGGGGAGGGGATGCCATGATGCAGCGCAGCGTCCCACGCCGGGCCGCATCGCGCCAAGCGCCGCCTGCAACGATCGCCGCGCGCATCCTGCTGCTGCGCGACGACGTGCTGGTGCTGGACAAGCCGGCCGGCTTGCCGGTCCATCGTGGCCCGCGCGGCGGCCCCTCGCTCGAGGACTGGCTGGAGCCGCTGCGCATGGGCAAGCGGCATCTCCCGCAGCCCGCGCATCGGCTGGACACGGACACCGCCGGCTGCCTGGTGCTGGGGCGCACCAAGCCGGCCCTCGCCGCGCTCGGGCGCATCTTCGCCGAGGGCCTGGCGCGCAAGACCTACTGGGCCGTGGTGCGCGGCGGCCCGGCCGGGGACGAAGGCGTGATCGACGCGCCGCTGGCCAAGACCAGCAGCGCGGCGCGCGGCTGGCGCATGGAGGTCGCCCCCGGCGGGCAGGCTGCGGTCACGCGCTGGCGCGTCCTCGGCCGCGGGGCGGGCACCGCCTGGCTGGAACTGAGCCCGCTCACCGGCCGCACGCACCAGCTGCGCGTGCATTGCGCGGCGGCGGGATTCCCGATCCTGGGCGACCCCGTCTACGGCGCGGGCGAGCCCGGCGGGCTGCACCTGCTGGCCCGCGCCATCGCCCTGCCGCTCGACCCGCCCCTGGCGGCGCAGGCGCCGGTGCCCGCGCATATGCGCGCGGCGCTGGCCG
>NZ_JACADR010000003.1 GCF_016106005.1 Roseomonas rosulenta
GGATCAGCCGGCGGCGATGCGCCGACACTGACCGCCGCGCTGCCGGCGGCGTGGCTGGCACGAAGGCTGCCCGCGGCGCTGCGCAGCGGGCTCATGGCAGCCGAGCCGGCGGCCGTGACCACGCCCGAGGCGCCGCCGCTGCGGTAGGCCGTGCTCGTGGCGCCGAGCGCGTAGGCGGAGCACCACCTCGACGAACTGCGCATCCCGTCGCGCTGCCCAGACCGCCGCGACGTGGCCGACCAGCCAGATCAGCACGCCCGCGACCCAGAGCCGCAGCCCGAGCCCGATTGCCGCGGCGAGCGTGCCGTTGGCGATGGCAACCGCCCGCGGTGCGCCGGCGAGCAGAATCGGCTCGATCAGCGCGCGGTGCACGGGCGCCGAAAAGCCGGGCACGGGATCGGCCGGGGCAGCCATCAGATCAGCGCCCCGCCACCGAACTGGAAGAAGGACAGGAAGAAGCTCGACGCCGCGAAGGCGATCGAGATCCCGAAGACGATCTGCACCAGCCGCCGGAAGCCGCCTGACGTGTCCCCGAAGGCGAGCGTCAGGCCGGTCACGATGATGATGATCACCGCGATGATCTTGGCGACCGGCCCCTCGATGGATTCCAGCACCTGCTGCAGCGGTTGCTCCCAGGGCATGTTGGAGCCGGCTGCGTGGGCGGGCGCGGCGAGGGCGAGGCAGAGCGTGAAGGCAGCCGCGCCGGCGAGGCGCGTGCGCAGCGTGGGCATCATGGGGTGTCTCCTGCTGGGGTGAGGTCGTAGTCGCCGGTCGGGGTCAGGCCGCGGACCTGGGCGAGTTCGGCGACGCGGCGGTCGGTGCCGCGGCCGGTGAGCACGGCGATGACGTCGATCGTCTCGGCGATCAGGGCCCGCGGGACGGTGACGACGGCTTCCTGGATCAGCTGCTCGAGCCGGCGCAGCGCGCCGAGGGCGCTCCCTGCGTGGATGGTGCCGATGCCGCCGGGGTGGCCGGTGCCCCAGGCCTTGAGCAGGTCGAGTGCCTCGGCGCCGCGCACCTCACCGATGGGGATGCGGTCCGGGCGCAGGCGGAGCGCACGACGGACGAGTTCCGACAGCGAGACGACGCCGTCCTTGGTGCGCAGCGCGACCAGGTTCGGGGCGCGGCACTGGAGCTCGCGCGTGTCCTCGATCAGCACGACGCGGCCACCCTCGCGGGCCACCTCGGCGAGCAGGGCGTTGGTCAGCGTGGTCTTGCCGGTGGAGGTGCCGCCGGCGACGAGAATGTTGCGGCGATCCACAACTGCGGTCCGCAGCGTGGCGGCCTGGCCGGCCGTCATGATGCCGGCGGCGACGTAGTCCTCGAGCGTGAAGACGGCGACGGCGGGCTTGCGGATCGCGAAGGCCGGGGCGGCGACGACGGGTGGGAGCAGGCCCTCGAAGCGTTCACCCGTTTCGGGCAGCTCGGCCGAGATGCAGGGGCGGTCCGCATGCACCTCGGCGCCAACATGATGCGCGACGAGGCGGATGATGCGCTCGCCATTGGCGAAGGAGAGGCAGCGGCCGGTGTCGGCGAGGCCCTCCGCAAGACGGTCGATCCACAGTCGCCCGTCAGGGTTCAGCATCACCTCGACGACGGCGGGGTCCTCGAGCCATGCAGCGATGCCGGGGCCGAACGCGGTGCGCAGCATCCGCGCGCCACGTGCGGTGGTCTCTGCCTTCAGCGGATGCAGCGACATGCGATCCCCGTGTCGGTGCCGCGGCGGAGGTACCGCAGCGGGCGGGGACGATTAGAGAGCGGCAGATTGGGGCAGGTTCAACAAGCCCGACGTGGTAGTAGTGTTCCAGCGTGCAGTGGCAGGCAAACGCAACGCTCAGCAACTCTTCGAGTCCCAGTGCACTGCCTGCCGGCACTGTAGGTTGGCGCCATCGTCGGTCGTGGCGCCGGATGACTGACCCTTCGACGGACTCTAGCTCAGGGCGGGGACATCCAAGGGGGCAGGGTCAGCCGCCCAGCGCCTGCCCGGCGGCGTCGCGGCCGTGGTCGGGGCGGTGCAGCCGCTGCTTGTGCTCCTGCTTGCGCAGCCGGTGCTGGGGACGGCGATTCGCCCCCTCGCAGTCCTGGCGGCGATCTTCGGAATGGGCGGTGTCGCCCTGCTCGTCCTCTCGCCGGAAGCGGGTCTCGACCCCTGGGCTATTGCGGCCGGCCTCGCGGGAGCGGTCTCGATGGCGGCCGGCACCGTCCTCAGCCGCCGCTGGCAACCCGCGGTACCGCCACTGACGATCACCGCCTGGCAGCTCGCGGCCGGCGGCCTCCTCCTCGTGCCGGTCACCCTCGTCTTTGCGCCCTTTCCCATGGCGGTGTCGGCCGCCAACCTGCTGGGCCTCGGGTGGCTGGGACTGGTGGGCGGCGCGCTGACCTACATCGTCTGGTTTTGCGGGATCGGTCGCGTCGGCCCCGCCGCTGCCACATCGCTTGGCCTGCTCAGCCCTGCCACCGCGGTTCTGCTTGGACTGGTCGTCCAGGGCGAGACGCTGTCGTTGATGCAGGCATTCGGGCTGCTTGCGCTCGTCGGCAGCATCGTGGTCAGCCAATGGACGCTGGCCGAGCCGGGATCATCCGCACTAGGCGTCCGCCATCCCGCAGCCGTCGATGACAGCGCCGGGTCAGCCGGTGTGGCGATCCGAAAGACCACATGAGCGGCCAAATCAACGTCAGCTTGGATGATGTCGCCGGCCTCCCGGTCCAGCTTTAGAAGTAGGCACCGCGCCGCGCCGCCTCGTGCGCGTTGATGCCCGCCGCTGCAAGCGGGCCGAACCGTGGAGGCCCGCCAAGCCGGTGCGCATCGAGAAACTGCTTGTCCTCAACGCCGACCTCTCGCAGGCCGACGTCGCCATCCCGACCTCGTCGCTCGCGATGGAGGCAAGAGACTCGCGATCCAACGCCGGTCGGAGAGGGACTGTGCAGCAGCGTGACGGGCCGCGCATGGCGGCCATCAGGGTGCGTCTCGCACATAGCCGCGCAGCGTCGCGACCTGCCGGAAGCCAAGGCGCTTCCAGACCGGCAGCCCGTCGGCGCTCGCCTGCAGCGTCGCGCTGCGCATCCCGCGGGCTCTCGCTGTCGCCATGGCGTCGCGTACGAGGCGGCTCGCCAAGCCGCGGCGACGATGGGTGTCCTCTGTCGCGACGTAGTGGATGCTCAGGTCATCGCCCACATCCATTGTGAGCGCGACGCAGACGAAGGCGTCGCCCTCCCGCAAGCCGTAGGTGCGGACCCGCGCATCGCGCAGGGCGCCGACGATGGGTACGAACCAGCCCGCCTCGCCATACGCGCGCTCGTTCAACTCGCCCAGCACGGCAAGCGGCGGGGCCTCCGCCGGGTTAGGCGAGCCACCGAGCACCAGGGCTGGATCGTCGAGGGTGATGCCGAGGCAGGGCGTGGCGATTGCGGGATCCTCCACGCGCCCCGACACCGAAGAAGCGGGCGTCCACACGCAGCCCGGAAGTAGCGGGTCGTCCGCCGGCGGCGCAGTGCCGGGCGGCACCACGACGGCGTCGAACCAGGGGTTGCCAGCCACTGCGGGGATTCGGGCGCCGAGTGCGTCAGCTCGGCGCACGACCGCGTCTTCCCCGACACCCCAGCGCCCAAGCGCCGCAATCACTTCGCCGAAGCCCAGGATCGACCGTCGTGCCAACTCGTCGTCGTTCATCAAAATGTGTCCTTTCCTCAGTCTGCGAATGAAACAGACGTTGCCGTCTTTCGTCTGAAGCGATCCAAAAGTGACGCTCCATGACCGTTACGAACTTGTGCCGCCCGCCTAGTCATTGCCAATCGACGCCCAGCTCGCCGTCCTCGCCTTGCTCAGAATGGCGGGAAGCGGCCACGCGATTCTGCCCGGCAAGCGAAGCACCGCGAGACGACGCAGCTGCCGCCGCTCGTTGAGTTGCATTCCACCAGAGAGAATCAGGCGCGAGGGGCGCTGACCCGGGTCAGTTGCCTCCCATCAATCTGGCCTCTGCGGCGGAGGCCGTCGCACTGGTGCCTCGAAGAGCACGAGAGCCGCGACAACCACGCCGACGCCGGCCCACTGGGCAGGGCTGAACCGTTCGCCGAGGACGGCCACGGCGACAAGGATGCCGAGCAGTGGCTCAACGCTGCTGATCATCGTCGCGCGGACCGGGCCGATAAGGCGGAACGCGGCGAAGAAGGCGAGGAGGCCGACCGTCACGCCAACGCCGGCCACGGCCACACCGAGCCAGCCGAGCATGGCGGTGGGGAATTCCCAGGCGTTGGCTGTCGTGGTGACAGCAACGAAAACGACGACCGTCACCGCCGTCATGTGGAGGTTCACCTGCGTGCTCGTCGCGTGCCGCTGGGCGCGGGCGCTGAACAGGATCATCGCGCAGACCGCGACGGAAGCGACGGCGGCGAGCCCGACGCCGATCGCGTCCAGCTCGCCAAGGGCGGGGCCGAGCGCGAGTGCCAGTCCAGTCAGCACCGCAAGCCCCAGCCCCAGTTTCCGGCTGGTGAGCGGCTCGATTCCGCGGCGATGGGCGAAGACCGCGAGCAACAGCGGGTGCGTGAAATAGATAAGCACGGCGAGGCTGACAGGAATGTAGGCGACCGAGCCGAAGAAGCCGTAGGACATGAGCGCGTAGGCAAGCCCGGCCGCGATACAGGGTAGCAGCGCCGCCCGTGGAACGCTGAAGGACTGGCGCGAGAGGACGGTCACCGCCGCCATGAGTGCAACGCCGATCACGCCGCGCAGCGTTACCACGGTCAGCGTGTTGCTCCCCGCCTCAAAGGCGAGCCGGGCCGCAGTTGGTACAACGGCGATGGCGGCGGCCGACAGCAGCACGAAGAGTGCGCCGGACAACTGGCGCGACGAGGCGTTCGCGTTCGGTTGCAAGGTCACAAGGGCCGTCACAGCGCGCTTCGCAGGTCGTCGATCGGCGTCGCGCTCCGCATCCCGCGGGTGCTGGCTGTCGCCATCGCGTCGCGCCTGAGGCAGTCAGCCCAGCCGCCGGGGCGATGGATGTCCTCGGTCGCGACGTGGTGGATGCTCAGCCCGCCGCCCACATGTAGTGTGAGCGCGACGCGGACGAGCCCGTCCTCATTCATCACGCTCTGCTCCGTCATTTTCCGCCACCTTACTGCACGGCAGATTTTCCTGCCGCATCGCGCGGCCAAGAGGGCTGTCGCGCCACGCCGTGATGTCGCCCTGCCGAACGCGGTCGCGTCCGTAGACCAGCCAGACCACGTCGACCTCGCCGATGTGCCGTTCGAGCCGGAAGCGCCCAGGGTACGCGTCGATGAGATCGAGCGTGGTAAAGCCGGAATCGTAGCGGCCCTCGACCAGGCCGCGCGCGACCTCGGCGTTTGAAATCTCCCGCACCTGCACCGCCCACTGCTCAGGGTCGAAGTAGCCCCGCGTGGCTGCCATGAAGCCGACAGAGCGCGGTGCGGCCACGTCCGCGCGCGAGACCACCCCCATGGGTTTGGTCGGCGAAATGAAGCTGTCGACGAGGAAGACCTCCTCGTAGTGGCGCTCGATGGTGTCTGCGACGTCCGGGTGCGCGCACACCTGCACAAGGTGGTCGAGCTCGCCCGCGCGCAGGCGGTCGAGCCCGTCGCGGTAGGAGCGCAACAGGACGATCTCGGCAGCGACGCCGTGGAACTCGACATAGCGCAGCGCCGCCTCATGCGAGTTGGTGCCCGCTGGTCCAAGCGTGCCGAAGCGGAGTGGCTTGTCTCGCACGACGGTCAGTCGATCCGCGCATCGGCGGCACGCACCAATCCGCGCCAGCGGGCAATCTCGGCGGGCAGCGCGGCGTGCAGCTCGGCCGGCGCGCGGCGCCACATGACAAAGCCGGCTTCGTGCAACCGCGACACCGCCGCCGGGTCGTTGAGGGCGAGCGCGACGACCCCTGCCATGCCGTCTACGACGGGCGTCGGCAGCCCCGCGGGGCCGAACAGCGCATACCAGGCATCGAGATCGACGCCGGGCACGCCGAGTTCGGCGAGGGTCGGCAAATCGGGAAGCTGGGCGAGGCGGCTCGACGAGGCGGCGCCGAGCGCGCGGATCGCACCGGAGCGGATGTGTTGCATGACGCTCGCCAGCGTGGCGATGGCGTAGTCAAGCCGGCCGGCGAGCAGTTCGGTGACCATCGGCCCTGCGCCGCGGAAGGGCACGTGGATCGAGGAGACGCCAGCGACCCGCGCCAGCATCGCACCGCCGAGATGCCCGCCGGTGCCGTAGCCCGTCGATCCGTGGCTGTGCCGGTCGGGTGCAGTCCGCAACATGGCCAACAGACCCGCCAGGTTGCGCGCTGCCGAGGCCGCTGGAACCACGAGGACGTGCGGCAGCGCGACGAGGCCGGCGATGGATGTGAAGTCCTCGACTGGCCGGTAGGGCAGGTTCTCCATCATCGCCAGATTGATGGCGTGCGTCTGGCTCGTCGCGAGCAAGAACATGCTGCCATCTGACGGCGCTGCGGCGACTGCGGCGGTGCCAATCGTCGCGTTTCCCCCGCCGCGGTTGTCGATCACGAGCGGCTGCCCGAGCCGCGGCTGGAACGCCTCGGCCAGCATGCGGCCGACGAAGTCGCTCGGCCCGCCGGGCGGATAGGGCACCACCAGGCGAACCGGGCGCACCGGCCAAGCCTGAGCCCAACTCTGCCCAGGGGACGCAGCGATGGCGACGACAGTGGCGAGCGCACTGCGGCGCGAGACCGAACCAGGCACGGCGCTTCCCCCAAGGGCATTCATCCCAGAGAGTATCGCCCGCCGAGGCCCAAGCCGCTGTATCCCGCGATACGGCCACGGGCACATCGGCGGGGTGGAGGCGACAGAATGGCAGGTGGCAGGGTCGGAATGGCGACGTGGGCGACCTCGGCCGCGCTGATTGATGGCTGGACTGAGCTGACGCACGGCCTCGGAACGCCGCGATCCCTCGCGGCCGGCGAGGTGCTGTTCCAGCGCGACGATCCGAGCCACGGGCTCTACCTGCTGCGGGAGGGTCTGACGAAGGCCTATGGGGTGTCCGCGGCCGGCCAGGAGCGGCTGGTGGAGATCATGGGCGCAGGGAGTCTCTTCGGGGAGGGCACTGCGCTCGAAGGCGGTCCGCGCCTCGTCACCGTGGTCGCGCTCTCGGCGCTGCGCGTCGTGTTCTACCGGGCTGGCGATGTGCAGGACGCGCTGCGGCGCGACCCGCGGATTGGCCTCTGCCTCATCCAGATCATGGCTGCGAAGCAGCGGTCGCTGGCGCACCGCCTCATTGAGGCGTCGTCTCTGCCGCCACGGGCGCGGCTACTGGACCTCCTTGAGCGCCTGAGGGACGCACGCGTACCGGCGGGACGCCGCGCCCTCGAACTGCCCCTCAAACACGAAGACTTGGCGGGCTATCTAGGCCTCTCCCGCGTGACCGTGACTCGCGCTGTCAACGGGCTCCGCCGCGAAGGACTTCTAGCGCCGGCCACCTGACACCGCAGCATGCGCGCAGCGCGGCGTGGTAGCATTCTGACTCGCCGGATATTGCCTGCGCTGAAATTGCCGACGATGCCCTGGGCGTTCCCGCCCAGGGCACCACACACTTACGACCACTCAGCGAGGGGCGGTCCGCCGCGGCTCAGAATGGGTGAATGCGCGGCCAGTTCGTGTTGCCCTTGGCGATATTGCCGGGCACGTCACGCAGCCACATCTGCTGCGCCTGCTCGTGGACCTTCAGGTACAGCTTGTTGTCCACGACACGCCAGATCTCCGGGTTGCCCGGCGCCTTGTAGGCCTGCGAAGCCGCCCAGGCGCAGTAGCCGTCGAACTGCGGCGCGTAGCGGGCGGGATCGGCCCTGAACAAATCGCGCGTCGCCTCCGACTGGAAGAACCAGATCCCGCCGTTGTGGGTCGCGTTGAACCTCGCCACGCCGCGCTGCGCGGTGCCGCTCTGGTAGCTGGTCGCGTCATAGCCGCTGATCGCGACGGCCAGCTGGTTGCCCGCCACAGCTTCACGCGATGCGCCAATAAGACCGGCCGTGGCACCGAGCAGCGCGGTCGCTGTTAGACCACGACGCTTGAGGATAATCGACATGGGGGACCTTTCCTGTTGCTCCCATGTCAGCCTTCGCAGCGCACCTCTGCTTGGTTACGCTGCAACGCTGCGGGATTGTGCCCGATGTCGTGGAGCCCTGCACAAACTTCGTGGTGCAACGGACGCTGAGCGTTGGACGGCTGACGCTTGCGCCGCAGGCGCACGTCACGGGTCTGCACCGTCTGCGGTAAGGGTGTCGCGCATAGTCGCGGCGACGGCCGGAACGGTCCCCCGGCCTTCAATGAGCGCACGGTCCGCCTGCAAGCCACGTGTCACCGTGTCGAAGAAGGCGCGGATGCGGGCGGTGTTCCGCAAGTCCCGGTGCGTCACGATCCACATCTCGCGCGAGAGCTCCGGGATCGGTTCGGGCAGCGCTCGCGCCAGGCCCGGCTCGGGGTCGCCGAGGTAGCAGGGCAACAGCGCAAGGCCGAGACCCGCGCGCGCCGCGACCATCTGATTCACCAAGCTGCCAGTCCGGTAGACCACCGCTTCGGGCGGTGCGATCTCAGCAAGCCACCGCGCGGCGTTGACGCCCGTCGTCGCCTCCTCCCAGCCGATCAGCGGGTGCGCGGCGAGGTCCCGCGGTCCGGCAAGCGGCGGTGCGGCAGCGAAGTGGCTGGCCGCGCCATACGCGGTCCAGGCGACGTCGGCGAGCTTGCGGCCCCAGAGGTCTCCCTCGCGCGGGCGGGCAACGCGCAGCGCAACATCGGCCTCGCGCCGCGAGAGGTTCAGCACGCGGCTATCCACGACGATCTCGACGGCGATGCCGGGGTGCTCGGCGCGAAAACGGCCCACCCACGGAGTCAGCAGCCGGAACGCGAGCGTCTCGGAGCAGGTGATGCGCAGACGACCGGCGAGGCGGCGGTCCTGGCCGGCCAGGTCGCGGGCAAGGCCGAGTGCCGCATCCTCCATCCGCTCGGCTGCGGCGGCGGCGTGGGCGCCCGCTTCGGTGGGCGTATAGGCGCCGCCCGCCACGCGCTCGAACAGTGGCAGTCCGAGCCGCGCTTCGAGCGCCGCGAGGCGCCGGAACACGGTGGAGTGGTCCACGCCGAGGGTTTTCGCCGCGGCTGTGAGGCTGCCGGCCCGTGTGACGGCGAGCACGAGGCGGTGGTCGTTCCAATCATCCATGAGGGCCAGGGTAACAGGTGGAATCGCTTGCAGGAATGCAAGCGGTAACTGCCGACACGCAATGTGCCTTGCGGCTGTGGCGGGCCTAGCCTTGCGGCATCACCCACCAATGAAGGATCCGACGTGACCGACCTCAAGAACGCTCCCCACGCTGCCCTCATCCTGCGCGTCGCGCTCGGCGTCATGTTCCTCGCCCACAGCCTGGTGCTGAAGCTGATGGTCTTCGGCCTTCCAGGGACGGCCGCCTACTTCGGCTCCATCGGCCTGCCGCCCTGGTTCGCCTACGTCATCTTCGCGGCGGAAGCGGTCGGCGGTGTCCTTCTGGTGCTTGGCGTGCAGACGCGCTGGGTTGCGCTAGCGTTGGCGCCGGTGCTGGCGGGCGCGACCTGGGCCCATGCGGGAAATGGCTGGATGTTCGGGTACCCGAACGGCGGCTGGGAGTATCCGCTCTACCTCACCGTCCTCGCGCTCGTGCAGGCGTTGCTTGGTGACGGCGCCTATGCGCTCTCGCCCTCGCGCTCGCTCGCCTTCGGCGCGGCACGCCCGGCCGACAGGGCCGCCTGAAACCTTACAACCACACCGAACGAATGCTGGCCCCCGGCGCCGCCGGGGGCCGCCCACGAACACGGAGCAGCGCCATGTCCAGCCTTCGCCTCGTCAGCCACCATCTCTGCCCCTATGTGCAGCGCGCGGTCATCGCGCTCGCTGAGAAGGGCGTGCCGCATGAGCGGCAGCTCATCGACCTTGCTGCAAAGCCCGATTGGTTCCGCGCCGTCTCGCCGCTCGGCAAGGTGCCGCTGCTGGTGGTGGACGACGGCGCGGTGCTGTTCGAGAGCGCCGTCATCTGCGAGTACCTCGAGGAGACGCAGCCTGGGCCTCGCCTGCATCCTGGCGACCCGCTGGAGCGGGCCCGCCATCGCGCCTGGATCGAGTTCGCCTCGGCGAGCCTGAACACCATCGCCGGGCTCTATGCGGCGCCCGACGCGGCAGGCTACGAGGCACGGGCCACCGAGCTCGCCGGGAAAATGGCGTGGCTGGAGGGCGCGCTCGGCGCAGGGCCGTACTTCGCTGGTGAGCGCTTCAGCCTGGTAGACGCCGCATTCGCGCCAGTCTTCCGCTACTTCGATACCTTCGAGGCGGTGCTGCCTCCGCTCGGCGTGTTCGACGCGACACCGAGGCTGCGCGCCTGGAGGCAGACGCTAGCCGCGCGCCCGAGCGTCCGGACGGCGGTGACGGAGGACTACCCGGAGCGGCTCGCGGCCTTCCTGCGGGCGCGGGGGTCACACCTCTCCAGCCTGATGGCGCGGGAAGCCGCGGCAGCATGACGGGCGCCGCCGGATGCTCCCGCTCGTGAGGGGGTGCGAGCAGCGGAGGTGAAGGCAACGAAGCCGGCAGGTTTAATCGAGTCGGCAATGCTCGGTGGCAGCAGCCGCATTACGGATCGAGGCTCGCGTGCAGGCGGCAGCCATACGCGTTCGGACGGAATCAGCCGAACGCGTACCCTGCCTGCCGGCAACGGGTCCTAAAGTCCAAGCTCGGTGAGCCCCGGGTGCCCGTCGGGTCGTGGCCCGGGCACCTGCCAGTGGAAGAGCCGGTCCGCCAGGCCGATCGGCAGATCGTTGATACTGGCATGACGCTCGGCCATGTAGCCCAGCGCGTCGAAGCGCCAGTTTTCGTTGCCGTAGGAGCGGAACCACTGGCCGCTGTCGTCGTGCCACTCGTAGGCAAAGCGCACGGCGATGCGGTCCGCGGCGACCGCCCAGAGTTCCTTGATAAGCCGGTAGTCTCGCTCGCGCTGCCATTTCCGCGTCAGGAAGGCCTCGATAGCCGGGCGGCCGGAAAGGAACTCGGCACGGTTCCGCCAGCGGCTGTCCTCAGTGTAGGCCAGCGCCACGCGAGTGGGATCGCGGCTGTTCCAGGCGTCCTCGGCCATGCGGACCTTGCGCGTGGCGTCCGCGGCCGTGAAGGGCGGGAGGGGTGGACGCGGGCTGCTCATGCGGCGGGCTCCTGGGCCGGGTTGAGACCCTGTCGGAGGGTTCGGTTTTCCGCCTCCAACTCTTCGATCTGCCGGCGCAAGGGTGCCACGCCGGCCGTCACCTCGGCCTCAGTAAACCGGGGCGTGATATGCTGCGGGCAGTTCCAGTCGAATGCCTCGACCGT
This sequence comes from Roseomonas rosulenta, assembly GCF_016106005.1. Lineage (GTDB taxonomy): Bacteria > Pseudomonadota > Alphaproteobacteria > Acetobacterales > Acetobacteraceae > Neoroseomonas > Neoroseomonas rosulenta. The sequence goes on from NZ_JACADR010000003.1 coordinate 11,333, forward strand.
GACAACAAGGATGCGCTCGGCGCGCCTGGCGGCGGCAAATAGCGGCGCGAGCGAGGCATCCTCGGATGCGCCCACCTCCATGCGGCCGAGCAGCTTCAGGCGGCGGCGGTTCGCGTAGTCCATCAGGAACAATGCGACGCGGCTGTCAGCGGCAATGTTGCCGAGCGTCAGGTATTGCCGGTTGCCGCGCAGATCGGCGAAGGCGATGCGCCGGTCGTCGAGCGGCAGGAGGAAGCCCGGCGGACCGCCGCGATGCTGGATGTAGGGCCAGCCCGTCTCGGACACGCTGGCGATGTAGGCGCTGTCGCGCGCGGCGATGAAGCCCGCCTCGGCGGAGCCGAGCTGGTCATGCGTGTCAGGGCCGCCCTCGAAGCGCGCATAGGTGGCGGCACTGCCCTGCGCGGCGCGTGCGGCCCTGACGGACGGCGTGCCGGTGATCTCGAGAAAGCGGTGGCCCATGGCAGTATCCTCCTCGGGCGGCGGGTCCCGCGCAGCGCGAGACCCGCCGGCCTTGCCGTGCTCAGGCCGCTTCGGCGGCACGGACGACCGGGAAGTCGATCTCCGTCTCGGCGACGTTGTTCACGAAGTTGGTGAAGACGTTCAGCGCGACGAGGCCGACGATCTCGACGATCTGCGCCTCTGTGTAGCCTGCGAGCTTCACCGCCGCGATGTCGGCGTCGCCCACTTGGCCGCGCTGCGATGCGACCTTCGCCGCAAAGACGACGGCCGCGTCGGCGCGCGGATCGCCGGAATGGCCGCGGCGGTTCATGGCGATCTCGGCGGCGTCGAGCTTCGCGACGTTGAGGCCGAGGTAGCTGTGCGCCGAGAGGCAGTAGTCGCAACCGTTCACCTGCGCCACCGCGAGCGCGATCCGCTCGCGCGTGCGGGCATCCAGCGCCTTCGACAGCGCGCCATTCAGCCCCAGGAGTCCGCTCAGCGCGGCCGGGCTCTGGCTGACCAGCCGGAACAGGTTCGGCACGACGCTGAGCGACTTCTCGACCGCGTCGAGCAGGGGTTGTGAGGGGGCGGGGGCAGCCTCGCGGGCCGGGATGGTCAGGCGGGACATGGCGATTGCTCCTGTGATGCAACGGGTTGCTGCGGCCGCATCCATGGCCCATCTCGTGATCCGCGATAATCATACGTCTTGACACTTCATTATTTCACACAGTGAAATAGCGAGATGGACAGACTCGACGCGCTCCGTTCCTTTCTGGCCGTCGCGGATCTGGCGAGCTTCGCCGCCGCCGCGCGCGCCCTGCGCTGCTCGCCCGCCGCGGCCACCCGCGCGGTCGCGATGATCGAAGCCGAGCTTGGCGTCGTACTGTTGCACCGGACCACGCGCGTCGTGCGGCTGACCGAGGCCGGCGCGCTGTATGCCGAGCATGGCCGCCGCATCCTGGCCGACATGGAAGCCGCCCGCAGCCTCGTGCGCGGCGAGCATGCCTCGCCCCGCGGCACGCTTTCCGTCACAGCGCCGGTCGTCTTCGGGCGGCTGCATGTCCTGCCAATCGCCGAGGCACTCGCCGCGGCCCATCCCGCACTCGCCATCCGTCTCACCCTGGTTGATCGCGTGACGCACCTGGTGGAGGAGGGATTCGACATCGGGGTACGCATCGGGGCCTTGCCGGACAGCGCGCTAGTGGCGGTGCCGCTCACGCAGGTGCGCCGCGTCGTCGTTGCAAGCCCAGCCTACCTGGCCACGCATGGCGAGCCCAGAAGCCCCGACGAACTCCGGCACCATGCCATCATCGCCTTCGACGGGCTGGAGGCAACGGATGCCTGGCGTTTCGCTCCCCCGGGTCAAACTGCTGGCGCGTCGGTGCGTGTCGCCGTCTCGCCGCGCCTCATCGTCAACAGCGCGGATGCCGCCACAGCGGCCGCGCTGCACGGACGGGGCATCACGCGCGTCCTTTCGTATCAGGTCGAGGAGGCGGTGCGGGATGACCGATTGCGGCATCTGCTCCGCGCGCATGAGCCGCCTTCAGTGCCGGTCAGCCTCGTCTTTCAGGCCAGCCGCCGGAGCTCCGCCAACATCATTGCCTTCGTGAGGGAAGCACGGATGCAATTCCACAGCCCCACGTTCGAGCTCGCCCCGCGGGAACGAGCGTAGCACACGATGAGACGCGTCTCACGAACGCCAGAGAAGGTTGGATTCCGGTTCCCACCGCTGCGGCGGTGGGAGCCGGAATCTAACCGTTGCTGGGGCGCAGCTGCTCACCCGCCCTCCTTCACCCGCCCATCCTCCATCACGATGATCCGGTCGGCCAGGTCCAGGATGCGAGTGTCATGCGTCACCATGAGCGTCGTCGTGCCGCGCTGCTTGGCCAGGCGCCGCAGCAGCGCAACCACCTCGAAGCCGCTCTCCTTGTCGAGTGCTGCGGTCGGTTCATCGGCGAAGACGACCTCCGGATTGCCGACCAGCGCGCGCGCCACCGCGACGCGCTGCTTCTGCCCGCCTGAGAGCCGTCGGGGCTTGTAGTCCAGCCGTTCCCCGAGGCCGAGAAGCCGCAGCACATGGGCTGCGGCATCATCAGCTCCCGGCGCAGGCCCATGCACATCCAGCCCCATGCGCACATTCTGTAGCGCGGTCAGGCTCTCGTGCAGGTTGTGCGCCTGGAAGATGAAGCCGAAGCGCCGCCGCAGCGCGACCATCACCTGTTCGGACGCATCGTTCAGCTCTGTCCCCAGCACCCGCACGCTGCCCTGCTGCACCTCGCGCAGGCAGCCCAGCAGCGTCAGCAATGTCGTCTTGCCCGAGCCTGAGGCACCCATCAGCACCACCAGCGCGCCGCGCGGGATCTCGAGCGCCACGTCGAACAGCACCTGTCGCTCGGCTTCGCCCACACCGAAGGCATGGTTCAGCCTGGTGACGGCAATGGCCGGCGGCGCGCTCAAAACAGCTCCGCCGGATCGGCGCGCGCCAAGCGTCGCGTCGCAACTGTACCCGACAGCAGGCACAACAGAACCGTACCGACGAAGACGCTGGCAAGCCGCGGCGCCTCCAGCGCCAGCGGCAGCCCGGTGATTGCCGAAATGCCCGCATATAGGGCGGCGGCGGCAAGGGCGCCCGGCACGACGCCGGCCAGCGCCAGGATCATCGCCTCCTCCAGCACGATGGAGAGGAAGGTGCCGCGCCCGTAGCCCATGGCCTTGAAGGTCGCGTATTCGCGAATATGGTCGGCAACGTCGGTCGACAGCACCTGGTAGACGATGATGCCGCCGACGAGCACGCCGATGGCGACGCCGAAGCCGAAGATGATGCCGACGGGGCGGCGCGTGGTCTGGAAGGTGGTGTCGGCCGCGGCGGCCTCCATCACGCTGCGTACCATGACGTCGCCCGTCGGCAGGGCAGCATGGATGCGGCCGACCAGCGCCGCGATGTCTTCGCCCGGTGTGGCGCGCAGCAGCACGAGGTTGGGTGCGCCTGGGCTGCGGTTGCGGAACAGCCGCAGGAAGGTCTGGTCCGAGACCACAAGGTACCCATCAGCGCCGAAGCCGCCGCCGATCGAGAAGGTGCCGGTCACGGTCACGCCATGGCCGTTCGCCTCGAAGCGTTGCGTCCCCCCCGCCTCCAGCCGCGCGCGCAGCACCGGATCCAGACCGCGCGTCGTACGGTCGACCAGCGCGAAGCTACCTACTGCGAGCAGTGGGCGCGCCGCCTCAACCTCCGGCAGCCGCAAACTGGGCATGCCGGGATTGATGCCGAGCACGTCGAGGTTGACGTTGCTGCCATTGGGCTGGCGCCAATCGAGGCGACCGACATGCACCGTCGTCGCCGATGCGACGCCCGGCACAGCCAGCGCCTCCAGCATCCGTGCGCGCGGCAATGGGCTGCCATCCTGCAAGGTATTGGCGTCGGAGGATTGGATCAGGATGTCCGCCTCCAGCGCGCGATAGGGCAGCGCGATGCTGCCGGTCAGCGCGCCGAGGAAGCCGAGCTGCATCAGCACCAGCAGATTGGCGAAGGCCACGCCGGCCACCGCGGCGGCGAAGCGGCCAGGCTTGTGGATCAGCTGCAGCCAGCCGATCGGCAGCCGTCCCAGCAGGTGCGCGAGGATTTGGGTTAGGGCGGCCGTCATGGCGCCGCCGCGATGCGCGCGGTCACCTGCAGGTTCACGAGCCGCGCGGCCGCCGCGGTGGAGGCCGCGTCCAGCGCCACCACGGCGCGCAGCACGCGCGCATCCGTGGCGGCGGCGGGCGATGGGTCGGTCAGGGTCTGGCGCAGCACCTCCCGCCCCACCGTGGCAAGCCTGCCGCGCAGGGGCTCTGCCAAGGCGGGTGCGGTCAGCGTGACAGTGGCCCCCGGGCGGAGCCGGGCGGTCTGGTCCTCATGCACCTCGATCTCCGCGATCATGTCGTCGAGCGTACCGAAGCTGAGGATGCCCTCGGCGCCAGGCCGCTCGCCCGGGCGGGCGTGGAGGGTCAGGACCGTTCCGGCCGCGGGGGCGCGTACGGTGGCGCGGTCAAGTTCCGCCGCCGCGCGGTCGCGCGCCGCCAGCGCGGAATCAAGGGTGCGCCGCGCCAGGCGGACATCCACCTGCTCGTCCGGATCGGGCGCGTCCTGGCGCTGTAACTGGGCGCTGGCACGTGCGGCCTCCTGCACCGCCTGATCGTAGGCGAGGCGGCGCTGCCCAAGCACCTGCGGCGTTGCGGCACCGCGGGCCTGGAGATCGATGGCGCGATCGAGGTCGCGGCGCAGGATCGGCAGTGCGGCTTCGGCGCGAGTCAGCGCGGCGCGCGCTTCCTGCCGAGCGGCGGCGACCGCTACACGGGTCTGGTCGAGGGCGGCCTGCCGCGCAGCGACCTCTGCTTCGGCCGCGGCCAGCGCGGCGCGCAGCACGGGTGCGCTGTCCAGCACGGCCAGCACCTCGCCTGCGGCGACGCGGCTGCCTTCCTGGACGGGCAGTTCGGCGATGCGGGCATCCCCGGCGCCGGCCGGTGGGGCGATGGCCAGGATGCGGCTGTGCGGCAGCAGTCGGCCGAGGGCCACGATGTCGGCCGGGCCGCTGACCGAGGGCGCCGGCGCTTGGCTGGGGGGACGTGATGCGGCCAGCCAGGTGCCCACCACGAGCAGAGCGCCCAGGCCCGACGCCGCAGCCAGCCACGTGCGATGCTGGGTGACCGGCGGCCTCGGCGGCGCCCTATGGACCAGGAGTGGCATGTCCGGTGCCGGGGCGGTCTGTGGTCCGGCGCTCAGGGGAGCCTCCTCGGGTTGCCGGGGCGCTGCCTGGCCATTAATGACTTATCGGTCAGTAACATCCCAGATGCCGTGAGGCAATAGTAATGACCGATGGGTCACTAAAGGAGGAGTCCACCCCGCCCCGGCGCCGGCGCAAGGCGGCGCGGCCCGGCGAAATCATGGAGGCGGGCCTCGCCGAATTCGCCGCGCGCGGCTTCGAGGCCACGCGCATGGAGGACGTCGCGCGTCGTGCCGGCGTGGCGAAGGGTACGGTGTTCCTCTACTTCGCGACCAAGGAGGCGCTGTTCGAGGCTGCGTTGCGCTCCCGTCTGGCCCCTGTGCTGGAGGGAGTGGAGGCGGCGGTGGACGCCTATCCCGGCCCTACCATCGACCTGCTGCGGATGCTGGTGGGGCATGTGCACACCGGTCTCGTCGCTACTGACGCGGCCGCGGTGATGCGCATGATCCTCGCCGAAGGCCCTCGCTTCCCGGAGCTGCTGGAAACCTACCACCGGGAGTCCATCGCGCGCGCTACGTCCCTGCTGCGGCGGATCGTGGAGCGGGGCATCGTGCGCGGCGAGTTCAGGACCGGTGCAGCGACGGACCTGCCCATGGTGCTGATGGCCCCGGCGCTGATGGCCGCACTATGGCGTCAGACCTTCGACCACCTGGCGCCGATCGAGCCCGGCCGCTTCCGCGCGGCGCATCTCGAGATGCTGGAGAGGGTACTCTGCGACGGCGGCAAGGAACGTGAGGTGGACGCTGTGCGCGCTGGATCATTGTCCGAAAGTCGCGCGCCAAAGAACACGGAGGGCGATAGCGAAAAGGCAGGCGGCAAAGACGCGGCGCAAGAGCGGTACCGGAAGCCGCGATGAGAGGCGCGCGGCAAACGGCGCCACCACGATGGCCGGCAGCGCCAGCAGGATAGCCGCGCTCAGGCTGACGTAGCCGACCGAGTCGGGAGGCAGGCCGGGCTTGCCGTAGCCCAGGGCGGCAAAGCCGAGCGTCGCCGGCAGCGCGACCGCGATATTGAAAATGGCGCCGGCCCCGACGGCGCGATTGATCGGCGTGCTGAAGAGCCCGAGGACGGGGCCGCTCAACGTGCCTGCGCCGATCCCAAGGGCGGCGGACAACGCCCCGATGGCTGCCGGCGGCAACCAACCCAGCGGCGGGGCCGGCAGGCCGGAAGCCAGCACGCCGCGAGCACCCGCCATCATCTGAGTGCCGAGTAGAACGGCGACGGCAGCGAAGGCGCCGACCGACAGGGAGGCCGGGATCAGGGGTGCCAGTCCCAATCCAAGCAGCGTACCGGCCAGGATGGCGGGCAGCCAGGACCGCAGGACAGGTTGATCGATGGTCCCAGCGGCAGCGTGGGCCGCTGCCGCCGCCAGTGAGGACAGCAGGATCGCCGCCTGCGCGGTGCCGATGGCCAGCGCGGCGTGATCGGCGTCTGACATGCCGCCCAGTGCGAAGACCTCAAGCAGCACCGGCACGGCAATGACGCCGCCACCGATGCCGAGCAATCCTCCCAGCGTGCCGATCAACAGTCCCACTGTGGCAAGGACAAGAATCGAAATCACGCCGAGGTCGGCCAGAGCCGACGTCATGATCCCCGCGACCGCGCCTGTGCCCTACCGCGCCGCCTTGCGGATGTTCCACGGCACGATGATGCCTGGCATCGCCAGTACGCCCGAGATGCGCGGGCTGACGGCAGATGGCAGGTACCATTGCCCGTGCGGCACATAGGGCACCACCCGATAGGCGCTGACATGCAGCGCCTCGAGCAGCCGCTGGCGTTCGGCCGGCGTCGCCGCGTAGGGAAAGGCATCGATCAGCGCCTGGTGCTCGGCGTCGCAGGGCCAGCCCGGCCAGGCGCGCTCGCAGCTCGCCTGCATCGGCACGTTGCCCACCGGATCGGATGCGCCGAGGCCGTTCCAGAAGGTCAGCCCGATATGCCACCCGCCCTCGCTCGGCGGGCGGCGATTGGCGCGGCGACCGGCCATGGAGGCGAAATCCGTCGCTTGCACATCGGTCCGGAAGCCGACTGATTGCATCTGCTGCGCCAGGACGAGCGTGGCCGCATGCACAAACGGGTTGTCGGTCGGGTCCATGATGACGATCGGGCTGCCATCATAGCCGCTCTCGCGCAGCAATTGCCGCGCACGCTCGCGCGCCGCCGGCGTGCCAAGGCCGGGTGGCACGCCCGCATTCGTCTCCTGCGGCGAGCCGCAGACGAAGAAGGCATGGCAGACCTGGTACAGCGCCGGGTCGGGGAACATCCCCTGGAGGATTTCCTCCTGGTTCACCAGCAGCATCAGCGCCTGGCGCGCGCGCACATCGTTGAAGGGCGGGTGGATGTGGTTCATGCGGATCATGCCCGGCGCGCCGAGCGTGTTGGTGCGGATGATGCGCATCCCCCGCCTCTGCAGCATCGGCAGGAAATCCACGCCTGGACTCTCGATGTAGTCGAGCTCGCCCTGGATCAGCGCCAGCACCGCGGTCTGCGCATTGGCGATGTTCAGCCATTCCACGCGATCGACATGCACGACCTTGCCGCCGGCGGTGCCGGAAGCGGGCTCGGTGCGCGGCACGTAGTTCGGGTTGCGACGATAAACCACGCGCGAGCCCGGCACCCATTCCTCCCGCACGAAGATGAAGGGGCCGGAGCCGTTGGTGCTCTGGATCGCGGTGAACGGATCGGTCGCGGCGACCGCGGCGGGCATGATCGCGGGCATGTTGCCGGAGGGCTTGGACAGCGCGTCGAGCATCAGTCCGTAGGGCCGGTTGAGCGTCCAGACAACCGTCTTGCCGTCGGATTCGGCCACAAGCCCGGTGGTGATCGCCATGATCTGGCGGCCATGCGGATCGCGCGCGCCCCAACGGCGCAGCGAAGCCACCACGTCGTTCGCCGTCACCGGGGCGCCGTCGTGAAAGGCCAGCCCGTCGCGCAGCGTGAAGCGCCAGACCAGCGCATCGGCGGAGACCGCATGGGCGCCCACCATCTGCGGCTGCGGCCGCTGTTCGGCGTCGCGGCCGAACAACTGGTCGTAGATCATATGAGCATGGCTCTGCACGACGCCGGCCGTGGTGTTGATCGGGTCGAGCGTCTGCAGGTCGGCGTTCGGCACGATGCGCAGGATTCGCTCGGGCGGCACGGCCTGCGCCAGGGCCAGGCCGGGCAGTGCCACGAGGGCCAGCCAGAGGGCGAGATTACGCAACCACATGCTTCGGGTCTCCGTCAGGCGAGGATGGCGCCGCGCGGCACGGCCATGCCGCGCTGCACGGCCGGACGCTGGGCGAGGCGCGCGTGCCAGCGCGCCACATGCGGGGTGAGCGCGAGATCGTGCTCGGCCCAGCCGTGGCGGGCTACCCAGGGGAAGGCAGCGATGTCGGCGATGCTGTAGGCGGTGCCTGCCAGATAGGTCTGCGCGGCCAGCCGGCCATCGAGCAGCCGATACACCCGATCGACCTGCCCCAGGGCATAGGCGCGTGCCGCCGCGGGCTTCTCAGGCGCCAGCTCGGTCCAATGATGTGCCTGACCGGTGGCGGGGCCGAGGCCGGTCAGCGCGACCATCAGCCACGCCAGTGTATCCGAGCGCGCCCCGCCCGAGGTCGGCAGGAAGCGGCCATGCGCCTCGGCCAGATGCAGCAGGATGGCGCCGCTTTCGAACAGCACCAGCGGCTGCGCGCCGGCGGCTTCCTCGACCAGGATCGGCACCTTGCCGAAGGGGTTCAGCGCCAGGATCTCCGGCGCGAACTGCGCCCGCGCGCGGATGTTCACGCCGGTCACCCGGTAATCGAGCCCAAGCTCCTCCAGCAGGATCGACACGCGATGGGTGTTCGGCGTCGCCCAGCCATAGAGATGGCGACTGACGACGGGATCATTCATTTGGTTCTCATTCCAAACATCGGCCGCATCCTGATCCCGATCCAGCAGCCTGGCATCGCGGCGGCGAGCCATACGAAGCCGTGCAGGCTGCCCGATGATGCGCCACCGAGGAAGGCGCCGACATTGCAGCCGAAGGACAGCCTGGCGCCCACCCCCATCAGCAGCCCGCCCAGCGCCGCCCCTGTGGCACCGCGCCAGCCGATCGGCGTGCCGTGCCGCAACCGGCCTTGCCCTGCCGCAGCGAGAAGGGCACCGAGCAGCAGCCCTACATCGGACAGCGAACCGTGCATCGCGAGCAGCGGACCGTCGAGCGTTTCCCGTGTCCAGCCGGACGACCAGAACTCGAAGCCAGAAAGGTCCCATCCCAGGGCTTGCAAGGCTTGTGCGCCCCAAAGCGTCAGGCCCATCGTGATGCCCCAGGGCGTGCCCGAGACGAGGAACAGCGCCGCGGCGCCGGCCCCAATCACCGCGCCTGCCAGCAAGCGCTCGCGCGACGGCCGCGCTCCACGCAGAACCACCATCGCGCCGAGGCCGAGCAGCACCTCGGTCACCACGAGCCCGCCCCAGGGGCCAAGCAGGGCAGGCAGATCGATCTCGCCAAGGCTAGGCAGCCGGAGTGCGGCGGGGAGCATCAGGCTGCCCAACACGCCGCCGAAGCAGAAAAATGGGAGTGCTACCCACATCCGGCGCGACCCCTGGCCGGCCGCGACCAGGGTGCCGGACCCGCAGCCGTTGGTGATCTGCATGCCAACGCCAAAGACCACTGCGCCGACCAACAGAGAAAGCCCGATCGGGGCGACGAACCGCCCATAGCCCTCCACCAGCACGCCGACGGGCAGCACGATCAGCGCTGCTACCGCGGGCACGATGAAGGCTGCGCCGAGCGTGCGGCCATCACGCTCCACGAGCAGCGCGCGAAATCCGCCGGCGAAGCCGTAGTCGAGCCAGACAAACATGGCGCCAAGCAGGATCGCCACCGCCAGGACCGGCAGAAGCGCCGCATCGCCAATTCCGGAGATGCCCGCAATGGCCAGAACGGTGCCGGCCGCCCCGAGCAGGAGGCTCGCCACATGCACCCGCGGCTGCGCGGCCGAGAGCGCGCCCGCCATGCTATTCGGCGGCCTTGCGAACCAGGGTTTCGATGAAGGCCTCGGTGTTGCGCTGGCCCTCGGGCGGGACGGTGACGCCGTGACGGGCAAAGACCCGCTCTGCGATATCCGCCCCGGTGCTGCGGGTGATGAAGGTACGGCCCTGGTCGTCCTCCCACACCAGGACACGCATCGGCAGGTCGATGGCGAGCGTCGGGTTGGCGGCCATGCCCGGCGTACCGGCGCGCGGATTGCCGAACAGGACCACCGTGCGCGCCCGCAACGTCATGCCGACATCGCGTGCCGCGGAGGCGTGGTCCACCTCGGTGAAGACGATCCAGCCGGCCTCGCGAACCGCGGCCGTGAAGCGATCGAGCGTTGCGCGCGTCCCATGCGCACTTGGTCTGGTCACGAGACCCGCCTGCTGCGCATTGGCAGGAAGGCTGGCCGCAAAGATCGTGAGCGCCGCGCCGAGGAAGATTGTGCGGCGCCTCATCGGATGTTCGCGAGGTTCATCGTCGAAAACTCCTCCTTGTTCTTGTTGCATTGCCGATTCTTGACGCCGCTCAGAACCGGGTGATCAGATCCACCCAGCCATCCGGCAACGCCGCCGTCAGCACCGCCTCCACCCGTCGGTCCAGGCCGCTCAGCATGGCCACGCCAACCAGCGCCACAACACGCCGCCCAGTGCCGGCCGGCCCCAACCCCCCGCCTTGGCCATATGGCGACGCAACGCCGGCATGGCACCTCGTGCCACCGTGCCGAGCGCCAAGAGCGGCAAGGCCGCACCCAGGGCGAACGCCGCCATCACCATTGTGGCCTGCGCGGCTGTCCCGGCCTGGGCGGCCAGGCCCAAGGCCGCGCCGAGCGCAGGCCCGGTGCAGGGCGCCCAGGCCACGCCCAGCACGACGCCGAGCCCGAACTGACCGCCAAGCCCCTGCGCCGGCATCTGCTGCGCCAGGGCGGAGATCGGCGCCATCATCGCCTCACCCGCCATGGTCAGGCGTGTGGCCAAGCCCGCGACCACCAACGCGAGGCCCGCCAGCAGCAGCATCACCGCGGACCCGATCCGCAGCACCTCGGGGTCGAAGCCGATCGAGGTCGCCAGCAGGCCAAGCACGACGCCCAGCCCGGCAAAGCCGATGACCAGGCCACCCGCCAAAGCCAACGGTGCCAAGCGATGCTCGGCGGTCGCGGCACCGAGCACGATCGGCAGCAAGGGCAGCACACAGGGCGAAAGGCTGGCGAGGATCCCCGCCAGCCCGGCCGGCAACAATGTTCCCATGGCCGCGGCGTCAGACGGCGCGGCGGATCAGGTCGCGGATCTGCGTCGCGTCGGTCACGCCGATGATGCGGCCGCGCTCCTGCGCGCCGTTGAAGGCGATGATCGTGGATTGCTGCCGAACGCCGAGGCGGCGCAGCGCATCGTTCTGCGTGTCGAAGTCGACGGTGAGCAGCAGCGCTGATGCCAGCGCCGGCTCCGCCAGGGTAGCGGCCACATGCGGCGCCTGGGCGCGGCAGGTCGGGCACCAGGGTGCCGTGACCTCGATGATCAACGGCCGACCGGCGGCCTGCGCCGCGGCGAAGGCTGCGTCGGACCAGGGCGCGCGCTCGGCGGCGCGGGCGGTCGAGGCAGCGGCGGCGACCCAGCTGAAGGCGAGTGCGGCGAGCAGCGGGCGGCGGGGCAGGTGCGGCATGGTGGTTCTTCTCCTCGATGGCACGGGCAAGCCCAGTGAGGCGCCTTCGCTCGGCTTCGATGGAAGGTTACGCGAGCCGGGCAGAAATTTAGGACCTTGCCAGCGCTCACAGATGTTCTAGAACGAACGCTCTAGAATAGGAACGCCGCTGCCCATGGCACGCGCCCGTGAGTTCGACGACACCGCTGTCCTTGACGCCGCCACCGACCGCTTCTGGCGGCAGGGGTACGCCGCGACCTCGGTGCGCGACCTCGGTGAGGCGATGGGGCTTGTGCCGGCGAGCCTCTACAACGCGTTTGGCAGCAAGCACGCGCTGTTCGCGCTCTGCCTTGACCGCTACCTCGACCGCAACATGCGGGAACGGATCGAGCGCCTGGAAGCGCAGCAGGCGCCACGTGCTGCCATCGAGGCCTTCCTGAACGAGATCGTATCGCGTTCTCTTGCCGATCCGCGTGGGTGCCTGCTGGTCAATTCAGCGCTGGAAGTCGCGCCGCATGATGCGGAGATCGGGGCTGTCATCGCCGCGCGGCTTGGTGAGTTGGAGGCATTCTTCCACCGTTGTGTTCTCGCTGGGCAGCGCGATGGGAGCATCGCCGCGGCGCCGTGCGCGCGCGACCTCGCGCGGCTGCTGCTGACCACCGTGATGGGCTTGCGCGTGCTGGCGCGCAGCAAGCCGGAACCGGCCCTGCTGCGGGGCGCCGCGCGCCAGGCGTTGGCCCTGCTCGATCCTCCTCCCACGGACCAAGCGACATGATCGACCTGCACTACTGGACCACGCCGAACGGCCACAAGATCACGATGTTCCTGGAGGAGGCGGGCCTGCCCTACCGCATCGTCCCGGTGAACATTTCCGCCGGCGACCAGTTCAAGCCGGACTTTCTGGCGATCGCGCCGAACAACCGGATTCCCGCCATCGTCGACCATGCGCCCGCCGATGGTGGCGCGCCGGTGTCACTGTTCGAAAGCGGTGCCATCCTGCTCTATCTCGCCGACAAGATCGGCCGCTTCGTGCCGCCCGCCAGCCATATCCACAGCCGGGCCGAGGTGCTGCAATGGCTGTTCTGGCAGATGGGCGGACTCGGCCCGATGGCTGGCCAGAACCACCATTTCAGCCAGTACGCGCCGGAGAAAATCCCCTACGCGATCACTCGCTATGGCAACGAGACCGGGCGGCTCTATGGCGTGCTGAACAAGCGGCTGGCAGATCGTGAATTCATGGCCGGCGCCGACTACTCCATCGCCGATATGGCGAGCTACCCCTGGATCGTGCCGCATGCGCGTCAGGGCCAGAACCTCGATGATTTCCCTCACCTTGCGCGCTGGTTCGCCGCCATCAAGGCGCGGCCTGCGACCGAGCGTGCCTATGCCCGCGCGGCCGAGGTGAACACGGCACCCACGGTCAGCGCCACCTCGGCCGCGCTGCTGTTTGGCCAGACCGCCGCGACCATCGCCAAGACCTGACACCGGAGACGCACCCATGATCCGCTTCTATTTCCACCCAACGCCGAACCCCGCGAAGATCGCGCTGTTCCTGGAAGAAGCCGGCCTCGCCTACGAGACCGTGCCTGTGGACACGATGAAGGGGGAGCAGCACGAGCCGGCGTTTCGCACCATCAACCCCAATGGCAAGGTGCCCGCGATCGTCGATACCGAGGGCCCGGGCGGCGCCGAGGCGCGCGTCTTCGACAGCAGCGCCATCCTGCTCTACCTCGGCGACAAGACCGGGCAATTCCTGGGTACGCCCGCGGACCGGCCGGAGCTGCTCTCCTGGCTGTTCTTCATCGCCTCGGGACTCGGCCCTTTCTCCGGCCAGGCCGTGCATTTCCAGTGGGCCGCTCCCGAGGGGCTCGACTATGCGCGCAACCGCTACCGGCGCGAAGCGGAGCGGCACTACCAGGTGCTGGAAGACCACCTCGCCGGACGCGAATTCGTCGTCGGCGACGGCTACACAATCGCCGACATGTCGGCTTGGGGCTGGATCGACCGCGCATCGCGCGTGATGAAGGGCGAGACCGATCCGCTGGCCGGCTTCCCGAACATCAAGCGTTGGTTCCAGGGCATCGATGCACGCCCAGCGGTGGCGCGCGCGCGTGCCGTGGGCAAGGACCATGCCTTCAAGAAGGATGCGGATGAACAGACCCGCCGCGCGATGTTCCCCTCCAACTATCCGCGCGCCTGACGCAAACCCCCATCTCGGAGATTTCAATGATGACCCAGACCATGAAACTTGCCGCCGGCGCGGCCTTTCCCGCCATCACCGTGCCGCGCCTCGGCGGCGGTGAGATCGCTCCCGCCGCGATGGAAGGCTGGCGCCTGCTGGTCGTCTATCGCGGCAAGCACTGCCCGCTGTGCAAGCCCTATCTGGGTACGCTCGACAAGCTGCTGGAGGAGTTCGAGGCGGCTGGGGTGGCGGTGGTGGCGGTATCCGCCGACCCGGAGGAAAAGGCCGCGGCCGACCTTGCCGAGTTCGGCTGGCGCTTCCCGCTCGGTTTCGGGCTGACCCTCCCGCAGATGCAGGTATTGGGGCTGTATGTCTCGAACCCGCGCTCGCCGCAGGAGACCGACCGGCCATTTTCGGAGCCCGGCCTGTTCCTGATCAACCCTGCGGGGCAGGTGCAGCTGATCGAAATCTCCAACGCGCCATTTGCACGACCCGACCTGGCCGGTATCGCCCGTGGCGCGAAGCGCATCCAGGAGATGAACTACCCGATCCGCGGCACGCTGGCCTGATCCCGCCATGCTGACCGGCATCCGCGCCTGCGTCTTCGATGCCTATGGCACGCTGTTCGACTTCGCTTCGGCGGCCGCCGGCTGCGCCGACGTGCTGGGTGACAAGGCCGGTCCACTGACCACCCTTTGGCGGGACAAGCAGCTCCAGTATTCCTGGCTGCGCGGGCTGCAGGGCCGCTACGTGCCGTTCTGGCAGGTCACGGGCGACGCCCTGGACTTCGCGTTGGAGACACTTGACCTGCCGGCGGACGGGCCGCTGCGCGAGCGTCTGATGGACCTGTACCGCACGCTCGGCACTTTTCCCGAAGTGCCCGGCGTGCTCCGCGCACTCCGCGAGGCGGGCTTTGCCACCGCTATCCTGTCGAACGGCTCGCCGGACATGCTAGCGAGCGCGGTGGAGGGCGCCGGGCTCGGCGGGGCCTTCGATGCGGTGATCTCGGTGGACGAGGTCGGCAACTTCAAGCCGGACCCTCGCGTATATCAACGCGCGGTCGACCGGCTCGGTGTGCCTGCCGAGGCGATTGCCTTCCAATCCTCCAATGCCTGGGATGCGCATGCCGCCTCAGCCTTCGGTATGCGTGTCGTGTGGTGCAATCGCTATGGCCAGCGGCGCGAACGGCTGCCCGGGACACCGGCCCACGAGATCCATAGCTTGGCGGAGCTGCCCTCCCTGCTCGCACCCCTGGCGGTGCGGCCTTGACCGGCTTCGCCGAGATCCGCGAGGCTGATGCGTCCCCGCGATCGCGGTCATCTCCGCCGAGATTAGGCATGCGTCGGGCCTGCCCCTGGTGAACCTGATCTGGCGCCATTTCGCCGCGCTGCCCGGGGTGCTGCCCTGGGCCTGGGCGGCCGTCGCGTCGATCATCCGCTCCACCGCGATGGAGGCGGCGCGCGGCCGGGTCACGGCAGGCATCGCGCTGCCCCCGTCAGGCCCTTTCGATTCGCGCGAAGCTGGGCTCTAAGCCGGAGAAATCGCACGGATCACCGCGGTTCTCGACGATTATACTCGCGGCAACCTCACCAACCTGCTGGCGCTCACCGCGCTGCGGCTGCGTCTCGAGCGCCCGCAACTGCGGTCATGCGCGCCGTTGCCCGCCAGCGACCCACGGCCGCACCAGAGCTTGATCCGCCGCCGAGCCTGGCCAGCCTGTCGCCGGAGCGGGCGCCGCACGCTCCTGGCGCGATGGCGCGTCCTCGGGCAGGCTGGTCATGATTCGGCGCGAATTTCGGCCTCCCGCACCAGGCGGCCCCAGCGCTCGGTCTCGGCGGCGACGAAAGCCACGCTGCGCGGCTCTTCCCAGCCGAGCACATCGAAGCCGGCCTCGGCCGCGCGGCCGGCGGTCTCGGGATCTGCCATGGCGGCCGCGGCTGCTTCGGCGATGCGGCTGCGTAGCGCCGCAGGTACCGCGGTGGCGGCGACCAGTGCGGTCCAGCTACCGATCTCGATCGCCGGAAAGCCGGCCTCCGAAACCGCAGGTATCGAGGGCAGCAGCCGGTGCCGCGCCGGGCCGGTCACCGCCAGTGCGCGCAATCGCCCACCCTGCACCTGAGCCAGCGCGTCGGGGAGGTTCGCGAACATGAAGTCAATCCGCGCGCCGAGCAGATCGGTGATGGCCGGCGCGCCGCCGCGATAGGGCACGTGCTGCAGGCCGACCGCGCCCGGCACTTCGCGCCGGAACAGCTCCAGCGCCAGATGCGCCGGCGTGCCGCTCCCCGATGAGCCGCCATTCAGCGGCCGCTGCTGCGCAAGCTGTGCCAGATCGGCCAGCGTGACCGCCGGCGAGCCGGCCGGCACCACCGCGACCAACGGCAGCGCGCCGAGCAGCGTCAGCGTCGCTGCATCGGCGCGGAAATCATACGGCGCGTCGGCTACGAGCGTGGCGTTGATGGCGTGGGTCGAGGTGATGGTGAGCAGGGTGTGGCCATCGGGCGGGGCGCGCAGGGCGGCTTCGGCTCCAAGCAGGCCGTTGGCGCCGGCGCGGTTCTCCACGACCACCGCCACGCCCCATACGATGCCGAGCCGACGCGCCAGCAGACGGGCGGCGATATCGGTCTGCCCACCGGGCGGGAAGGGCACCACCAGGCGGACCGGCCGGGTGGGGAAGCGGTCCGTGTCGGCGCTGGCGACTGGCGCACCCAGGACGGCCGCTCCGCCCAGGCCCAACATAGCGCGCCGCGTGGCGCGAGCGCGCGATACGGCCATCCGTGTCTCTCCTTCGTCAGGGTTGCTCCGGTGCCTCACTTCGCTACTGCGCCCGTCGAGGTTACACCTAAGGATGCCTTTCTCTCCCACTCTCGCTGCGTCCTGAAACCAGATCTCGATTAGCGGGCCATCCCCTTCGCCCGGCGCCTGGGCGATGGCGCCTAGATCAATGCGGGCGCCACCGGCATGCTGGCCGATGACGGCACGGCGCGGGTCTGGTTCGCGGTGCTGACGCCCCTGACCAGCAACCTCCGGATCGAGATCCTGCCGCTCGACTACGACCATGCCGCGGCGGCCGGGGCGATGCGCGTGGCACAGTTGCCGCAGGGCTACGCCGCCGCACCCGGCAGCGGCATCTGGCTAAGCTGCGACGAGCTGCCCGAGGCCGAGCGTGCCCGGCGTGGCGTGCAACTCGCCCCCGTGAAACTCGGCTGGTCGCGCAGCGATTGGTCAGCCCACCGGGTGGCCGCTGCGCATGAGTCGCGGCCCGAGCACCCCGGCCAGCACTGTGACGACCAGCACGGACAGGCCATGCCACGCCAGCACCATCGCGGCTGCATCCAGGTAGTGAATGAAGCTGAGCCCGACACTGGCGAGCGCGGCTGCGGACAGTCCGCCCAGCGCCGCCACGGGGCTTGCACGCAGCCATGTGGCGTGGCGGGCGAGCCAGAGCATCGCAACGGTGAGCGGCACGCCGAGGCCGGCGATGAACACCAGGCAAGGCACGCTCATGCCGATCTGCAGCGCCTCCGGCCCCAGACGCGCCATATCCTGCAGGCAACCCCACCCCATCGTCGCGAACCAGGCGGCAGCGGCGGGAAGCGGCAGCAAGGCCCAGTTCCGGCTTCGCTCGGGCAGGGCGATTTGGAAGGCCGCGAAAGCAGCCAGCACCCCGGTGGCCAGGGCCGCGATAATTTGCGGCAGGTCGAAGCCCCCGGCGAGGCGCTCCGCAAGGTCATCCCGCAGGCCGAAAACCAGCACCGCTACGCCGATAACAGCCGCCACGATGCCGAGCCAGACTGCGGTGGCCCGTGCGGGGTGCGGCGCCGGCCGGACCGGGCGCAGGTCGGCGGCGAGGCGGTGGATCAGGTCTTCGCTGTGCATGGGCGTGTCACTCTTCCGTGCCGAAGCGTCGCCGTAAAGCATGCAGCGCGCGATGGGTGGCAACCTTGAGCGCGCCCACGCTCATGCCCGAACGCTGGCTCGCATCCGCCAGGGTCAGGTCCTGGATCTTCGTCAGCCGGAGCGCGGTGCGCTGCGCTGGCGGCAGGTCCTCGATGGCCTGTCGCAGGTTTGCCGCGGCACGCCGCGCGTCCAGCTCGACCTCCGCGGCAGGCTCGCCCGAAGCGATCTCCCCCGCTGCGTCCACCGGAAGCTGGCGCCGGACCCTGCGACCGCGTGAGCGAACACGGTCTAGCGCACGCCGCTCAGCGATGGCGACGAGCCAGGGACGGAAGGGACGTGCGGCGTTGTAGCTGTCCCGCGCCCGGTGAATCGTGAGCAGCGTGTCCTGCACGGCGTCTTCCGCCTCGGTCGCGTCACGCAGGCGCGCGCGGCATATGGCCCGCAGAAGCGGCAGGCACTCGCGGAGCAGCGCTTCATAGGCGCGCGCATCGCCGGCCTGCGCGGCCGCCATCATTCGCGACCAGCGCAGATCGCGCGCATCCCGCTCGGTGGCCGTGGCCGCCTTGCTGACTTCGCCCAGGGTCACGTTGAACGAACCCACTCGGCATGCTGGCACGCTGGCATGGGACATCCGGATGGAACCCTTCGAAGAATGGCCGGCGAGCATTCAGGCAGGGCGCGTCGCACAGCCCTCCATTCGCCTGAGCGGCCTTGGAGGTTACGCGGGGTTCACCCCTCGGCACCCGGCTCGAAACGCTGCGGCTTCTGGACCACTCTCCATTCCGCATCGCCGGACTAAAGTGCACTCGGGGGGCGATATGAATTCCGTATTCTCCGCACGTAATGGGCCGCCCCCCGGCGCGGCGGCGCAATCGGCCGTGGATCAGGAGCGGTTCTTGAACCGCCAGCTGTCGTTGCCGGTCTCGATGATGGCGCAGGGATGCGTCAGGCGATCCAGCAGCGCGGTCGCTATCTTGCCCGGCGCGCCGGGCCATGAGATCCGCAGCCTGGCGGAGCTACCGGCATTGCTTGCGCCGCCCGGCTAACCGACGAGGCACCTGCAACGAAGACCTGGTTGCGCCCGTCGCGCCGCCAGGGAGACCCAGCCGATGCTTCGTCGCAACCTGCTCCTCGCCGCCCCCGCCGTGGCGAGCCACGCGCCACGCCGCGCCGCGGCGGCGCAGGTGCAACCTGTCCTGGTCGAGCTTTTCACCTCGCAATCCTGTTCCTCCTGCCCGCCAGCGGATGTCCTGCTGGGCGAGTTGGCCGGCCGGCCGGATGTGCTCGCGCTGTCCTATCACGTGACCTACTGGAACCGCCTCGGCTGGCGGGACCGCTTCTCCCTGCCGGAGGCGACCGAGCGGCAGCGCCGGTATGCCGCAACCCTTGGCCACAACCAGATCTACACGCCGCAGACGGTGATCCAGGGCCAGCGGGATGCGGTCGGCTCGAACCGCGCCGCGATCGCCGCCGCCATCCGCGCCGCGACACCCGGCCAGGTTCGCCTCTCGCTGCGGGAGGCAGGACCGGCCGTGTCGGTTGATGCCGGCGCCGGCGAGGGCAGCGCGACCTTCTGGCTGATCGGCTATGACCGCCAGCATGTCACCCCTGTTGCAGGCGGGGAGAACCGTGGCCGCACGCTGACGCACAGCCATGTCGTGCGCAGCCTGAGCCCGCTCGGCGAATGGCGTGGCCAGGCCATGGGCCTCACCGGCACGAGGCCTGCTGGCGAGCGCGTGGCGGTGCTGCTGCAGGCGCATTCCGGCGCCATCCTAGGCGTGACGACGCTGTGACCTGGGCACCGGCGGGAGGGCGCACTCCGTGGCGGAGCGCGACGGGCACGGCTGAAGCCGCATGTCGTGCTGCATTGCATTCATGCACGGCGAGTCATAAAAGGCGACATGGCAATTCTCGAACGCACAGGGCAAGGCGGCGGACCTGGTCGCCCGCGCAGCTTTGACGAGACCCAGGCGCTCGATCGCGTCATGCACGTCTTCTGGGCGAAGGGCTACGAGCACACGAGCTATCCCGAGCTGGAGGCGGCCACTGGCCTGCACCGGCAAAGCCTGCGCTACGCATTCGGCGACAAGGCCGAACTCTTCCGGCGCGCAGTCGAGCACTATGCGCGCAGCCGGCTCGACACGGTGGAGGCCCTGTTGCACCGGCCTGGCTCGGCGGCCGCAAACATCCGGGCTGTGTTCGATTTCTGGGCTCGCGATGCTCGTGCGAGCGGTCGCGGCTGCCTGATGGTCAATAGTCTCGCCGAGTTTGCCGACGCTCTCAGCGCGGTGGCGCCGGTGCTCGTGGCCGCGAACCGGCGCCTGCTAACTGCCTTCGCAGATGCCTTCCGCACCGCGCAGGCCGAGGGCGCGATACGTCCCGAACTCGACCCGGACATCCTCGCGGCGCAGGGGGTCGCATTGGGCGACGGCCTGATGCTGCACGCACGCAATGGCGGGCTGCACGCCGAGCCAGGCGCCGTTCTTGAAGCCTTCCTGTCCATGGCCCGCGCTCCGCCAGGGCGTCGTCGCTAGGCCGTAAGTGCGCTCAATTGATGACCGTTCATACACAATATAGGAGATCGCAATTTGTCCGCCTGGTTCTACCTGACAGTCGCCGCCCTGTTTGAAGTGACCTTCGCGATGAGCATGAAATACGCCGAAGGCTTCACACGGCTGGTCCCGACGCTCGTGACCGTCATTGCGGTCATCGGTGGCATCGGCTTCCTCACCCTCGCGATGCGTACGCTGCCCGTCTCGATCGCCTATCCGATCTGGACGGCGGTCGGCACGCTGGGAACGGTGGCCCTGGGCTACCTGTTTCTCGGCGAGGCGCTGACACCGCTGAAGATCGTCTCGGCGATCCTCATCGTCATCGGCGTCGCCGGGCTCAAGATCTCCGCCGGCTGAACCTCCGCGTCATCGGCACGAGGCCCGCCCGGGAGCGCGCGGCGGTGCGCCTGCAGGCGCGTTCCGGCGTCATCCTCGGCGGGGCGACGCTGTGACCTGGGTGAAGTTCCGATGCGGATTTCACAGTGGCAGGAAACGCGGCGCCTGAACCTCCGCCATCGCGACGCCGCCCAGGTCGTCGGTATCGGCCGACAGCGCCAGGTGCGTGGGGAGCGGTGCCAACTCGCCAAACGCTGCACGGTAGTCGGCAGCCGGATCGACCCTTTCGTCGTGCCAGCGGCCGAAGGGCGCCTCCGGCCCGCGCAGCACGATCAGCACGCCGTCCGGCGCGATGTGCGGGTTGGCGGTGACGGTGCCCGGCGGCGCTCGTCCGCCCCACACATAGGTGAGCACGCGCCCCGAGAAGGCGCCGCCTAGCAGCCCCGCGCGCAGCCCCCGACGGAGCACGGCGCCAAACCCGCCACCGCGCCCGGCACCGGCGAACAACAGATGCACGCTGGCCGGCCGGTCATCGGCGCCGATCGTCGCTGCATCGCTGGGCGCCGGCGCCGCGAGCACACGCCAGCGCCAGGCCAGGCGGTAGCCGCCGCCCGGGACCTCGTCCTGCCTGGTCGAGCGCAAGAGAAAGCCGACCGCGCTTTCGGCGGTCATGACGACCATCCCGTGCGGCCGCCCGATGAACCGCGCCGCGGCACGTCCTGGCACATCGAGGCAGCGCCAGCCCTCGGCCATCAGCGACGCGTCGGCACCTGCAGCCGGCCGGGCCGCCAGAGAGGGCAGGACCGTCAGGATCAGCGGCAGCGCGCGACGCGGCGTCGTCATCGCGCGCGGTTCCGTGCGGAATCGTAAAGTTCGGCCAGGCGTTCCGGCGCGACACCCAGCGCATACAGCAGGTGCACACGCAGCCAGCCCGCGATGATCGCAACCCGCCCCCGCCCGGCAAACCGTCGCGACGAGGTGACCAGCGCCGGCGTCTCGATGCGCAAGGTGGGGCCCGCGCGTTCCATCCGACGGACCAGATCGAAATCCTCCATCAGCGCGATCGGGCGGATGCCGCCGATCGCATCGAGGGCCGTGCGGCGGACGAAGATGCCGCTGTCGCCGTAATAGATGCCGTGCCGTCGCAAGCGGGCATAGAAGCCCTCGAGCCAGCGGGAGAATCCCTCCGCCCCGTCGAACAGCAGGCTGAAATTGCCGCCCGGCGCTTCTGCCCGCCGAGCCAGCGCAGCCTCGATCGCCACCAGCCCGCCAGGTGGGAAGGTGGTGTCGGCATGCAGCATCAGCAGCACGCTGCCCCGCGATGCCGCAATGCCGCGGGCCAATTGCCCGCCGCGCCCGGGCGGGCCGCAAACCCATCGCGCGCCAGCCGCGTCGGCTGCCGACCGGGTGCCATCCGTGCTGCCGCCGTCGCTGACGATGATCTCGCCAAGCGAGACCTCGGCGCGCAGCTGCGCCAGCAGCGTCGGCAGGCATTGCGCCTCGTTCAGTGTCGGGATGATGACGGAAATCACGCGCTAGCCTCGGCGAAGAGGCTGTCTTCCCCCGCTCCGATCAGACCCACCCGACGAAATCTGGCCTGAAGGCGGCGCCAACCCGTCTCAAGACGGGCCTCGGGAGCCGCACGAGCGAAGGCAAGGCCGTGATCCGCCGCGGCGGCGGCCGCACAATCGCGCCAAAGGCACCGCAATCGGCGATGGAGCTCAAGCCGCACCTCGATCTGCTGGGCCTGCAGGGCCGCCGCGTGCAGCAGCACGCGGCCGAGCGCGAGGTGCCGCCCTTCGTCGCGCGCCGATAATCGCGAAATCTGCTGCATGACCGGGCACGGGAAGTCGCGTGCCAATTCCTGCTGGATGGCCAGCGCCTCGCTTTCCAGCACCACATGCGTCGCCAGCACCAGACCCACGGCCGAACCCCGCCAATCCTGGATATGGCCCAAGGCCTGGACCAGCAGGGGGCGCGGTGGTGCGATGTCGCCTATGCGGGCGAGATAGCGCGCATAGGCTTCGACGTGCCGCGCCTCATCCGCGATCTGCGTCGCCATGGCCTGGCGAAACGGGCCTTCCGGCAGCAGCGGCAGCAGCGTCTCGCAGGCCGACTTGGCGACCTGTTCGCCGTGCAGGAACTGGCTGGTCAGGATCACATGGTTGCGGCGCGGCAGCCACCAGGGGCGTTGCGGTGGCACCTACCAATCAACGTCCCGCGTGGCCGACCACGCCTGTTCGGCCGCCTTGTCCACCAGCACGCCGCAATATCTCGTCGCCTGACCGGAGCCAGCGAAGCCCTCCCCGGGCGGAGCTGCGGATTTGCATGGCTGCATGGTTGCGCTCCCAAGCCAATGGAACGCCTTCGGCATGGTAGCGCCCGAGGTTACGGCGCATCGCTCGGCGGTCCGCAGGAGCGCCGGCTTCAAGAGCGCCGGCGATGAGCTGCGGCGGTGGGGCCGCGTAACCTTCGTCGCCCGTCAAGCGATAGCAGAGTGACAGACCGGAGAGAGACATGACCCCGCCTGCCGATCGCCTGGCGCTGTCGCTGCTGTTGCTGCGTCTCTCCCTTGGAATTTTCTTCCTGCAGTGGGGCGTAGAGAAGTTCGTCGTACCCGGCACCACCACGGCGATCTTCCGCAACTTCTACGGTTTGGCGGTCGATGGCGTGCTGCCCTCGGTGCTCGGCGGCGCGCAGATCGCGCTGGCGTTGGCGTTCGTCGCCGGGGTGGTGCCGCGCGTCAGCTACGGCCTCGTGACGCTGCTGCACTTCGTGACCGTCATCGTCACCATCCCGCGGCTGATCTCGCCGTGGAATCCGGTGAGCAACCACTTCTTCATCGCCGGCGTGCCGGTACTGGCCGCCTTCGTCACGCTCTACCTGCTGCGCGACAGCGATCGCTGGACCTTGCCGCGAATGTTGCGGCAGCAGGCCTGAGCCATGACGGGACCGACGGACATGGGGTCGACGCCGCACCACCCCGCGCGGCGGCCGGTGCTGCGCGAGGGTGTCCTGCACGCCGATCTCTGCATCATCGGTGCGGGCTCGGGTGGCCTGTCGGTCGCGGCCGGCGCGGCGCAGATGGGTGCCGCCGTGGTGCTGGTCGAAAAGCACCGCATGGGCGGCGATTGCCTGAACACCGGCTGTGTGCCCTCCAAGGCGCTGCTGGCCGCGGCGCATGCCGCGCAGGCCGTGCGCGATGGCGACGTGTTCGGCGTGGTGGCGCCGGTGTCCGTGATCGACTTCGCTCGCGTCCATGCGCATGTGCAGGGCGTGATCGGCGCCATCGCGCCGCATGATTCCGTCGAACGCTTCGAGGGTCTCGGCGCCACCGTCATCCAGGCCGCCGCGCGGTTCACCGGACCCGCCGAGGTCGAGGCCGGCGGGCAGCGCATCCGTGCGCGGCGCTTCGTCGTCGCGACCGGCTCACGCGCCGCCCTGCCGCCCGTGTCGGGCCTCACCGACACCCCTTACCTGACCAACGAGACGGTCTTCGACCTCACCACCCGCCCCGAGCACCTTATCGTGTTGGGCGGTGGGCCGATCGGGATCGAGATGGCGCAGGCCTTCCGCCGCCTCGGCGCCGCGGTGACGCTGCTGGAACGTGCCGCCATCCTGCCGAAGGATGAGCCAGAGGCCGTCGCTGTGGTGCGCGGCGCCCTGCTTCGGGCGGGGATCGACCTGCGCGAACAGGCGGCCGTCGGCGCGGTGCGACCGGTGGCGGACGGTGTCGAGGTCGAACTCGGCGATGGCGCCCGCATCGAGGGCACGCATCTGCTGGTGGCGGCCGGCCGCGCGCCGAACATCGCGGATCTCGGGCTTGCCGAAGCGGGCATCGCCACGACGCCGCGCGGCATCACGGTGGATGCCGGGTTGCGCACGACGAACCGCAGCGTCTACGCCATCGGCGATGTCGCGGGGGGGCCGCAATTCACCCACATTGCCGGCTATCACGCCGGCATTGTGATCCGCAACGCGCTGTTCGGCCTGCCCGCCAAGGTCGACTACGCGGCGTTGCCCTGGGTGACCTATGCCGATCCCGAGCTCGCCCATGCCGGGCTGACCGAGGCCGAGGCACTCAAGGCCGGGCATGTCGTCTCGACCCTGACGCAACCGCTTTCGGGAAATGACCGTGCCCAGGCCGAGCGGGCGACCGAGGGGCTGATCAAGGTCGTGCTCGGACGCGGCGGACGCATTCTCGGCGCCACGATCGTCGCGCCGCACGCCGGGGAGATGATCGGCATGTGGGGGCTCGCCATCCATCAGCGCCTGAAGATCGGCGCCGTCGCGGCCTCGATCGCGCCCTATCCCACGATTTCGGAGATTTCCAAGCGCGCCGCCGGCGGCTTCTACACGCCGAGGCTGTTCGGGGCGCGCACGCGGCGGTTCGTCGGGCTGATCCAACGCTTCCTGCCGTAACGCCGCGCGTAACCCTCGGCGCATCTGCAGCGAAAAGCGCGTCGAGACCCAACGAGGAGAGCATCACCATGCCGACCCCCGCCATTCGGCTCGATCGCCGGAGCCTTGCGGCGCTGTTCGCAGGCCTCGCCATCATCGCCGACAGCCCGGCACAGGCTGCCTCGCCCGCCATCTTCACGCCGCGCTCGGGCCTGGCGCTCGACGGCTACGACACGGTGGCCCTCTTCACGCAGGGCCAGCCGGTGCAGGGCGATGCACGCTTCGAGACGGTCTGGCAGGGGGCGCGCTGGCGCTTCGTGAGCCAGGATCACCTGGACCGGTTCCTTGCCGACCCGGCGCGGTTCGCCCCGCAATATGGCGGCTATTGCGCCTGGGCGGTCGGCGCACGGAACGCGCTGGCCCCGGGCGATGCCCGCTACTGGCGGATCGTGGATGGCAAGCTCTACGTGAACTACGACTCGGGTGTGCAGCGCCAATGGGTGCGCGACATTCCGGGCTTCATCCTCGCCGCGGACCGCAATTGGCCGGCGATCCTGACACGCTGAACCGCATTTAGACGAGCGAGCGACATGAGCCGTGTCCTGCACGACAGGCGCGTCTGGTTTGCCCTGGCGGTGGTCGCTCTGATGGTCGGGTTGCGCGCGAGCGGCGCCGCCGACGCGCTGTCGCTCGACACGCTCGCACGGCATCGTGCGGTGCTGGTCGGCCTCGTGGCGGACAATGTCGTTCTGGCGGCACTGGCCTATGCGGGGCTCTATGTCGCCGCGGTCGCCTTCTCGCTGCCCGGCGCGGTGTTCCTCACCCTGGCCGGCGGCTTCCTGTTCGGGGCCGTGGGCGGCACACTGCTGACCGCCTTCAGCGCTACGCTGGGCGCCACCCTGGTCTTCCTTTTCGCTCGCCGGATCTTCGGGGCGGATGCGCTGGATCGCCTGGGCCCCACCGCGGCGCGGCTGGCCGATGGCATTCGGCGCAACGCGGCCTCCTACCTGCTCGTGTTGCGCCTCGTGCCGTTGTTCCCCTTCTTCCTCGTCAATCTGGTGCCGGCCTTCGTGGGCGTCCGGCTCGGGACATATCTGTGGACCACCCTGCTCGGCATCCTGCCGGGGACCGCGGTGTTCAGCCTGGCCGGCGCGGGGCTCGGCAGCGTGCTCGACGCCGGCGGCACGGTGGACCTGCGTACGGTTCTCACACCCGAGATCATCGCGGCACTGTTTGGCCTGGCCGCCTTGTCGCTGGCGGCTATTCCGCTCAAGGCGCGGCTGGCGCGGGCGCCGACATGAGGCGCCGCGCGATGCTCGGGCTTGCCGCCACCGCGGCCATCGCGCCACCGGCGCGGGCCGAGGCCACGCTCGATGCCCTGCTCGGCCGCTATGTTGGCGCCTATGTCGATGGCGTGAATCGCGTTCGCTACGCGGCCTGGAAGAACGCCGCTGCCGATCTCGCGGCCCTGGATGCCTGGATCGCCGAGGCAGCGGCGCGGCGCCCCTCGGGCATGGCGCGGGCCGAGGCGTTCGCCTATTGGGCCAACCTCTACAACGCACTGACCCTGATGGTGGTGCTGCAACGCTACCCGGTGCGCTCAATCCGCGACATCCGCTCGACCGGCGTGCCCTTCGACCCACGCCAGTTCATCGGCCCCTGGCGCACGCGCCTGGTCACGGTGGAGGGGCGGCGCCTGTCGCTCGATGACATCGAGCACGAGACCATGCGCCCGACCTTCCGCGATCCGCGCGTGCACTACGCCGTGAACTGCGCCTCGATCGGTTGCCCGAACCTGCGACCCCGGACCTGGCGCGCGGCGACGCTGGAACAGGATCTCGACGCGGCCGCCGCCGATTTCGTCAACCATGCGCGCGGCGTGACGGTGCTGCCGGATGGCAGGCTGCGCGTCTCCTCCATCTACCGATGGTTCCGCGAGGATTTCGGCGGCGATGATGCGGGCGTGGTCGCGCATCTCCGTCGCCATGCGGCGCCCGCGCTCGTGGCCCGGCTTTCCGCGGGCACGGTGATTGCCGAGGATATCTACGACTGGACGTTGAACGATGCGGGCGAGCCGCCGCGCGGCTGAGTCCGGTGCCCTTGGCCTGGGGCGCCGCGCTGCCATGTTGCCGTGAAGAGGAGAAACCGTGGAGTCGATCTATTACGTGATGGCATGGGCCTGTCATCGGAAGTGCAAGCATTGCTATGAGGACCGCTTCCGCCCGTATGTGCGTGGCGCACTGGAAGCCGTGGTGGCGGAGGCCGAGGCGAATTATCCGCGCATCATCGCCAACCTGCCCGAGCGCCTGACCTATTTCGACCGCGACGATCCCAATCCAGACGGCACGCTGCCGCTCAAGCCGGGGCGCATCATCCTGTCGGGCGGTGAGGCGCTGCTCGATGCGGTGCGGGAGCGCGTGACCTACAGGGTCATCGACGCGCTGCAGGAGAAGTATCGCGGCCAGGGCGTGAAGATCGTGGTGCAGACCACGGGCGACATCCTGACCGAGGCCATCGTCGCCGAGCTCATGGCGCGCGGCGTCTGGATGATCTCCGTCGCCTCGATCGATGACTTCCATGTCGGGCTGGAGGGTGCGGCGAAGCAGCAGGCCTTCATGGACGGGCTCTCGGCGATGTTCGCGCGGCACGGCATGCACCGCTCCGGCGTCTCCTCCACGCATCGCAAATGGTTCGAGGAGGAAGGCCCGCTCTACTCCTTCTTCGGGGCGCAGCCCGACAGCTGGATCGGCAAGCTCTGGCCGCGCGGCCGGGCCTGGCAGAACGGTCTCTCCGGCGCGACGCTGGACGACAATTTCTGCGCGCGCTGGTCGGGCGGCCTGAACTTCCTCGACCATCGCCACAGCGGTTCGGAGGTCTCGATCGAGCCGGATGGCGCGGTCTATCCGTGCTGCATCAAGACCAAGCTGCCGATCGGCAATCTGACCGAAGAGAAGCTGCTCGACATTCTCGACAGCCTCGCGGGCGACCCGATCTATGAGGCGATCAACGCCGGCCAGCCGCAGCGGATGGGCCTGTCGCAAGGCTGGTCGGTTGAGACGTTCGTCGAACGCTCCCACACCACCGACCCGAAGGGCCGGCCCTACGCCAATCTTTGCATCGGCTGCGACCGCTTCCATGAGGAGGTGCTCGCGCCGCGCATCGCCGCCGCCCGCGAAAGGCGGATGCGCGCCCGGGACAAAGCGCCGCAGGCCGTGGAGTTCCTGACATGATCCGCCGCCGTCACCTGCTGGGCGGCGCGGCACCGCTCGCCGCGACGCGGGCCAGGGCGCAAACCCCGGCCGATCCGCTGCTTGCCCTGCCCTGGGCCGAAATCGTGAACCGCGCGCGCGGCCAGCGCATGTTCTTCAACGCCTGGGCCGGCGATGACCGCACCAACGCCTTCATCGCCTGGGCCGGCGAACAGGCACGCG
The DNA here is from genome assembly GCF_016106005.1 of Roseomonas rosulenta. GTDB lineage: Bacteria > Pseudomonadota > Alphaproteobacteria > Acetobacterales > Acetobacteraceae > Neoroseomonas > Neoroseomonas rosulenta. The sequence continues at coordinate 39,964 of NZ_JACADR010000003.1, forward strand.
CGCGCCATGGCATCACCGTGACCCATGTGCGGCTGCGCGATACGGCCGAGGCCGTCGCGCGCGTCATCGCCGAGAAATCCGCCGGCCGCGACGAGGGTGGCAGCGTCGATCTGGTCTGGATCAACGGGCCGAATTTCCTCGCAATGAAGGAGCAGCGCCTGCTGTTCGGGCCGGTGCTGGACCGTCTGCCGAACGCGCACTTCGTCGACCGCGCGGGCAAGCCTTCCACCGTCATCGACTTCACCGTGCCGGTCGAGGGCCTTGCGGTGCCGTGGCGCATGGCGCAGGTGGTGTTCATCCATGACAGCGCACGCCTGCCCGCGCCGCCGCGCTCGATGCAGGCGGTGCTGGACTGGGCGCGCGCGAATCCCGGGCGCCTCACGCATCCCAATGCGCGCAACTTCATGGGCGTGACCTTCCTGAAGCAGGCGTTGCTCGAACTGGCACCCGACGCCGCGCTGCTGCAAAGCCCGGTGACGGAGGGGGCGCAGCGCCCCGCGCTGGCGGCGCTGTGGGATTGGTATGACGCGCTGCGCCCGAATCTCTGGCGCCGCGGTACGCAATTTCCCGAGAACGGCCCGGCCCAGCGCCCGCTGATGATGGATGGCGAGATCGACCTGTTCATCAGCTTCAACCCGTCGGAAGCGGCGACGGCCATCGCCAATGGCCAGTTGCCCGACACCGCGCGCAGCTACGTGCTCGAGCGCGGCACCATCGGCAACACCAGCTTCGTGGCGATCCCCTACAATGCCGCGAACAAGCTCGCCGCGATGGTGCTGGCCGACCTGCTGCTCAGCCCCGAGGCCCAGGCCCACGCGCAGGATCCGCGCGTGCTGGGCAATTTCACCGTGCTCGACCTCGCCGCGCTGGCGCCAGCCGACCGTGCGCGCTTCGAGGCCCTGCCGCGGCCCGCGGCGACGCCGAGCAACACCGAACTCGGCCGCCCCCTGCTGGAACCGCACCCCTCCTGGATGACGCGCATCACGACGGAGTGGGAGCGTCGCTACGTGCGCTGAGCAGGGCATGACGCTGCGCGCCGTGCCGGCTCTGACCATAGCCCTGCTTCTGCTGCCGATCGGCGCCGGGCTGCTGGGCACGCTGCTGCCGGCCTTCGGCCTGCTGCCGGCGATTGGGGGGCAGGCGCTGTCGCTCGAGCCCTGGCGGAGCCTGTTCGAGGCACCGGGTCTCGGCACAGCGATCCGGCTCTCGGTCAGCACGGGTCTGGCCGCGACGCTGCTTTCGCTAGCGCTCGTGCTCGGCTTCTGCGCGGCGGCACACGACACGCGCAGCTTCGGGCGGATGCAGGCGGCGCTGGCGCCGATCCTGGCCACGCCGCATGCCGCCCTCGCCATCGGCTTCGCCTTCCTCATCGCCCCCTCGGGGTGGATCCTGCGCCTGTTGTCGCCCTGGGCCACGGGATGGGACCGCCCGCCGGACCTGGTCACGGTGCAGGACCCGCTCGGCATCGCGCTGGTGCTGGGGCTTTGTCTGAAGGAGGTCCCCTACCTGTTACTGATGACGCTCGCTGCCCTGGCGCAGGTGCGTGCCGCGCCGGCCCTCGCGGTGGCGCGCACGCTCGGCTACGGGCCGGTGTTGGCCTGGCTGAAGGTGGTGGCGCCGCAGCTCTGGCCACAGCTGCGCCTGCCGGTCTACGCAGTGCTGGCCTTCTCGCTATCGGTGGTCGATGTCGCGCTGGTGCTCGGTCCGTCGAACCCGCCGACGCTGGCGGTGATGGTGGTGCGCTGGTTTGCCGATCGCGACGTCGCGCTGTGGTTCCCGGCGGCGGCCGGGGCCTTGCTCCAGGCGGGCATCGTGGCCGGTGCCATCGCGCTGGTCTTCGGGATCGAGCGTTTAGCGCGGCCAATCGGCCGGAGCTGGATCTTCGCCGGCCGCCGTGGCGGCGAAGGCGCGTGGCTGGCGCGTGGCGCCTCGGTGCTGCTGGCGCTGATCCTGGCGGCGAGCCTGCTGGCCATCCTGGCACTCGCCGTGTGGTCCTTCTCCGGCATCTGGCGCTTTCCGGACGCTCTGCCGCAAGCCTGGAGCCTCGCCACCTGGCGGGCGCAGGGGCAGGCGCTGGCGGCGCCCATCGCGGCGACATTGGGGCTGGCGAGCGCCTCCACCCTACTGGCGCTGGTCCTGGTGCTGCTGTGCCTCGAAGCCGAAAGCCGTTTCGCGCTACCGCCGGGCCGAGGGGCAACCCTGATCCTGTACCTGCCCCTGCTGCTGCCGCAGATCGCCTTCCTGTTCGGCCTGCAGGTGGTGCTGGTGCGGCTGCGGCTGGACGGTATGGCGGTGGCAGTGGTCTGGGCGCATCTGCTGTTCGTGCTGCCCTATGTCTACCTCTCCCTGGCCGATCCGTGGCGCGCGCTCGACCCGCGCATGCTGCGCGCGGCGGTGGCGCTGGGTGCGGGGCCCTGGCGATGCTTCCTGGCGGTGAAGCTGCCGCTGCTGTTGCGCCCGATGCTGGCGGCCGCCGCCGTCGGCTTCGCGGTGAGTGTGAGCCTCTATCTGCCGACGCTCTTCGCTGGCGCTGGCAGGATCGCCACGCTGACCACCGAGGCGATCACGCTCGCGGCCGGCAGCGATCGGCGCGTCCTCGGCGCCTATGCGCTGGTGCAGGCGGTGCTGCCGCTGCTGGTCTACGGCACGGCGATCGCGCTGCCGGCCTGGCACCACCGCAACCGCGCGGGGATGAGCGTGCGATGAGCGGGGCGGCACTCACCCTGTCGGGCATCCGCCTCTCGCTGGGCGGGGCGATGCTGCTGGCGCTGCCTCCGGTCAGCGTGGCGCCGGGCGAGATCATGACGGTGATGGGCCCCTCAGGCTGCGGCAAATCCAGCCTGCTGGCCTTCCTCTGCGGCACGCTGGCACCCGCCTTCCGCGCCGAGGGCAGGGTGTTGCTCGGCGGTGAGGATGTGACGCATCTGGCGCCGCAGCGCCGGCGCATCGGCATCCTGTTCCAGGACGACCTGCTGTTCCCGCATCTGTCGGTCGCGGAGAACTTGGCCTTTGGCCTGCCGCCGGGCGTGCGTGGGCGTGCCGCCCGCGAGGCGCGCATTACAGCAGCGCTCGATGATGCGGAACTGCCCTGCTTCGGCTCGCGGGACCCGGCGACCCTGTCGGGCGGCCAGCGTGCGCGCGTGTCCCTGATGCGCGCGCTGCTGGCCGAGCCGCGGGCGCTGCTGCTGGATGAGGCCTTCGCGCGGCTCGACGCCGCGTTGCGCGAGCGGATGCGACGCTTTGTCTTCGATCACGCCGCCCGGCTCTCGTTGCCAGTTCTCCAGGTCACGCATGACCTGGAGGATGCGGTGTCGGCTGCAGGATCACTGATGCGGCTTCCAGGGCCGGGGTGCGCCGCAACACTGGAGCGCGGGCCGGGAAGCTGAATCGGGCCAGGTCGCCTGCTGCCGATGTTCGCCCCGATGGGCCTCGAATATGGCCACCAGTGGGGCGGGGCCAAAGTCGGTCCAGTGACGCTGCGGGAAAGGACGCGCGGCGGAAATCATCGAAGGCATGATGGTCGAGCTACCGGTCGGGGGCCTGGCGAATGGTGGCGTGGCTCAGATGCTTCACTTCGCCAGAGCGTAGATGGTGACGGAGCCCTTCGCGCCCGTCTTGTTAGGGCCGAACATTCGCTCGCACGACTTCACCTCGACCGTGTTGCCCTTCTTCTTCAGGCTCGCAAAAAGCCTGCGGAGCGCGTGCTGTGGCTATCCCGCCGCATCGGCGATCTGCGCCACCGTCGCCCCCTCGGGCCGGCGCAGCATGCCCAGGAACTGTTCCTGCTTGGTGCCCTCGCGCAGCTTGCGCGGCGCGCCCGGTTCTCGGGCGATGCGGGCGGGCTGGAGGCGACGGAACGAAACCGCAGCGGACCTGCCGCACGACCCCGGCCTCCGCGCCGCCCTGCCGGATCTGGAAGCGGCGCCGGCCTGGGCGCGGGAGAGCGACACATCCGGGCCTATGCTGATCCAGGGAAGCAGGTATTCGGCGGCGCTGGTGCTTTTGTTGACCGCGGCATCGGGCCGGGCAGAGCTAGCGCTTCTGGGCTTCTCATGGCGGGGACGGCGGAGCATCGACGTGCGGCGCGAAGTGCTCCATCGCATGCCCATGCCTGCCAAGGAGAGCTATATCCAAAGCGGAGGGATTTGGGGGCGCAGGTCAGGGAGCACGTCATCTGGGATGGCTGCGAGCAATGTTGCGCGGCTGATCAGGGGATGCGGCGCCCATCGCGCTGTGCGCGGTGATCCAGCCCGTTGTCGAGGTCATGGTCGGCTGGGGCGAGATCCAGGTTGCCTCAGCAAAGAACCGGCTGGCACTGCGGACTCTTCCGTCAGATCTTCACCGCGAGTAAGCGGCAGCGCTGACCTCGTCGATTTGAGCTCAGTCTCGCGCGCTCGGGCCCTCACCTGGAACCTCGTCAGCCAGTAAGCGTCCCTGGGTAAGCCGGCGTCCGAGTGCCTCGACGAATGCCTCGTATCGTTCGCGCCCCTTGGCTTGCGCCGCCGCCTGCATGGCGTCTGGCGTTGGCGGAGTCGCTGAGAGGCTCTGCAGCAGGGTGCGCCGGGCGATGTCCTCGGCCAGCTCCTCGACGGCGATGCCGGCCTTGATGCGGCGGACAGACGGATCGCCTGGGCGGCGGTTCCAAGGGCGACGAGGGCTGCGGCGAGGAACAATGTCTTGTGCATGGTGTAGGGTCCCTTCTCGGTCCTGGCGGAGCAGTCCCGCCGTTCTGGTGAGGCAAACCTACCTGCCGTCTGTCGCGTCCCGATCTCGCGCAGGGCGATCTGTTGTCGCGTCCGTCGCGCGCGGCGCCCTGGCGTGGTGCCGACCGGCCCGGCGCAGGCTGCGGCGCTCTCGACCAGACGTTGCCTTATGTGGCCGGGCGTCACGCCGACCGGTGCTTGCGCCACCGCCCGGGCGCGCAGCATGGAGCGGCGTGAGCCGACGTGCATCGGCGGCGCTCCAGCGCCAGCGCGCCCGGCGCGACCATCGCCTTCCGCCCGCCACGCGGCTTCACCGGGAGAGGAAGCGGTCGACTCCGACAGCGCGTTCGCAACCAGCGGGGCCGCGCCGCGTCAGCCCACCACCTCCCGCAGACAGCGCCGGAATTCCAGCGCCAGGCGCGAGATGGGGCGGTGGCCGGGCTCGACGAGATAGGCGCTGTTGCGCACTGGCAGGTCGAGCGGCCGGATCTCAAGATCCGCCCCGCCGGCGGCGAGCAAGCCGAAGCCGTCCAGCACCGCCACCCCTGCCCCACGCCGCACCAGCGCCCCGGCGACCGAGGCCAGAGCGCTTTCGATCGCAATGCGGAAAGGCAGGTGGGCCTGCTCAAAGGCCAGGCTGAGCTGCGCGCCGGTTTGGTACTGCAGTCCCGGGCAGATGAGGCTCTCGCGCGCGAGGTCGGCGAGCGAGACTGTCCCCTGTGCGCAGAGCCGGTGGCCGCGCGGCAGCAGGCAGCCGAGGCCGCGCGATCCCAGTTCGATCGTGCGGACACTGGCATCGCCGGTTGCGCCGATGATGGCGCCGAGATCGACCTGATGATCGGCCACCAGGTTCACCACCTCCTGCGCCGGCACGACATGCAGCGCCACCGCGACTTCCGGCCGGTCGGCGTGGAATCGCTGGACTGCATCGGCCACCGCGCCGCTGGCCAGCGCCGCCACGGTCGCGACCTTCAGCGTGCCAGCCCGGCCCTCGCGCAGGACCTGGGCCAGGCGGTTCACGGCGTCGAGCGCGGTGAAGGCATTCGCCGTCTGGGCAAAGAGGGCGCGCGCCTCCGGCGTGGGCAGCAGGCGCTTACGCACGCGGGTGAACAGCGGAAAGCCGATCCGCGCCTCGGTCTGGCGCAGCATGCGGCTGACCGCAGGCTGGGAGATCCGCAGCCGAACCGCCGCCGCCGTGACGCCGCCCGCCTCCATGACGTGCCGGAACACTTCGAGCTCGCGGAAGGAGAGGTTCATAACGTCAGGTTATCATATGGGGGTGTGCTTTGCATTGGCGGCCGCCGCTTGCCGCGCGGCACCATCGCGCATCCCAGCCTTGAGGACCCGTGACAGCGATGAACTTCCTCGACCGCCGCGAACGACGCCCGATCACCGACGCGCTGCGCGCCAGCGTGCTGGAGGACCTGCCGGAGCTGGCTGACGTCCAGGACGAGGAGCTGCGCCGGAAGGCCGTCGAGGCCTGGGCCTATGCCCTTGCCGAGAGCAGCTTCGCCCGGATCCGCGACATTCCCGGCGAGGCTAACCCGGGCATGTTCCGCCTCAAACGCGGCGATCAGGCGACGCACCTGCGCGGCGTTGCCCGGATAGCGCTGGCCATCGCCGACGACTTCCTCAGCACCTTCCCCGAGGCGGTGATCCATCGCGACATCATCCTCGCCGGCGGACTGGTGCACGATGTCGGCAAGGCGTTCGAGTTCGATCCGGCGAACCGCGCCCGCTGGGCTGCGGACGGCTCGCAGACCGGCATGCCCTCGCTGCGGCACCCGGTCTACGGCGTGCACGTCTGCATCGCCGTCGGCCTGCCCGAGGAGATCGTGCACATCGTCATGGGTCATTCCTTCGAGGGCGAACTGGTCAATCGCAGCCTGGAATGCCTGATCGTGCACAAGGCGGATCATCTCTGGTGGTCCACCGCCGGCGCCTGCGGTCTGCTGGAGCCGGAGACGGCAAAGGCGCTGGAAGCCCGGAAGATCACGCCGCGCGCGCCGCGCGGCTGATCACGACCCGACCCTCGACCACAGACGGAGAAGCCCGATGACCCACTTCCCGCGCCGTGAGCTGCTCGGCCTGCTGGCCGCCGGTGGCCTCGCCAGACCCTTCACGGTGCGGGCGGCGGATTATCCGACCCGTGCGGTCAGCATCGTCGTCCCCTATGCCGCCGGCGGCAGCAGCGACGTGGTGGCGCGCTTCACCGCGGAAATGCTGCGCCCGCGCATGGACGGCCAGCCGGTGGTGGTGGAGAACCGCCCGAGCGCCAATGCGGTGATCGGCATGCAGCATGTGGCGCGCGCCGCTCCGGATGGGTACACGCTGCTGCTCGGCGGCGCCTCGACAAATGCGGTCAACCCACATCTCTATCGCCGCAAGCCCTATGACGGCATTGCGGATTACACGGCCCTCGGCCTGGTGGGCACGGGGCCGCTGGTGGTCTCGGTGCATCCGGGACTGCCGATTCACAACCTCCAGGAGCTGATCGCCTATGCCAAGGCGAACCCGGGCAAACTCGCCTTCGGATCCAGCATCGGCGTCACGCTGCATCTGGCTGGCGAACTGCTGAAGACCCTGGCCGGCATCGACATGCTGCACGTGCCCTACAACAGCAACACCCAGGCGTTGACGGATGTCGTCGCCGGGCGGCTGCAGGTGATGTTCGATCCCGTGAGCAATTCCGCGCCCTTCATCGCCGATGGGCGGCTGCGGCCGATCGTGGTGCCGGCGCCTCGCCGCGCTGCCGCGCTGCCAGACGTGCCAACCTCGGCTGAGGCCGGGCTGCCGGCTTTCGAGGTGCTGACGTGGTTCGGCCTGTACGGCCCGGCCGGCATGCCGGCGGAGCTCGTTGCGACGCTCAACCGGCGGCTCAATGCCGGGCTCGCGGAGCGGACATCCGTGGAGCGGCTGGCCCGGCTCGGGCTGGATCCGGCGCCGACCGATCCGGCGGGCGCGGCGGCCTATCTCAGGGCGGATTCCGAGAAATGGGCCGAGGTGATCCGGCGCATCGGGCTGGTGGTTGATTGAGGCAGGGCCCTGGCGCCGGTCAGGGGGCCTCGGGCGCCTGCGCGGCAAGGTCACGGACGAGGCTGCCGAGCCCGTCGAGCCGCGTACGGGAGGCCGGCTTCACCAACCCGGTGCTGACGGACGGCGACAACGGCATCATCGCTGGCCATGGGCGGGTGCTGTCGGCGCGGAAGTTGGGCCTGGCCGTGGTGCCGGTGATCGAACGCGCCCACCTCACGCCGGTGCACCGCCGCGCCTAGGTGCTGGCGGACAGGAAGCTGGCGTTGAATGCCGGGTGGGACGAAGACCGGCTGCGCCTCGAACGCGCTGACCTGCCGGTGCCGGGCATCGACCTCGGGCTCACGGGCTTCGACCCCGACGAGATCGCCGCGTTCCTCGCCGAGGCGACCAGCGGCCTCACGGATCGGGACGGCCTTCCCGCGCGGCCCGAGACGCCCGTCACACAGCTGGGCGACGCCTGGCGCCTCGGTCGCCACCGCCTCGCCCGCGGAACCTGCATCGACCCAGCCGTGGTGGTGGCGGTGCTGGGCGGCGTACAAACCTTCCTCATGGTCAACGATCCACCCTGCGGCGTCGCGTACGACCCCGGGTGGCGGAACCGGGCACGCACGTAGGGAGGGATCTGATCGGGATGGCTTACACGGCTGCCGGGCAGATCGTGGTCTGGCAGGGTGGCAGTCTCTGGACTGGCCGTGCCGCGATGACGACGGACGTCCACGCGCACCATGCCATCCAGATCACGCTCGGCTTCGATGGCGGATTCCGGCTCCGCAGTCCCGAGGCGGGGTTCGGCGCCGAGACCGTCGCGGCGGTCGTGGCCGCCGACAGGCCGCATGCCTTCTCGGTCGATGCCACGGTCGCGCTCATCTTCATCGAGCCAGAATCCCTGCAGGGTCGCGCTATCGGCCGCCTCTGCGGGGATGCGGGGATTGTCGCCATCGATCCAGAGTTGCTCGGCCACACACCCGCCGCTTTGCTGGAGGCGATCAAGGGCCGCAGCGGTGCCGACATGGAGGCTGCTGCGCGGGCCGTGGTTGCCAGGCTCGGTGGCCCCGGCTCGCCGCGCGACCGGCCGGATGCGCGCGTGGCGCGCGTGATCGAAGTTCTCGGCGGACGTCTCGATGATCCGCCCAGGCTCGAGGAGGCTGCCCACCTGGCCAGCCTCTCTCCCGACAGGTTCCGCCATCTGTTTGTCGAGGAGACGGGACTGCAGTACCGCAGCTACCTGCTCTGGCTTCGCCTCGGCCGCGCGGTGGCCGCCTTTGCCAAGGGCCACTCGCTGACCGAGGCAGCCCACGCCGCGGGCTTCTCGGATTCGGCCCATCTCAGCCGAACCTTCCGCCGCACCTTCGGCCTCATGCCGTCCTCGCTCCGCATGGAGTAGCCGCTACGTTCAAGTCGCCTCCGCCGCCGCTGGGTAGGTTCCGCCTGCCTACCAACCACGGAGAGGATCCGATGAACGCCAACTGCTCCTGCGGCCCGAACTGCAACTGTGGCCCCGGCTGCGCCTGCCAGGGCGCCGCCACCGCGACCTGCGGCTGCGGCCCCGCCTGCACCTGCGGCGCCAATTGCCGCTGCACCCCCGAAAGCCGGTGCAACACGGCGTGCCGCTGCGGCCAGCCGGCGAACCGGCTGGTATCGGCCTCGCTCGCCAGCGCGTCTTGAGCGGTGTCCCGGTGCCGCCGTTCGCGCTCGGCGAACGGCGGTCGCCGCGGGCGGGGGGCGTGCGCTGCCGACGCGAGCCTGGGTCTTCGCTTCTACAAGCGGATGCAGCAGTCCGCGCGCGGCCATGCATCCGCCCCATGGGGCGCCGCATCGCGCTCTCCGCAGCCGCGACGCTGCTGCTCTCCGCCTGCGCCACGGGTCCGGGCTCCCGGATCGGCCCGCACGGCATCGAATTCATCGCGACATCGGGCAGGCGACCGACGGTCGTGTTCGAGAACGGGCTGGGCGCCGAACTGGCTGGGTGGGCGGAGGTGCTTGCCGGCTTGCCGCCGGACGCCGCCCACTTCGCCTACAACCGCGCAGGCAATGGCCGCTCCGCGGCCGCCGCGGCGCCGCGCGACGGCGCGACGATCGTGGCCGAGCTTCGCGCCGTCCTCGCCGCGGAAGGCTTCCGCCCACCCTACGTCCTGGTCGGCCATTCCCTGGGCGGCCTCTACATGCAGCTCTTCGCCCGGGCACATCCGGAGGAGGTCGAGGCGCTGATCCTCGTCGACTCCACCCACCCGCGGCAGTTCGAGGGCGACAGCGCGCTCGAACGCCAGTCCTGGTGGCTGCGGACGGTCCGTGCGCTGCTCGTGCGGGGCGCGGCGGCGGAGGAGCTGGCCATGGCCCCGGAAACCGGCCGGCAGGTCCTGGCCATGCCAGCGCCCGCCGGCGTGAGGGTCATCATCCTGAGCGCACGAAAGCCGACGCAGCACGCATCGTCGGATGCCGAGCGCCGGCTGAATGCCATGCGCGTCGACCTGGCGCGGCTCTACCCGGGCGCGCAGCAGATCTGGGTCGACAGCGGCCATGCCATGCCCACCGAGGAACCGGCCGCCATCCGAGACGCAATCCTGGCCGTGCTGGGCCGATCCTGCCTCGTGGCAACGTAGTGTCAGTCCCGCAGCCAGGCCGCCGGCGCGGCCTTCGCGACCCGCTGCGGCGCAGCCGGGCGCTTATCCTCATTGTGTCCCACTGCTCATCGCGGTGGCCGGGCGTCATGCCACGCCATGCTTGCACGACACCCGTCGGCGATGCCCTGCGCAGCCTGCGACGCGGATGGTCACCGCGGATCGACGAGGCTGATCACCGTGCTGCCGCGCTTGCCGCCCCCGTCCACCTCGCGATGCGCCTCCACGATGTCGTCGAGCCAGCAGCGGCGCCCGATCACGGGCCGGATCGCGCCCGCCTCGAGCATCGCCGCGATACGGGCCAGCTCGACAGGGTCGTTGCCCGAGAAGCCGCATCGCACCCGCGGCCCCGGCCGCAGCGCCGTCACGACCATCTGCGCCAGTTCCCGGGCGCCGAAGGACAGGAACACGTGGCGCCCGCGCGGCGCCAGGTGCGGACGCCACTCCGCGAAGCGCGTCGCGCCGATGGTGTCGAGGATGACGTCGTAGGGCTGCGCCGCCACGCCGCGCGGCCCCACGTTCCGGTCGATCACGGCATCGGCCCCGAGGCTCCGCACCAGGTCGCCATTGGCCTCGCTGCACAGCCCGGTCACATGCGCGCCGAGATGCTTCGCGATCTGCACCGCGAAGGCCCCGACGTTCCCCGCCGCGCCGACCACCAGCACCCGCTCCCCGCGCTCCAGCCGCGCCACGTCGCGCAGGAAGGCGAGCGCGGCGAGCCCGCCGAAGGGCACGGCAGCGGCCTCGGCGAAGCTCAGCTCTGCCGGGATGGTATGGATCGCCGCATCCTCGCGGATCGTCAGGTATTCTGCATTGGCGCCGCGCAGCACGATGCCGAAGACCGCCTGGCCCGGGCGGAAGCGCGTGACCTCGCCGCCGACCGCCTCGACCTCCCCGGCGAACTCCATGCCGGGAATGGGCTGGCGGGGGCCGCGTAGGCCGAAGGCAAGCCGGATCGGCAGCCGGAAGATCGCCGAGGCGCGCAGCCCGCGCAGCCGCGCATCGCCCGAGGTGACGGTGCTGGCATGCACCCGCACGCGGATGTCCCGCGGGCCGATGGGCGGCAGCGGGACCTCCTCGATCCGTAGCACCTCGGGCGGCCCGTAGCGGCGGTGGATGGCGGCTTTCATGGCGTGCTCCGGTGGTGGCGGGGCTCGTCATAACCATGCATCTTCAACGGGGATATTGCCGATACCTGTAGAGGATCCATACAATCCTGCATGGGTGAACGGTGGCCATCCTTCGACTGGACGCTGGCCCGCGCCTTTCTGGCCACGGCGGAGGCCGGCTCGCTTTCCGCCGCCGCGCGTCTGACCGGCCAGACCCAGCCCACTCTCGGCCGCCAGGTCGCCGCGCTGGAACGGGCGCTGGGGATCGCGCTGTTCGAACGTGTCGGTCGCGGCCTTGCCCTGACGCCCAGCGGGCGCGAGGTGCTGGAGCATGTCCGCGCCATGGGCGAGGCCGCGGGGCGGGTCGCCCTCGTGGCCTCCGGGCGTTCGCAATCCGTCGCGGGGCCGATCCGCATCACCGCGAGCGAGGTCTATGCGGCGCATCTGCTGCCGCCGATCCTCGCCAGGCTGCGCGCGGAGCATCCCGGGATCACGGTCGAGCTCGTGGCCACCAGCCGCCCGAGCGACCTGCTGCGGCGCGAGGCCGACATCGCCGTCCGCAACTTCGAATCGCGCGACGCCGAGCTGATCGTCCGCAAGGTCGCGGAGGACCGTGCACGGCCCTACGCCACGCCGGAATGCCTGCAGCGCCTGGGCCGTCCCCGCCGTTGGGCGGATCTCGCCGAGGCCGACTTCGTGGGCCTCGACCGGACGGAGCTGCTGATCGAAGGGCTGCGCGCCTTCGGCCTGCATCTCACGGCGCGAAACTTCCCCGTCCAGGCCGACAGCCACCTGGTCCACTGGGCCTTCGTGCGTCAGGGTCTGGGCATCGGCCTGATCACCGAGGCTGTAGGCGATGCCGATAGCGCAGTTCGTCGCGTGCTGCCGGAGGAGCCGCCCGTCACCTTCCCGATCTGGCTCGCCACGCATCGCGAACTGCACACGAGCCGCAGGGTGCGGCTGGTGTTCGATCTTCTGGCAGACGCGCTGTCGCCGTCCGGGCGGTGATTCGGTTGCGCCGCGACGGTTCCAGTCCAGATGCACTCCCTCCAGCAATTGCCAGGACTGAACAATCCTAGCCCAGCCAGCCCTGGGGGGACCCGGCAAGCAGCGACAGCCTGAGTTGCGATGGGTCCCGCGCGGGGAACCACGGCACTTCCCGCCGCGGCGTCATCGCGATAGTCGTCTGGTCCATGCAGGCAGATCTCTTCGTCACGCCGGACGCGGTGCGGCGTGCGGACGGCGCAACCCTCCATCCCATGACGTTGCGTTGGGAAGCGTGCGACGCGCTGCTTGGCGAGGCGCGGCGCGTCCCGCCGGCCGAGGCCGCGCAATGGCTCCTGACATCGGGCCGAGGCCGGCGCCTCCCCGTCGCGATCATCGGTCCGCGCGATCCGACGCCGCGGTCCCTCGCTGATGCCGAGGATGTCGCGCATGCGCTCGCGAAGATCGGCTTCCCGCTGATCTGCGGCGGACGCGGCGGCGCGATGGAGGCGGCCTCGCGCGGTTGCGCCAGCGCTGGCGGGCTGATGATCGGGATCCTGCCGTCGGATGATTGGCGGGAGGCCAACGACCATGTCGCGGTCCCGATCGCGACCGGGATCGGCGAGGCGCGCAATGCCGTCATCGCCACCGCAGCCTTCGCGCTGGTCTCGGTCGGCGGGCGGGAGGCGCCGGTGAGCTACGGCACGATCAGCGAGATGGCCTTCGGCCTGCGCCACGGCCGCCTGGTGATCGGCATGCCGGAGGCGCCCGACCTGCCCGGCGTGGTGCGCTGCGCGACAGCCGGGGACGCTGTCGCGCGCGTCGCGCGGCGCTATCTCGCGCTCGACTGATCAGCCGCGCATGAGCGCGCCGGTCTGCGCGACCATGCGCTCCAGCCCCGCCTCGGGCGGCGTGTCGCCGCGCATGACCGCGGTCAGCAGTTCCTGTTGCATGCGGTGGATGCGCGGCCCGTTGGCGCCGTAGTCTTCCCACGGCAGGGATTTGTCGGCCTGGCGTGCGGCGGACTGGGCGTTCGGGTTGTCGCGATACCAGGCACCGAGGAACTGCTCGGCCGTGGCGTGGCGGTTGGTGGGCAGGTAGCCCGTCATCCTGACGGCGATGCTCTGCGCCTCCGGCCCGGCGGAGAACTTCACGTAGCGCCAGGCCGCGGCGCGCTTCGCAGCATCGCGCGCAGTGATGACGGCCGCGTTGCCGCCGGTCGGCACGCCGCCGCGCGCCTGGTCGGTGATCGGGAAGGACGCCGTGCGAAGCGGAAAGCGACCGCCGACGAGGCCGGTGATGACGTTCAGCCGCGCCGGGCTGTCGAAGATGACGCCGGTGCCGCCTGTGGCGAATTGCTGGCGGTTCTGGTCGTCCCCGATAAGTTGCATGCCCGAATCCGTGACGAAGCGGCGAGCGAGCGTGATGGCCGCGCGCCCCGCTGCGTCGCCGAAGGCCGGCGCATCGCCGGCGGCGTTGAGCATGCGCCCGCCGCCCTGCTGCACCAGTGCCTGCCACAGCCAGTCGCTGTCGAAGGAATTGATGTAGTAGGACACGCCCATCGCCTGCGGCGCCGCGGCCTTGATCCGCCCGCCAAGCGCCACCACCGCGTCCCAGCTGGTCGGAAACGCGTCGGGGTCGCCGCCGCCGCGCGTCACCAGTTCCGGGTTGTAGTAGGCGATCGGCGAGGACGCATTGAACGCCATGCCGTACTGCCTGCCGTCCACCTGCCCCAGCGCAAGCATGCGGTCGGCGAAGTTCTCCGCCTTCCAGGCCGCGCCTTCCTCGGCGATGAGCGGCCCGAGATCCAGGATCTGCCCGCGCGGCGCCAGCGTGCGCGCGAGTTCGGGCAGGCGGTTGAAGCCGGGGAAGGCCACGTCCGGCAACTGATTGGTGAGGGCGCCGCGCAGAAGCGCCTGGTGCTGTTCGTCGTAGTTCGGTGCCGGCTGGCGGAAGGCGATGCGCACATCGGGGTTGGCGCGCTGGAAGGCCTCCGCGATCGGGGTGAAGAATCGCGCGAAGGATGGGTTAGCGAAGAGCACGTCGAGCGTGACGGCCGCCTGGGCGCGCGGCGCAGCCGGTGCGGCGAGCACGCCGGCGCCTGCCAGAAGAGTTGATCGGCGGGTGAGCATGGGAGGTCTCCTGTGGCTTGGGTTCAGCGCAGGCCGGTCATGGTGATCCCGCGCAGGAAGGCGCGCCGTGCGAACAGGAAGGCGAGCACGAGCGGCGCGGTCACGAGGGCGGCAGCGGCCATCAGCGCGCCGTAGTTCCCGCCCGATTCCGTGTCCCGGAAGGCCAGGATGCCGAGCGGCGGCACAGCGAGTTCGCGCGAGGTGACGACGATCAGGGGCCAGTAGAGATCGTTCCAATGCGCCACCACCGAGAAGACCGAGAAGGCCGCGATCGCGGGCAGGGCCGCCGGCGTGGCGAGGCGCCAGACGATCTCGAACTCCCCCATGCCATCGAGCCGCGCGGCATCCAGCACCTCGTCCGGAAAGCCGCGGAAGAACTGGCGGAACAGGAACATGCCGAAGACCGTGAGGGAGAACGGCGCCATCAGCGCGAAGAAACTGTCGAGCAGCCCGGCCTGTGCGAGGCCGAGATAGAGCGGCAGCGCCGGCACCTGGATCGGCACGCACAACCCGAAAAGCACCAGGCCGAACAGCACGCCGCGGCCGCGGAAGCGCAGCTTGGCCAGCGCGTAGGCGGCCGGAATGGCGAACAGGAGCTGTACCGCGAGGATGCCGAGGCAGACGATCGTACCATTGAGCATGGCCCGCGGCAGGTTGCCCTCCGTCAGGGCGCGCGCGTAGTTCTCCGACGCGGCGAAGCGGCCCGGGATCGGGTTGAAGACAGCGCCGAACACCTCCTCGGCCGGGCGGATGGATGTCAGCAGCATCCACGCAAAGGGTGCCAGCATCACCAACGCGCCGGTCAGCAGCACGGCGTGCGCGAGCAAGCGGGGGAACAGCCGGCGCCTCATGCGTAATGCACCTTCCGGTCGATGACCCGCGCCTGCAGGATCGACAGCAGCACCAGGAAGGCCAGCAGCACCACCGTCATCGCCGCGGCGTAGCCGGTGCGGAAATACTGGAAGCCTTCGAGATACAGGACGTAAAGCAGCGTCTCGGTCGAACCCAGCGGCCCGCCGCGCGTCAGCACCACCACCGTGTCGAAGACCTTGAAGGCCGTGATGGTGCTGGTGATGGTGACGAACATCGTGGTCGGCCCCAGCATCGGCCAGGTCACGCGCAGGAAGCGGTCCGGCGCGGTGCGCGCGCCATCGAGCGCCGCGGCCTCATAGAGGTCGCGCGGAATCGCCGAGAGCCCCGCGAGGAACAGCACCATGTTGAAGCCGATCACCTGCCACAGGCCGATCAGCGCAAGCGTGCCGAGTGCCAGGGACGGATCGTTCAACAGGTCCACTTCGCCGAAACCGAGCCAGCGCAGCAGGGCGCTGACCGGCCCGAGTGACGGATGGAGCATGAACTGCCAGACCGTCGCCATGGCAACGAGCGTCGCGGTCACGGGCAGGAAATACGCGACCTCGTAGAAGCCGCGGCTGCGCGACCTCGCATGGATGAGCAGCGCCACGCCGAGCCCGCCAAAGACCGCGCCTGGCAGCACGAAGGCGACATACAGGAAGGTGTTGCGCAGCGAGCGCCGGAACACCTCGTCGGAGAACAGCGCGGCGTAGTGGTCGAGCCCGACGACCTGCACCGCCAGGGCACCAAGGCGGTAGTCCGTGACCGACAGCGCCAGCAGTGCGGCGAGCGGCGCCAGCAGCAGCGCGAGGATCAGCGCGAAGGCCGGCAGCGCGAAGGCCAGGCCGGCGCGCGCCTCGGCGCCTTGGCGGGGGCTCGTCATGCCGGCACCGCCGCTGCCGCCCCGGCCGCGACGCGGCGGCCATCGGCCGTGAAGAGATGCGTGGCCGCGCGATCGGCCGCCAGGTGCACGGTGCCGCCGATCAACGCGGCCGCGGCCGCATGCTCGGCCGCGGTCATGCGGATCGCCAGCGCCACGCCATCGGCACTGTCTGCATGGAGCAGCCATTCGGCCCCGAGATTCTCGGCCCGTCGCAACCGCGCGGCCAGCAGCCCTGATGCCGGCGGCGCCAACCGCAGCGCCTCGGGCCGGATTCCAACCGTGAAGCGGCCGGGCCGGGGCGCGTGCAGCACCACGCCGGCGAGGCGAATCGTGCCGTCCTCGCCGGCCACCGCCTCGATCAGGTTGATCGGCGGGCTGCCGATGAAGCGCGCCACCGTCACGTCGGCCGGCGTGTCGTACAGCTCCGCCGGCGTGCCGAGCTGCAGGATATGCCCCTGGTCCATCAGCGCGACGCGGTCCGACATGGTCATCGCCTCGACCTGGTCGTGCGTGACATAGACGAAGGTGGCGCCGAGCCGTGCGTGCAGCTCCGCGAGCTCGGTCCGCATGTGGACGCGCAGCTTGGCATCGAGGTTGGACAGGGGCTCGTCCATCAGGAAGGCCGCCGGACGGCGCACCATGGCGCGACCGAGGGCCACGCGCTGCCGCTGCCCGCCCGAGAGCTGCGCAGGACGCCGGTCGAGCAGGCCATCGAGCTGCAGTTGCTCGGCCATGGCGCGCACCTCGGCCATGATCTCGCGCATGATGCGCGGCCGGCGCGGTGACAGCCAGCGCAGCAATGGCAGGCGTTCAGGCAGGCTCAGGCGCCGCAGCTCCAGCGGGCTCGCGATGTTCGCCCCGACGCTCATGTGCGGATAGAGCGCGTAGGACTGGAACACCATGGCGACGTCGCGTTCCGACGGCGGCAGCGCATCGACGTTGCGCCCGCCGATGGCGACGCTGCCGCCATCCTGCGTCTCGAGCCCGGCGATCACCCGCAGCAGGGTCGACTTGCCACAGCCTGAGGGGCCGACGAGGGTCAGGAATTCGCCGGGGCGGATGTCGAGATCCACGCCACCGAGGACGCGGGTCGCGCCGAAATGCTTGACGATGCCGCGAAGCGCGACGCCGGCGGCGCGAGGTTCGAACGTATCGGCACGCTGTCGCTTCACGGGGACACCCTATTCGTTTTCTCACAATCAAACAGCAAATGATCGTTTGGTGACATAGTATGCAGAGCGGCGCTTGGCGCCCGCGCCCGCATCATTGGCCGAAATCCTTATCCTTGCCGCGGGCCGCGCCGATGCCGGCTTGGCATGCGTCATCGCGGAATGTACGTTTTCTTCCATGACTCGGCGTTCGGCCCAACCGCCCGATCTCGCCCCGCGCCAGGCAGCCCTGCTGCGGCTGGTCGGCGACCGTGGCTTCGGCACCGTGGAGAACCTCGCTGGTCATTTCGGCGTCTCGTCGCAGACCATCCGGCGCGACATCATCGCGCTCACCGAAAGGGGCCTGCTGCAGCGCTTCCACGGCGGTGCGGGACCGGCGGGCGCCGTGCGCCTCGGCCATGCCGAGAAGCTTGGCCGACAGCCCGACGCAAAGGCACGGATCGGCGCCATGGTGGTGCACGAAATCCCGCAGGGCGCCTCGATCTTCCTCGATGTTGGGACAACGATCGAGGCAATCGCCGCGGCGCTGGCCGGCCGGCGCGACCTGCGTGTCTTCACCAACAACATGATCGCCGCGCTGCGGCTTGCCGGCGCCGACGGCCCGCAGGTTCGCATCCTCGGTGGCGTGCTGCGCGGCTCGGACGGCTCGCTCGTAGGCGGCGAGACGGTACGGGAGCTCGGCGGCATCGCGCCGGACTTCGCGCTCATCGCCTGTTCCGGCTTCGATGCACGCGGCGCGCCGACGGACTTCGACGGCGAGAAGATCGCCGTCAAGCGTGCAGCGATCGCCGCCGCAAGGCGCAGCCTCCTCGTCGCCGACTCGAGTAAGTTCAGCCGCAACGCGCTCGAGCGTATCGCGCCGATTGATGCCTTTGCCGCGCTTCTGACGGATACGCCGCCGGACGGCACCCTGCTCGCACGCTGGCGGCAGTTCGATGTCCGCGTCGTCGCTGGAACCGCGACCGCCGCGTAGATGCGCTCGGATAGCCGAACTGTGACAGTCAGCGCCGATTCGTTTCCGTCATCCTCTCTGGTCGGCGGTTCCCCTCGGTTTCTGGCGCCGACGCGTTTGTCACGGAAAGCTCGAGCGAAGCCGATGGAGGTCTCGCCGGGGCATAACCGCAATTCGTCGCGCGACGTCGCTGCGTGTGACGCCGGGCACCTGCTGACCAAGCCCGGTGGCGGGACCTCGCGGACGCGACGCTCATTGTCACGTCCCGAGGCCCGGGACCGGAGGCGCGCTCCGCACCATCAAATGCCAGGATGAAACACCTAGCGCGCTTCGGACACGATGCGCCGGCAATGCGCGAGCGAGGCCTCGATCAGGTTGTCGGTCGCCTCCGGCGTCCGGAAGGCCGAGTGCGAGGTCAGCACCACATTCGGCAGACCCGCCAGAGGATGGCCGGCAGGTAACGGTTCCTCGACGAAGACATCGAGCCCGGCGGCGCCGATCCGTCCCTCCCGCAGCGCGGCCGTCAGCGCGGCCTCGTCCACGATCGCGCCGCGCGCGGTGTTGATGAACAGCGCACCGGGCCGCATCCGCGCCAGGCGCGCCGCGCTCAGGAAGCCGCGCGTCTCGTCGTTCAGCAGCAGGTGCAGGGAGACGACGTGGCCTTCCGCCAGCAGCGTGTCGATATCCGTAAAGGTCACGCCAGGATGGGATTTCGGCGTGCGGTTCCAGGCCAGCACCTTCATGCCGGCCCCGCCGCACAGCCGCGCCATCTCGGCCCCGATGCCCCCGAAGCCGATGATGCCGACGGTCTTCCCCGTCAGTTGCATTCCATCCGTGCGCGGCCAGCCGCCGCCCACGATGCTGTGGTGCATCGCGCCGATGCCGCGTGCCGCCGCCCACATAAGTGCGAAAGCCATCTCGGCCACCGCGGTGTCGCCATAGCCCTTGATGATGTGGACCTTGACGCCGCATTCGGCCTCCAGCGCCTCGGGGTCCATGTAGGACCGCGCGCCGGTGCCCAGGAAGACGATGTGCTTCAGGTCCGGGCAGCGCTTCACGACATCGACCGGGAAATGCGTGTGGTCGTCGATGGCGATCTGCACGCCCGCCAGCAGGCCGGGCAGGGCCTCGGGCGTGATGTCGGGGTCCTCGTGGATCGTGACCGGCAGGTCGTCCGGCCGGTGCAGCCGGCGCATCACCTCGGCCAGCGAGGCATTGGCATCGACGAAGGCGGCGCGCATCCCGGTCTCTCCTTCACACATCCGCGGCGTGCTTCGCGAGCGCCGCTTCGTCCCACACAAGACCCATCCCTGGCCGGTCCGGCACCAGCGCCATGCCGTCCCGCACCACGAGCGGCTCCGTCAATAGCGGCCCCGCGATGTCGAGGTGCTCCAGCAAATGCGCCGTCGGCGTCGCGTTCAGCAGATGCACGCTGGCCTCGACGAAGATGTGCGAGGACATCGGCACGCGATGCGCCGCCGCCATCGCCGCGGCGCGCTGCCAGCCGGTCACGCCGCCGATCTTCATCGCATCCGGCATGCACAGGTCGACCGCGCCGGCCGTCAGCGCGCGGTGCATCCCGGCCGGGCCCCACCAGTTCTCGCCCCCCTGCACCGGGATGGCGAGGCGCCGCGCGAGTTCCGCCAGCCCGGCATCGTCCTGCACCGGCAGAGGTTCCTCGAGCCAGCGCACGTCCAGCGCCTCCAGCGCGCGGCCGCGGCGCTCGGCCTCGGGCAGCGTCAGCGCCTGGTTGTAGTCCACCAGGATCTGCACATCGGCGCCGACTGCCGCGCGCACGGCGCGCACCGTATCGAGGTCGTCCTCCAGCCGCGCCTGGCCCAGCTTGAACTTGACGGCGCGCGCGCCGAGCGTGGCCACGGCCTGCCCGGCCTCCTCGGCCAGCATCGCCGCCCCCCAGCCGCGCAGCGAGGCATAGATCGGCACAGGCCGCGCCTCGCCGCCCAACAGCGCACATAGCGGCAGGCCGGCGCGCACCGCGAGCGCATCCCACAGCGCCATGTCGAGCGCCGAGAGCGCGATCTGCACCAGCCCCTCGGTGCCGAGGATGCGCCCGGCATCGTGCATCTCCCGCCACAGCGTGGCCGGTGCCAGCGGCCGCCCCACCAGCCCTTCGCCCAGGCTGCGTGCCAGCGCCGCGGTCGGCCCGAGTGCGGCCGGCGTATAGGGAAATACATAGGCGCTGCCCGCCGCGCCGCAGCCGGTACGGACATCGGCCACCACCAGCGGCGCACGCGGGATCACGTTCAGGCTGTTGCGCAGCGGCGGGTCAATCGGCGCATCCACCGCGCGCACGCGCACCTCGCCGATCAGCGGCATCGTCATGGGCGGCATCCTCCGGGGATGATCCTGCCCGCGCCTCACTCGCGCGTCGAGGTGCGCGCCTCCATCAGCGAGACGTTCAGCTCCGCCCCCAGCAGCACGACATAGACACTGACCCAGAACCACATCATCAGCGCGATGGCGGCGCCGAGCGGCCCGTACATCAGGTCGTAGGTCGCGACATGCGAGACGTAGAGCGTGAACCCCGCCGAGGCCGCCGCCCAGATCAGCGTCGCCACCACCGCGCCGGGCAGCGTCCACAGCAGCCCGGGATGCGGCCCCGAAGGCCCCAGCCGGTACACCACGATCAGCCCCAGGAAGATCAGCATCAGCAGCATGCCCATCGAGGTCCCGCGCAGCGTCCAGGCCTGCGGCGCCGGCAGGCCGAACAGCGCAGCGAGGCCCGGAAGCGCGACCAGCGAGGCGATCGCCAGCGCCACCGCCACCGTGATCGACAGCGTGATGCCGATGGCCAGCAGGTTGTAGTGCAGGAAGCCGCGTGATTCGGGGACCTTGTGCGCCATGTTCAGCGCCCCGATCATCGCCCGCGTGCCGGACGAGGCCGACCAGATCGCCACTCCGCCCGAGACGATCGCACCCCATTCGAGGCGCGGCCGCGGCAACTCGATCAGGTCGTGCACCCGCCCCGCGATCAGGTCGAAGGTCTCTTCCGGCACCAGTTCGCGCAGCACCTCGAGCTGGGGTTCCACCGTCTCGCGGTCGAAGGCCAGGCCATAGACCAGCACCAGCAGGAAGATCGCCGGGAACAGCGCCACCATGGCGTAGAAGGCGCAGCCGGCGGCGGTGAGGGAGATACGGTCCGACGCCGCCTCGCGCCACATCCGCCGCGCGACCGCGAAGGCGCTGTCGCGGCGTCGCGGACGGTCGCTCACGGGCGGCATGACATCCATACCGCAACAGGTAGGACGGAACGGGCGCGGCGGGAACGCCGAGCCTGCGGAAACGTGATGAGTGCACGAAGGCCCGACCCGCGGCCCGAGGGGCCGAGGCGGCGAATGCGGCCCGCCGGGAGTCCGGCGAAGCCAAGGCGGCCGGATGGCCGCCGCGTCACGCCGGAGGCATGCCTTCGGGACGACGCCTGTGAGGGGCGCCGAGGTGAAACCCTCTTGCGTTCCGTATCAGCCGGCCGGGGTGGTGCGCGCGGCGTCCGGCGGGCGCTGCCGGTCGGTCGCGGCGCGCAGCTCCAGCGGCGTGATCCGGCCATCCTGGTCGGTGTCCAGCCGCTGGAGCAGGGCTGCGAGCGTATTGCCCGTGGGTGTTCCCGGCCCCGCGATTCTCGTGGGGCCTGGCCGCAATCCTTGCAGCGTCGCGGCGAAATCCTGTCCGCCGCCGGCGGCCTGAAGCCGAGCCGCATCCTGCTGGCTCTGCATGCGGAAGGCCCGGATCGCCTGGGGGGCGGTGGGGGCTGTCTGCATGGCCGCGTACTCCGTCGTGGTGGCGCCCGGCGTTTCCGGGCGGCGCCGTACTGGCGCGCGACCAACATTGCAGGCCGCGTGCCAACGCAGCGCGCAGGGACGGTGCCGGCTCATCCAGGGTCGAGCCGCGCAAAGGTCAGCTCGTGCTTGTTGTGGAAGCCGTGGAACAGCTGCGCGCCGGGAATCGCCGCGAAGGCTGCCGCGGCATCATGGTCCGTCTCGCCCTGGAACTTCAGCGTGCAGACGATGTTGCGCGCCGCGCCCCCCTCCATCCAGCGCCGAACCAGACCCAGCAGCCGGGCCGGGTAGCAGATGATGTCCGAGAACAGCCAATCGACCGGCAGCTCCTGCCGGGGGTCCAGGCCGAAGGCGCTCTCCTGCCGGCAGGAAACGCCGGGCATGGCGGCGATGGCGGCATCGAGCGGCGCCTTGTCCACCGCTGTGACCTGCGCTCCCAGCCTTGCGATCACCCAGGTCCAGCCGCCGGGCGCTGCGCCGAGGTCGAGGCAGGTCTCGCCCGGCCCGGGGTGCCGGCCGATCCGCGTCAGCGCCTCCCACAGCTTGAGGTAGGCGCGCGATGGCGGGCCCTCGCGGTCCTCGGCGAAGCGGATCTCGCCATTCACGAAGGGGCTGGTCTTGGTCGGGCTGGCCAGCATCCGGTCGGGCGCCAGCAACGTCCAGGCACCCAGATGTGCCGTGGGCGCGGCTTCGGGAAAGACCAGCGGGTGGGCCCTCACCGGCGGCAGCCGCTCGGCCAGCAGGGCGGAGCGGCGGTGGTGCAGCAGCGGATAGTGCGACCAGTTGCGCTGGATGGCGCGCAGCGCGTCCGCGCCAGCCTTGACCGAGGGCACCGCGACCTCGCGCGGGTCGGTCCAGGTGTCGAGCGACCAGGCGGCGGCGACCGGGGCATCGGGGCTGAGTGCGAGCCGGCCGTGCCAGGCGGCGATGGATGCGCCGGCGCGGCGCAGCTCCTCCGCGAGGTCCGCCTCGAATCCCTCGGCCGCCAGGTAGGCGCTTCGGATCACCGCTTCAGCGCGGCCAGCGCCAGCAGCGCCCAGCCGGCCATCAGCAGCATGCCGCCGGTGGGCGCGACGGGGCCGAGCGAGGCGCCGCCCATCGCCCCCCACCACACCGCGCCGCAGAAGGCCGCGGTGCCGAGCGCGAAGGCAAGGCCGGCCAGGTGCGCGATGCGGCGCCCGCCTTCCGCCATCAGCCCGGCCACCAGCAGCGCCGCAGCGTGCCAGCCCTGGATCATCAGCGCATTGTCCACGGCGCGGCGCTGCATGCCCTCGAACCCTGCCGGGGTACCATGCGCGGCCCAGGCCGCGAGGCCGACGGCGACCAGCCCCGCGAGGGCACCAAGGACGAGCCAGATGCGATGCATGGCGGCGGGCTTACGCCCGTCACGCCCGGCTGAACAGCCGGCGAATGCGCTCGGCCGCGCCGGCCATGCGCCGGCCGAGCGAGGCTTCCAGTTCCTCGACCTTTGCGACGTGCTGCGGCCAGCGCCCGGCCACCCAACCCCAGCGCTGCGCCGCCCAGATGTGCTGGTCGCGCAGGATGAAGACGCCGAGTGCGAGGAACAGGAAGCCCTGGAGGAAGGGCAGCACCAGGCCGAGTACGCCGAGCACGAGAAGCGTCCAACCCGCAGCCTTGCGGGAGAGAGAGGGGCGTAGGATGACCATGGCCGCGCAGATGGTCTGGTGGTGGGGCCGCTGCAAGCGCCGGGCGATCACGTCTCCGCCGGGACCGCGCCGGCGGAGGGCGCCGAAGCCGGCCTCCCCGGAAGGTGGCGCAGCGCGGTGGATCGCGCAGGAGACCGCAGCGCGCGACGCCCGCGGTCGGGGATCAGATGTGCAGCGGCTTGTCCCAGGCCGCCATCGCCGCCTCCTTCACCGCCTCGTTCAGCGAGGGGTGGGCGTGGCTGATGCGCGCGATGTCCTCGGCCGAGGCGCCGAACTCGATCGCCATAGCGATCTCGGCGATCAGGGTGCCTGCATCGGGGCCGATGATGTGCGCGCCGAGCACCCGGTCGGTTGCCTTGTCCGCCAGCACCTTCACGAAGCCGTCCGTCGCACCCATCGCGCGCGCACGGCCATTCGCCATGAAGGGGAACTTGCCGACCTTGTAGGCCACGCCCGCGGCCTTGAGCGATTCCTCGGTGGCGCCGACCGAGGCCACCTCGGGCCAGGTGTAGACCACGCCGGGAATGGCATCGTAGTTGATGTGCGGCTTCTGTCCGGCGAGCATCTCGGCCAGCGCATAGCCCTCGTCCTCGGCCTTGTGCGCCAGCATCGCGCCCGCGATGGCGTCGCCGATGGCGTAGATGCCGGGGACGTTGGTGGCGAAATGCGCGTCGGTCCTCACCCGGCCGCGCTCGTCGAGCGCGACGCCGATCGCATCGAGCCCGAGCCCCGCGACATGCGGCCGCCGGCCGATCGCGAGCAGCACGACATCGGCGCGGATCGCCTCCGCCGCGCCGCCGGCAGCCGGTTCCACCTGCAGCGTCACGCCATCGGCATCCACCGCCGCGCCCGTCACCTTCGACGACAGCCGGAACTTCATGCCCTGCTTCGCCAGGATGCGCTCGAACTGCTTGCGGACCTCGCCATCCATGCCGGGCAGGATGCCGTCGAGGAACTCGATCACCGTCACCTGCGCGCCCAGGCGGCGCCAGACGC
The DNA here is from genome assembly GCF_016106005.1 of Roseomonas rosulenta. Taxonomy (GTDB): domain Bacteria; phylum Pseudomonadota; class Alphaproteobacteria; order Acetobacterales; family Acetobacteraceae; genus Neoroseomonas; species Neoroseomonas rosulenta. Next base: position 64,859 of record NZ_JACADR010000003.1, read on the forward strand.
TGCCCATCTCGAGCCCGATCACGCCGCCGCCGATCACCACCAGGTGGCCCGGCACGGCGTCCAGCTCCAGCGCGCCGGTGGAGGTGACGATGCGCTTCTCATCGACCTCCACGCCCCGCAGCGGCGTGGATTCCGAGCCCGTGGCGATCACGATGTGCTTCGCGGCATAGTCGGTGCCGGCGACCTGCACGACGCCCGGCGCCGTGATGCACCCTTCGCCCTTGAGCCACGTGACCTTGTTCTTCTTGAACAGGAATTCCACGCCCTTGACGTTGGCCGAGACGACCTCCGCCTTGCGCGCCTGCATCGTCGCCAGATCAAGCGTCACCTGCCCCACGCCGATGCCGTGCTCGGCGAAGTGCTTGCCCGCTTCCTCGAAGACCTCGGAGGAATGCAGCAGCGCCTTGGACGGGATGCAGCCGATGTTCAGGCAGGTGCCCCCCAGCGTAGCGCGCTTCTCGACGCAGGCGACCTTCATGCCGAGCTGCGCGGCCCGGATGGCGCAGACATAGCCGCCGGGGCCGGCGCCGATCACGATGACGTCGAAGGTTTCGGGCATGGATCGGGGGTCCTGAGGCTGGAGGCGCGGATTTGCGGGCGGAAACTGCCCCCGCGGCCGGCCGGGATCAAGCGCAGCGAAGGGCTTGGGATCGGCCGCGATCCTCCTCTATCCTGCCCCGCATGGGCAGGCGCCGGCAGATGCGCCGCCCCGAGGAGGAACACCGCATGCCTGTCCGGGACACCAACGCCCCCCATCCGCCCCGCCGCCTGGTGCTGGCCGCCGGCGCCGCCGCGCTGGCCGCGCCAAGCCTCGCGCGCGCGCAGGGGCGCTTCCCGGACCGGCCGATCCAGCTCGTGGTGCCCTGGCCGGCGGGCGGGTCGGCCGACATCCAGCTGCGTTCGATCGGCGACATTGCCGCGCGTGCGCTCGGGCACCCCGTGGTGGTGCAGAACCGACCCGGGGCAGGGGGCACCCTGGGCCCGCTCAGCGTTGCTCAGCAGGCGCGCCCGGACGGGCATACGCTGACGCAGATGCACCTGTCGGTGCTGCGCCGGCCCTGGATGATGCGCACGCCGGGATGGGACCCGGTCGCCGACTTCACCCACATCATCGGCATGACCGGCTGGCTGTTCGGTTGCGCGGTGAAGTCCGACAACCGCTTCCGCACCTGGCAGGAGATGATCGCCTTCGCCCGCGCCAATCCGGGCAGGCTCACCTACACGACATCCGGCATCGGCACGACCAATCACCTGGCGATGGAAACCATCCAGGAGAAGGAGGGCGTGCAGCTGACCCACGTGCCCTATCGCGGGTCGAACGAGGCAGTGACGGCCGTGCTCGGCGGCCAGGTGGACATGGTCTGCGACAGCTCCACCTGGGCGCCCTTCGTCGAGAACAACCAGATGCGCGCGCTCTCGGTCTGGACCGCGGAACGCGTGCCGCGCTTCCCCACCGTGCCGACGCTGAAGGAACTCGGCTACGACCTGGTGGTCACCTCCCCCTATGGCGTGAGCGGCCCCAAGGGCATGGACGAGGGCGTGGTGCGCGTGCTGCACGACGCGATGCGCGACGCGCTCATGACCCCCGAGAACGCCGAGGTGCGCGCGCGCTTCGACATGCCGCTGGTCTACCAGGACACCCAGACCTACCGCGCCTTCATTGCCGAGCGCGTGGACTACGAGAAGGCCATGGTGCGCCGTCTCAACCTGAGCCTCGACGGCTGAGGGGGCGGCAATGATCGCACGTCGCATCCTGCTGGCCGGCGCCGCGCTGCCGGTCCTGGCACGGCCTTCGCTCGGCCAGGGGCGCTTCCCGAACCGGCCGGTCCGCTTCCTGATCCCCTGGGCGCCGGGCGGCACGCTCGACGGCTTCATGCGGCTGCAGGCCGAGATGTTCCAGCGCGAATTCGGCCAGGCGCTGATCATCGAGAACCAGCCCGGCGCGCGCGGCACGCGCTCCGCCATCCAGCTGGTCACGCAGTCGCGCCCGGATGGCTACACCATCGCGCACCACCACCTCTCGGTGATCCGCCACCCCTTCCTGACGACGCGGCCGACCTGGCATCCGGTGAACGACTTCACGTACATCATGCAGCAATCGGGCTTCGTCTTCGGCCATGTGGTGCACCCGGCCTCGGGCTGGAACACGCTCGCCGAGATGTGGGCGGCGGCGCGCGCACGGCCCGGCCAGCTTTCCTACGGCACTTCGGGCATCGCGACGTCGAACCACCTGGCGCAGGAGGAGCTGTGCGAGAGGGAAGGCGTGCAGATGATCCACGTCCCCTATCGCGGCACCAGCGAGAACATCACCGCGGTGCTGGCGCGGCAGCTCGACGTCATCGCCAATTCCAACGCCTGGCAGCCGAATGTGGAAGCGGGGCAACTGAAGCTGCTTGCGGTGTGGACGCGCGAGCGGCTGCGCGCTTTCCCGGATGTGCCGACGCTGCAGGACCTCGGCTACGGCATGGTCGTCACCTCCCCTTATGGCGTGGCCGGCCCCAAGGGCATTGACCCGGAGGTGACGGAATGGCTGCACCAGGCCTTCCGCAAGATGCAGACCAGCGATGCGATCCAGGCCTACATGCAGCGCAACGACATGCCGGACGAATACCTCGGCCCCGCCGACTACACCGCCTTCGCGCGGGAGCGCTCGGTCTATGAGGAGCGCATGGTGAAGCGGCTCAACCTCAGCATCGACTGATATGGTGCGCACGAAGGTTTCACCTTCGTGCCCCTCAATTGGCGGGCGGGCCGCATTCGCGGCCTCGCCCCTTCGGGCCGCAGGTCGGAACTTCGTGCGCTGGGTATGAGCGCAGCGGCGGCCCGCTCATGGCAGGCCGCCCCGCTCACGCCGGCAGCCGCACCCGGGCGCGCAACCCGCCGAGCGGGCTGTCCTCCAGCACGATGTCGCCGCCATGCGCGCGCGCGATGTCGCGCGCGATAGCGAGGCCCAGCCCCGTGCCGCCGGCGGAGAAGGTCGCGAAGGGCTTGAAGGCCTCCTCGCGCGCCTCCTCGGGGATGCCGGGGCCGTCGTCATCCACCGTGACCACGGCCCAGGCGCCGGAATCGCCGCGCGGCACGCGGGTCAGCGCCACCGCGATCCGCCGCGCATGCTTGCGCGCGTTATCGAGGAGGTTGCCCAGGCAGCGCCGGAGTGCGTCGGCGCGCACCGCAAGCACGAGCGGGTCGGCCGGCACGTCGAGCTCCACGAGCGCCCCATCGCGCCGCGCCTTGGCCGCGGCCTCGCCCACCAGCTCGCCGAGGTCGGCGGGGGCGGCCTGCTCCAGCCCCTCGCCGCGGGCGAAGGCGAGGTAGGCGGCGATCAGCCGGTCCATCTCCTCGACATCCTGCGTCATCGCAGCGGCGTCGTCCTGCACCGATCCGGGCAGCATCGCGAGGCCGAGGCGCAGGCGCGTCAGCGGCGTGCGCAGGTCGTGGCTGATGCCCGCCAGCATCTCGGTGCGGCTCTCGACGAAGCGGCGGATGCGCCCCTGCATGGAATTGAAGGCGACCGCCGCCTGGCGCGCCTCCGCCGGGCCCTCGGGCTTCATCGGCCCGATGTCGCGCCCGCGCCCGAAGGCTTCGGCCGCCTCCGCCAGCCGGCGGATCGCGCGCACCTGGTTCTTCATGAACAGTGCCGCGACCAGGAACAGCAGCAGCGAGGACCCCACAACCCAGATCACGAACAGGTACAGCGTGCCGCTGAACAGCCGCTTGCGCGCAGCCTCGGCATGCAGCACGCCGTCGGGCAGCTGCACCCGGATGATCACGCTGCGCGGGTCGGACTGCCAGTCGGTGTCGAAGGGCAGGCGCACGCGTTCGCGCATCGCGTCCTCGAGATCCTCCTCGAGAGGCAGCAGCGGCAGCGAGGCCGGACGGCTGAAGGTGGGGCCGAGCACCGCACCTGGCTCGAAGGCCAGCGAGAGGTCGAGCCGCCAGGCCGCCTCGCGGAAGATCCAGCCACGCTCCTCCTCGCGCGGGTGGCGCGCGAGAAGCTCCACCACCATCGCGACATCGCCGGCCACCGCACCGGCCAGGCGGCGCGAGATGACATCGAGGTGGCTTCCGTAGAACAGGTAGAGCGCGATGATCTGCACCGCGACCAGCGGCACCAGGATGATCAGCAGCGCCCGGCCGAGCAGGCCGCGCGGCACCAGGTAGCGCAGCAGGGACGGCGTGGTCATGCGGGCAGGGCCGGGCGCAACCTCACGGCCCCGGCCTCAGCACGTAGCCGCGATGTCGCACGGTCTGGATGAAGCGTGGTTCGCGCGGGTCAGTCTCGACCTTGCGGCGCAGGCGCGTGACCTGCACGTCGATGGCACGCTCGCCGGCCTCGGGCGTGCCGAGGGCGGCGCCGATCTCCTCGCGGCTCAGCACCTCGCCCATGCGGCGCGCGAGCGCCTGGAGCAGCGAGGCCTCGCCGCCGGTGAGCCGCACGATTCCCTCGGGGCCGCGCAGTTCGGCGCGGTCCACGTCGAACCAGCGCAGGCCGAGCTGGACCGGCGCGCTGTGCTGCGCGGGGGCGGGCAGGGGCGCGGCGCGGCGCAGGATGGTGCGGATGCGCAGCGCGAGCTCACGCGGATCGAAGGGCTTGGCCAGGTAGTCGTCGACGCCGGTCTCGAAGCCCGAGATGCGGTCCTCCGGCGCGCCGCGCGCGGTCAGCATCAGGATCGGCACCTCGTTGCCGTCGCCGCGCAGGGATTCGGTCAGCGACAGGCCGGATTCGCCGGGCATCATCACGTCGAGCACGAGCAGGTCGAACATCATCGCCGAGATGGCGCGTCGCGCGGCCGCGGCGTCCGCAACCGCAGTGACGCGGAAGCCCTGCTCGGTCAGGAAGCGCTGCAGCAGGTCGCGCAGGCGGGCGTCGTCGTCCACCACCAGCAGGTGCGCCGTCTCGGTGGTCGTGTTCATGGTTGCGGCGGGCCTTCCAGCATCTCGAAGGCGGCGCGCGCCTGCTCGCCCATCAGGCCGCGCATGACGCGGCGGAAGCCGTCCACTGCGGCGGGGCCGGCCTCGCGATAGGCGCGCATCACCGTCTCGCGCTGGCGGTCGAACAGTCGGCGTTCGAGTGCGGCACCCTTCTCGGTCAGGGTCAGCAGGCGCTGGCGGCGGTCGGCGCGACCGGGCGCCTGCAGCACGTAGCCATCCGCGATCAGCGGGGTCAGCACGCGCCCGAGCGACTGCTTGGTGATGGCGAGGATGCCGAGCAGGTCGCCCACCGTGATGCCCGGCCGGCGGCCTACGAAATGCAGCACACGGTGATGGGCGCGGCCCATGTTCATGCCGGCCAGGATCTCGTCGGCGCCGGCGGTGAAGTCGCGATAGCCAAAGAACAGCAGGTCCTGCGCAAGGCGGAGCTCCTCCTCCCGGAGAAACAGCAGGTTGCGCCCGGCCGGTAGCGGGGTGCGCTCCGGGGCTTCCGCGATCTGCGCCTGGCGTGGGGCTGGCATGTTCGGGCGAGGACCTCCGTTTGGGTCAGTATCATTGACCGATCCGACGTGTCATTCTAACTTAGCGGCAGTTGAAGCAACAATCTTTCGTCTCGAACGCCAACCGCACGCAGAAGAAACCTGGAAGGACACGCAGCATGGGCCTTTTCCCGATCACGCGCACCACCGCGCCGAAGCCCAAGCCCGCCGACGACACGTTGTCCTTCGGCAAGGTGCTGACCGACCACATGTTCCTGATGAACTACGAGGAAGGGCGCGGCTGGTTCAACCCCCGCATCGAGCCCTATGGCCCGCTCAGCCTCGATCCCGCGACCTCTGTGCTGCACTACGGCCAGGCGATCTTCGACGGGCTCAAGGCGTTCCGCGGCGACGACGGGCAGATCCGGCTGTTCCGCGCCGAGCGCCACGCGCAGCGCTTCAACCGCTCCGCACAGATCATGTGCATGCCGGAAGTGCCGGTCGACATCGTGCGGCAATCCTTCGACGCGCTGGTCGGCGTGGATGCGGACTGGGTGCCGCGCAAGCCCGGCACGTCGCTGTATCTGCGCCCGACCATCATCGCGACGGACGTGATGCTGGGCGTGCATCCGGCGCACAGCTACCTGTACTTCCTGATCCTCTCGCCCGTCGGGTCCTACTACAAGGAAGGCGTGAAGCCGGTGCGCATCCTGGCATCCGACAAGCATGTGCGCGCCGTGCGCGGCGGCACCGGGGAGGCTAAGACGGCGGCAAACTACGCGCAGTCGCTCTCCGGCCAGCAGGATGCGGCGGCGGCGGGCTATACGCAGGTGCTCTACCTCGATGGCGTGGAGCGTCGCTACCTCGACGAGGTCGGCACCATGAACATCATGGTGCGCATCGACGACGAAGTGATCACGCCGCCGCTCGCCGGAACCATCCTCGATGGCGTGACGCGCGCCTCGACCCTGCAGCTGATGCGCGACTGGGGGCTCAAGGTCAGCGAGCGCCCCGTCACCATCGACGAGGTGATGGAGGCCGGCCGCCACGGCCGCCTGCGCGAGATGTGGGGTACCGGGACCGCCGCCGTGGTCTCGCCGGTGGGCACGCTCGGCTACAAGGGCGAGAATGTCCTGATCAACGGCGGGCAGACCGGCGAGCTCACGCAGAAGCTCTACGACGCGATCGTCGGCATCCAGTACGGGCGGACCAATGACCCGCATAACTGGACCTCGGTGGTGCCGGTCGCCGCCTGAGGCTCCACAACGCAATGGCTGCGGATGCCGCGGCGACCGCCGCGGTGCCTGCTGACGCGCGCCTGCGGCGCGTCAGTCCTCGAGTGAGAAGGCGTCGCGCGGCGAGGGCGCCTTCCGCGAATACTCGATCGCGGTGTAGCCGCCGCCCTGGTAGCGCTCGGTCACCGGATCGGCGGTAATGGAGCCGACCTCCGGCCGCCAGGACTCGGCGGAATCCTGCGGCGCCCAGCCGATGCGGTCGCGATGGTCGCGGCCCCAGTACGAAGCCGGGTTGTCCGAGCACGCCCAGATGACGGCATGGCCTGCGCGTTCCGCCAGCACGCAGCGCTCCACCAGGCGCGTGAGGTCGCCATAGGACAGCCAGGTCGATAGCATCCGCCGGTCGATCGGCTTCGGGAAGCACGACCCGATGCGCAGGTTGACGTTCTCCACGCCGTGCTTGTCCCAGTACATGCGGCCCATGAGTTCGCCATAGGCCTTGGACAGGCCGTAGTAGCCGTCCGGGCGGAAGGCGCAGTCGTAGTCCAGCCGTTCGCTGTTCCCGCTCGGCCGCTCGTGGAAGCCGATCGAGTGGTTGGAGCTGGCGAAGATCACGCGCGCGCCCTCGCGCCGCGCCGCCTCGTACACATGGTACAGGCCGCGCAGGTTGGGGCCGAGCACCTCCTCGAAGGGCTTCTCCACCGAGACACCGCCGAAATGCAGGATGGCGCCGCAGCCCTCCGCCTGGCGGATCAGCGCCACGCCGTCGTTGAGGTCGGACTTCACGAAGGATGCGCCCTGCGGCAACGGATCCGGGAAGGGCAGGATGTCGGTCAGGCGCAGGCGCCAACCCTGCTGCGCGAGCGCTGCGGCCAGATGCCGTCCAAGATTGCCGGAGGCGCCGGTCAGCAGCACGGGCTTTTCAGGTGCGGTCATGGCGTCAGCCTCCATAGCCGAGCAGCAGACGCGGCAGCGTCAGCGACATCGCCGGCCAGTATGTGGTGAGCATCAGCGCGACCAGGATCGCGCCCCAGAAGGGCCAGATCGTGCGCAGCACCTGCTCGATCCGGATCTCGCCGATGGCGCAGCCGACGAAGAGCACCGCGCCCACCGGGGGTGTGGTGAGTCCCAGCCCCAGGTTCATCATCATCACCATGCCGAACTGGACGGGATCGACGCCGATGGCGACCACCACCGGCAGGAAGATCGGCGTCGTGATCAGGATCAGCGCCGCCATGTCCATCACGCAGCCGAGCAGCAGCAGGCAGACATTGATCATCAGCATGATGACGATGGGGTTGCTGCTGATGGCGAGCATGCCTTCCGTCAGGATGTCCGGCAGGCGATACATGGCGAGCAGCCAGGCGAAGGCGGTCGCGGTGCCGACTAGCAGGAACACCACCGAGGTGGTCCGCACGCTGGCGCGCACGGCGATCACGAAGTCCTTCCAAGACAAGGCGCGATAGACCAGCAGCGTCACCAGCAGTGCCCAGATCGCGCCGAAGGCCGCGCTTTCCGTCACGGTGAAGATGCCCGACAGAACGCCGCCAAGGATGATGAAGGCGGTGAACAGCCCCGGCATCGCGTCGACGAAGGCCCAGGCCAGGTGACGGAAACCCTTCCAGCCATCCGCGGGGTAGCCGCGCCGCACCGCCATCACATAGGCGGCGACCGCCAGGCTGAGGCACATCACGATGCCCGGCACGATGCCGGCGATGAACAGCGCCGAGACCGAGATGCCCCCACCCGCCGCCAGCGAATACAGGATCATGTTGTGCGACGGCGGGATCAGGATGCCGGCGATGGAGCTGGTCACCGTGAGCGACACCGCATAGTCCACGCCGTAGCCCTTGGCCTTCATCGCCGGGATCAGGATGACGCCGGTCGCCGAGGTATCCGCCACCGCGCTGCCCGAGATGCCGCCGAACAGCATCGAGGTGGACACATCCACCATGCCGAGCCCGCCGCGCATCCAGCCCACCGCGGCCGAGGCGAGTGCGACGAGCCGCCGCGCGATGCCGCCATGCAGCATGATCTCGCCGGCGAAGATGAAGAACGGGATCGCCAGCAGCGCGAAGATACTCATCCCCGACGCCATCTGCTGGAACACAACGGCGGGGTTCAACCCTTCGTAGATGAAACCCGCCGCGGCCGCGATGCCGAGGCAGAAGGCGACCGGCACGCCGGCCATCACCAGCCCGCCGAAGACCAGGAAGATCAACAGCAATCCGAATTCCACTGCGCGCTACTCCAGGAAGGCCGCGGAGACGCCGCGCTTCTCGGGCGCTTCGTCCGACAGCGCGTCGCGCAGCACCTGTTCAATCGCAAACAGCACCATCAGCGCCCCGCCCAGTACCATGGGCGCATAGGTCCAGCCCTGGCTGATGCCCAGCAGTGGAATGCGGAAATTCGCCACCGTGCCGACCAGCTCCCACGACCACCAGGCCATGCCCGCGCCGAAGACGCCCATCAGCGCGTCGCAGCCCACCGCCATCCAGCGCTGCGCGCGCGGCGGCAGCGCCTCACGCAGGCCGAGCACGGACAAATGGAAGCGCTCCCGCACGCCGACCGCCGCGACGGGCATCGAGATGGCCAGGATCGCGAGCGTCGCCGCCCGCTCGATCCAGGTCGGCGTGTCGTTCAGCACATAGCGGCCGAAGACCAGCCAGCCCATCATCGCGATGAGGAAGACGAGCGCGATGCCCGCCAGCCCCACCGTCACCGCCGACAGGATGTCGAGCGCGCGGGAGAAGGCCTTCACGGCATGGACCGGATCTGCGCCACCAGCGCCGCGAGCCGCGCATCGGCCGCATACTTCGCATAGACCGGCTCCATCAGCGCCGACCATGGCGTGCGGTCGGTGATCTCGATGACGGTCACGCCGGCGGCGGTCACGCGCTGGCGGCTGACGGTCTCGCGCTCGGCCCAGGAGCGGCGCTGGATGGCCGCCGATTCACGCGCAGCGTCGCGCAGGATGGCGCGGTCGGCCTCGTTCAGCCGCTGCCAGCGCTGGCGCGACACGGCCAGCACCTCCGGCACGTTGGAATGCTCGGTGGTGGAATAGTAGCGCGCCACCTCGAAATGCCTGGTGCTCTCGTAGGACGGCCAGTTGTTCTCGGCACCATCGATCACGCCTGACTGCAGGGAGGTGAAGACCTCGCCGAAGGGCAGCGGCGTCGGGTTGGCACCCAGCGCGCGCATCAGGTCGATCCAGAGGTCGGAGGTCTGCACGCGGATCTTCATGCCGCGCAGGTCGGCCGGCGTACGCACCGGGCGCGTGGTGTAGAGGCTGCGTGCGCCAGCGTCGTACCAGGACAGCGCGATGATGCCGATGCCCTCGAGGTCGCGCGCGATCGCCTCGCCCGCCGGCCCGTCGATCGCGGCCTGCATGTGCGCCACGTTGCGGAACAGGAAGGGCAGCGTCACCACGTTGGTCGACGGTGCCAGGTTGTTGAAGGGCGAGAGGTTGAAGTTGGCGAAGTCGATGGTGCCGAGGCGCATCTGCTGGATCGCCTCGTCCTGCTGACCGAGTTGCGCCGAGTGGAAGGTGCGCATGCGGATGCGGTTGTTGGTGCGCTCCGCCACCATGCGGGTGAAGGCATCCATCCCGACGCCGTTCGGATAGTCGGCGGCATGGATGTTCCAGCCGCGCCATTCCTGCGCGGTGGCGGGGGCGGCGCCGAGGCCGAGCACGCCAAGCGCGGCGGCCGCGACAGCTGCGAAGAGGGCGCGGCGGGGCCGCCGGGGGGTCGGGGTCATGGGCGTCTCCTCGGGAAGCGGGGGCGGTCGGGCCGCCCCTCGGATTTGGCGAACTGCAATAGCAGATAGCAGTCTGGCGCGACGGCCGCGGAGCCGTCAACGCTCCACTCAGGCGGCGTCGCGGCCCTCCTGCCAGACTGCCAGGAGATCGGTCAGCCTTGCCAGGGATTCGGGCGAGACCGGCCAGGCGGCAGGCGGGCGGGCTGCGCCGACATCGTCGCCCATCAGCGCCAGCGCCGCCTTCACGATCGAGACATTGGCGCCGTTCTGCTCCTCGGCCCGCAGTTTCTCGAAGGGCTCGACCGCGGAGATCAGGGCATTCGCCCGTGCCATGTCGCCGGCGCGTAGCGCGCGCAGAATCGCGACCGAGCGCTCGGGTGCGACATTGATCAAGCCCGAAGTGAAGCCCTGCGTGCCGAGCGCCGTCATCGCCGGCGCCCAGGGTTCGGCCAGGCCGCAGACGAATCGCATGCCGGGCGCGGCGCGCATCGCACGCGCCAGCGCCATAAGGTCGGTGCTTGCCCATTTCACCGCGATCACGCCGGGCAGCGCGGTGAGTGCGGCGATCGCGACATCCCCGATGCCGCTGTTGCGCAGGTACAGCACGGCCGGCAGTCCTGCCGCCTCGGCCACGCGCCGCACGTACTCCGTCATGCCGCGCGGGCTCGCGAAAGGATCGGGTGGCTGGTGGACCATGACCGCATCGGCGCCGTCGGCCTTGGCGCGGGCGGCGAGGCGCACCGCCTCGTTCGCGCTGCGCCCGATGCCGGCCACCACCTTGGCACGTCCGGCGACGATGGGGGGTAGCTCGGCCTGCATGCGCTCGGCCTCGGTGAAAGTCAGGGCATAGAATTCCGAGGTATTCCCGTTGACGGTCAGCGCATCGACGCCCGCCACCACGCAGCGCGCAACGATTGGCGCAAGCCTGGCCGGCTGGATGGCATCGTTGGCATCGAAGGGCGTGACAAGGATGCCGGAGATCCCGGTGAGCGCATCCTCGAGCGTCATGCGCGGGGCCTTCCCTTGGGTGGCGGCGGCAGCACGCCGTTGGTGACCAGCGACCGGATGATGTGCCCGCGCATCCGCGCCTCGGCCAGCGCCGGGTCGCGCCGGCGCATCGCGGCGACGATGCCGCGGTGCTCGGCGAAGGCCTTTGGAAGGTCGCGCGGCTGGCTGCCGACGGCGCGGTGCCGGCCGAGATTGTCGTAGGCGCGCAGCGATCCGAGCGAGCGGATCAGGAACAGGTTGCCGGTAGCGCGATGGATCAGTGCGTGGAATTCCTCGTTCGCCTCGTCGAGTGCATCGTGGTCGGCGGCTTCGGTGCCGGCCTTCATGCGTGCGAGGATGGCGGCGAGCGCGGCCACTTCCTCCGTCCGCATGCGTTCCGCCGCGAGCGCGGCCGCGACACCTTCGAGCGCGGCGCGGATGCGGCCCAGTTCGGCGAGCTGCGCCGGGCCCATTTCCGCCACCACCGTGCCGCGGCGCGGATGCGTCACCACCATGCCGTCCTGCTCGAGCCGGCGCAGCGCCTCGCGCACTGGCTGGGCGGAGATGCCGAGCTGCACCGCCAGGCTGCGTTCCGAGACCTTGCGGCCGGCCGGCAGCAGGCCCTGCACGATGCCTTCGCGCAACCGGCGATAGGCGCGCTCGCCGAGGGAGAGCGTGTCCTCCTCCGCGAGCGGCGTGATCCTCCCGAGGGCTGTCTTCGCAGCGGCCATGGACAACTGCCATAGCAGTTGGCAGCCTTGCGGGGAAGAACGGAGGAAGGCGCCGATGACCCGCAAACGACCGGAAGAATTGCGCAGCCATCGCTGGTTCGGGGTGGACGATATACGCGCCTTCGGCCACCGCTCGCGCATGCTCCAGGCCGGCTACGCGGAGAGCGATTTCCGCGGCAAGCCGGTGATCGGCATCATCAACACCTGGTCGGAACTCAGCCCCTGCCATTTCCACTTCCGCACGCGCGCGGAGGAAGTGAAGCGCGGCGTCTGGCAGGCCGGCGGCTTTCCGGTGGAACTGCCGGCGCATCCGGTGACGGAGCAGTACCAGAAGCCGACTTCGATGCTGTACCGCAACCTGCTGGCGATGGAGACTGAGGAACTGGCGCGCTCGCATCCCTGCGACGGGCTGGTGCTGTTGGGCGGCTGCGACAAGACGCCGCCGGGGCTGATGATGGGGGCGATCAGCAGCGGCCTGCCGAGCATCTTCGTGCCTGCCGGGCCGATGCTGCGCGGCAACTGGCGCGGCAAGACGCTGGGTTCAGGCTCGGACGTCTGGAAGTACCATGCGGAGTTGCGCGCCGGGAACATCACGCCGGCGCAGTGGAAGGACATGGAAGGCGGCATCGCCAGGTCCTTCGGCACCTGCATGACCGCCGGCACGGCGGCGACGATGATGCTGGCGGTCGAGGCTCTGGGCTTCACGTTGCCGGGCGCATCCAGCATTCCCGCCGCCGATTCCGCTCATCCGCGCATGGCCACCGAATCCGGCCGCCGCATCGTCGAGATGGTGTGGGAGGACGCCACGCCGCAATCCCTCATCACCGAGGGCAGCGTGGACAATGCCGTCACCGCGGCAATGGCCTTCGGTGGGTCCACCAATGCCATCCCGCATCTGATCGCCATGGCGCGGCGCGCAGGGGTGATGCTGGACCTCGAGCGCTTCGACGCGCTGTCGCGCCGCGTGCCGCTGGTGGCGAACCTGCGCCCCAATGCCGGCGAGTACCTGATGGAGGATTTCTTCTACGCCGGCGGTGCGCGTGCCTTCCTCGAACGCATCCGCGACTGGCTGGATCTCTCGGCGCGCACCGTCACGGGCCGCACGATCGGCGAGAATATCGCTGGCGCCGAGGTATTCGACGACAGCGTCATCCTGCCGCTCGACCGACCGCTGCAATCCGAAGGCGGACTCGCGGTGCTGAAGGGCTCGCTCGCACCCCAGGGTGCGGTCATCAAGACCAGCGCGGCGGAACCGCGGCTGCTGCAGCACACCGGCCCCGCCGTGGTGTTCGAGAACTATGCCGACCTCAAGAAGCGCCTCGACGATCCGGACCTCGATGTCACGCCGGACAGCGTGCTGGTGCTGAAGCAGGCGGGGCCGCAGGGCGGGCCGGGCATGCCGGAATGGGGCATGCTGCCGCTGCCGCAGAAGCTGCTGAAGCAGGGCGTGCGCGACATGGTGCGGCTGTCCGATGCGCGCATGTCGGGCACCTCCTATGGCACCTGCGTGCTGCATGTGGCGCCGGAATCGCATGTCGGCGGGCCGCTCGCCTTCGTGCGCGACGGCGACCTGATCCGCCTCGATGTCGCGAACCGCCGGCTCGACCTGCTGGTGCCCGACGACGAAATGGCGCGCCGCCGCGCCGCCTGGACGCCGCCGCCGCGGCGCTACGGGCGCGGCTGGACGTCGCTCTACCTCGACAACGTCACCCAGGCCGACGAGGGCTGCGACCTGCGCTTCCTGGAAGGCACGCTGCCGACGCCGGAACCCGATATCTACTGACGCGTCAGACCCGCCCCAGCAGGGCGTTCGACGCCTCGAACAGACGCTTCGAGGTCTCGAAGTCGAAGTGCCTTTCGCTGAGGTTCTCCGGGTCCCACTCGCTGCGGTCGTCGCGGTAGAAGTCGCCGCCATAGACGTGCAGCGCGGCGGTCAGCCGCGGGATCGGGTTGGTGACCGAATGGATGATGTCCGCACCCATGGCGCAGGCATCCTTCACGCGCATGGATTTCGCGCCGGCCGCCTCGATCCGCGGGCCGGCCTCGGTCTCGATCCGGCGCCAGAAGACGTTGTCCTCTGCGCCCTCGTAGATGCCGATCACCGCCCAGATCCGATGGTTGTGCGGCCGCAGCGTCATGTACGGGCCCCAGGTCAGGTTCAGGATCGTGAGCTCGGGCGACCGGAACAGGCACTGGTTCCCGGCCTTCGTCGGCTCGCCTAGGACCTTCACGATGCTGCCCGGGTCCGCGACCGCGCGCGCCACCACCTCCCGCGCCGCCTTGTGCGTCGGGTCGGCGGCAACCGCCGCGCGACAGTCTTCGATGAAGCGGTCAAGGACGAACATGCTGCAGGGCCCTCCGCTGGCGGAACGGTCTTCTCCCTGATCGCCGCCCCTTGGATGAGGCTACTCCAGATGGCCGGCGCCATGCCATCGCTTCGGCGGCTTGTCGCTCCCCGGCTCCACGCTGATGATGGGCGCGACGACACGGGGAATTGCGCATGCCTAGAACACTCACCGAAGCGGCCGCCGCACTCGCGGCCGGGCACACGACCGCCGCCGCGCTGACGGGAGCCGCACTCGCGCGCATTGCCGACCCCGCCGGCGAGGGCGCGCGGACCTTCATCACCGTGCACGCCGAGACCGCCCGCGCTTCCGCTTCCGCGATGGACGCGCTGCGCGCCGCGGGGCGGGCGCCGACGCGCTTCGCCGGCATCCCGATCAGCATCAAGGACCTGTACGACGAGGCCGGCGTGACCACGCGCTCCGGCTCGATCGCGCTGGATGGCGCGCCGGCGGCGAAGGCCACTGCGCCCAGCGTGCAGCGCCTGGTGCGCGCCGGCTTCGTCATCCTCGGCCGCACCAACCAGGTGGAGTTCGCCTTCTCCGGCCTAGGCGTGAACCCGCATTACGGCACGCCGCTGAGTCCCTGGGACCGGGCGACAGGGCGGCTGCCGGGCGGCTCCTCCTCCGGCGCCGGGGTGGCGGTGGCGGATGGCATGGGCTTCGCGGCACTCGGCACCGACACCGGCGGGTCCTGCCGCATCCCGGCGGCACTCTGCGGCGTGGTGGGCTGGAAGCCGACAGCGAAGCGGGTGACCATCGCCGGCATCCTGCCGCTGGCGCCCTCCCTCGATTCCGCCGGGCCGCTCGCACGCTCGGTTGCGGATTGCGCCATCATCGACGGCTTCATGGCGGGCGAGGAAGACCCCGTCGCGCCGAAGCCACTGCCGATGAAGGGCCTGCGCCTTGGCCTGCCGCGCGGCACCTTCCTGACCGATGGCATGGACGGCACCGTCGCCGCGGTGTTCGGGCGCACGCTGACGCGGCTTTCCGCCGCCGGCGCGCAGATCATCGAGTTCGACCTGCCGGAGCTCGAGCAGATCGCCGCCGCCAACGCCACCGGCGGCTTCGCGGCCAGCGAGGCCTGGGCCTGGCACCACCGCCTGGTCGCCGAGCGCGCCGACCGCTACGACCCGCGCATCCTCAAGCGCATCCGGCGCGGCGAGCGCATGTCCGCGGCCGACTACGTGGAGCTGGTGCAGGCCCGCGCCCGCATCATCGCCGCAGTGGCCCCGCGCACGGCGCCCTTCGATGCCATCATCGGCCCGACCTGCCCGGTGGTGCCGCCCGCCATCGCCGAGGTCGAGGCGGAAGCGGACTACAACCGCATCAACATGTCCCTGCTGCGCAACACCAGCGTGGGCAATTTCCTCGATCGCTGCTCGATCAGCATCCCCTGCCAGGCGGAAGGGGAGGCGCCGGTCGGCCTGATGCTGACCGGCGAGCACATGGGCGATGCCCGGCTGTTTCAGGTCGCGGCGGCGGTGGAGGCGGCGCTCGCGGCGTGATCACTCGCCGGGCAGCTTGATCCCCGTCATCGCCTGCCAGACGCGGATGACGAAGCCGTCGTCCTTGCCGCCCTGGCCCATCGCGCGCGCCGCTGTGAACAGCTGCTGCGCGGTGGAGGCGAGCGGCACGGGGAAGTCGAGCCCCCGCGCCATGTCGGCCACCAGGCCCAGGTCCTTCACGAAGATGTCCACCGCCGAGCGCGGCGCGTCGTCGCCATCGAGCACGCGCGCCATGCGGTTCTCGAACATCCAGGAATTACCTGCGGCGCTGGTCACCACGTCATAGAGCTGGCGCGGATCGGCGCCGGCGCGGATACCCAGCGCCATCGCTTCCGCCGCCACCGCGATATGCACGCCGGCCAGCAGCTGGTGCACCACCTTCACCGTGGCGCCGATGCCCGGCTCCTCGCCGAGGTTCCATACCTTTGCCGCGACCGCATCCAGCACCGGCCCGGCCTTCGCGAAGGCGGCCGCGGAGCCGGAAGCCATCACCGTCATCTCCCCGGCGCGCGCCTTCACCGCCCCGCCCGAGACCGGCGCGTCGAGGAACAGCAACTGCCGCTCGCGCGTCTTCTCCGCCAGCGCGCGCGCGGCATCGGGACCCATGGTGGCGGAACTGACGATCACCGCGCCGGGGGCGAGGCGCTCTGCCGCCCCGCCCGGGCCGAACAGCGCCGCCTCGGTCTGCGCGGCGTTCACCACCAGCACGACCAGCGCCTCGATCCCCTGTGGCAGCGCATCGGTGCCGGCGGCGACACCGCCACCCGCCGCGGCGAATTCCGCGCGCGCGGCGTCGCGCATGTCGCAGCCGGTCACCTCGTGGCCGGCGCGCAGAAGGCTCAGCGCCGCGCCCATGCCCATGCTGCCCAATCCGATGACGCCGACCTTCATGCAGATCCCCCGCGCGCATGCCGGCACGCTGGCGCCGCGCGGACGGCCCGTCAACGCAGCACGGCGACACTCACCTGTACCACGGCGAAGACGACCAGCAGCACTAGCAGGATGCGCTGCAGCACATGCATCGGCGGCACGGGTCAGGCTCCGCGTGGGCGCCGCTTATGGCCCTGGCGGGCGATGAGCGCGCGCAGCAGGTCCTTGATGGCGGCGGCGTCGGGGTGGCGCGCCACCACCTCGGCCTCATGCGCACGGGCCGCGGCCAGCAGGTCGCCGACCATCGCCTCGCCCTTCGGCGCCAGGTGCACGCGCACCAGGCGGCGGTCGCGCCCGTCCTGCTGGCGCTTCACCAGCCCGTCGCGCTCCATCCGGTCGAGCACCTTGGTCATGGTGGGCTGCTGCAGCAGGCAGGCCTCGGCCAGCGTGGTCACCGTCTCGGGCCCGCCCGAGAGTGTCGCCAGTACGCGCCATACCGGCACCGAGACGCCGCGCGCGCGGAGCCTGTCATGGAACTCCGAGGATACGACGAAGGATGCCCGCGCCAGCAGGGAGAGCAGATAGTCGTCGACGAAGCGCGGTGCGGCGTGCTGTGTGTCCATCGGTGCCACCCGGCGATGATGTTGCAGCCTAGACGCGCGAGGGGGCCGGAGTCTTGCTTTCCGTGCAGTGTCATTCCCCGCGCGCGATGATGCGGCGCAGCGCGCCCAGAGCCGCGTCTGCCCGCCTCGGCTCGCTGCAACGACTGTGGCTCCCTGTTTTCGCGAGCATCTTCAACGGATCAGGTGATTCCACCTGATCGGGATCTGCTCTAGCCGCCGGGCAGGCGCCCCGCCGCGCGGCGCTGCTCATAGGCCTTGGCGTGCAGGTAGGCGGCCTCGTGGACTTCGTGCGGCACGCCGGCCTGGCACGCGGCCTGCAGCAGGAAGCCCAGGATGTGGTCCGCCTCGATCCGCCCGCCGGCCTCGAGGTCGCGCAGCATCGAGGTCGCGTAGGCCGCCGAGGTATCGGCGAAGACCGCGCGGAATTCATCGATGAAGGCCGCGCGCATCGGGAAGCCGCGCGCGGCGGCGATCGCGGCATTGCGATCGAGCATCCGGTGCAGGAAATCGACGCCACCCGGGCTGCGTGCGATTTCGCCGACATTGGCGCGCATCAGCACGGTGCCGATCGCGCTGGTGCCGAGGTGCACCAACTTTTCCCACATGCGCGCCATGATGTCGGGCACCGCCTGCGCCACCACGCCCTTCGCCGGCGCGAAGGCGGCCTCGATCGCGCGCACGCGGTCGGTCATCGCGCCGTCCATCTCGCCGAAGGTGATCCAGCGCCAGTCGTTCAGCTGCCGCACCGTGCCGTCGGCGGCAAGCGTCGCCTGGATCTTCGCCAGCCCGCCCAGCACGCGATCGGCGCCGAATTCCGCCGCCAGGCGATCGACATGCGACAGCCCGTTGAGCACCGGCAGGATGGCGGTGCGCGCATCGACCGCGGAGCGGATCGCGGCGATCGCATCCTCCAGGTCGTACGCCTTGCACGAGAGCAGGACGACGTCCCATCCCGTCCGCGCCTCCTCGGCCGCGAGGGTGGCGACGCGCCCCTGCCAGGCGCCGAACGGGCTGTCGATGCGCAGCCCATCGCGACCCACCTGCGCGCGCCGGCCGGGGCGCAGCAGGAAGGTCACCTCCGCCGTCCCGGCCTCGGCCAGCCTTCCGCCGAAATAGCCGCCGAGCGCCCCCGCGCCCAGCACCAGCATCCGCATCGCGCCGTCCTCTCCGCGTTCGGGGCCGAGCCTAGGCGCGGGCTTCCCTTCGCGAAAGTCGGACACATGCATGTTACGGCGAGACCGCTATGATGCCGGTATGCGCAGGATTCTCCTCGCCGCCGGATGCTCCGCTGCCCTCGCTGCCGGATGGTGGTGGGCCGGCATGCCCGGCCTGTCCATCGTTAGCGGCACCGTGACAACGAGCGCGGCCCTGCCGCGGCTGCGCACCGCACCGGTGGATCGCGGCGCGATCACCGCGGTGGTCGCGGCCACGGGCACCGTGAACCCGGTCACGCTGGTGCAGGTGGGCAGTCAGCTCTCTGGACAGATCCGCGAATTGTTCGCCGACTTCAACACACAGGTGCGGGAGAACCAGCCGATCGCGCGCCTGGACACCGCCACCATCGAGGCACGCCGTGCCGCGGCCGAGGCCGACATGCTCGCCGCCGCCGCGCAGATCACCGTGGCGCGCGCCCAGGCCGAGCGCGCGGTAGCCGACGAGGCGCAGGCCCGCGCCCAGATCGAGGCCGCCCGCGCCGCCATCCTGGGCGTCGAGGCCGCTGCACGCGACGCCGAGGGCGAGGCTTCGCGCAGCGCCGAGCTGC
>NZ_JACADR010000030.1 GCF_016106005.1 Roseomonas rosulenta
GCCAATACCCGGATCTCCAACGCCAGCTCTCCCCCAACCATCCAGGCCCCCGCCACAACGACGAGGCACCCTAAGCCTGGGTCAGCTTTCAACCGGCGACTGGGTCAGTTTCACTCCGGCGGCTACATGACCCCACGGGCGTTCGCCGAGCAGGCTCAACAGGCCCGAGAAGTTGCCTAGCCCCCGGACCAAAGTTGGGGTCAGGACCACACGGGCCAAGTCTCTCATAACTCGTGGATCCCTGATCGGGGGCAGCTCAGCCTTGGGTCGCTCGGCGCGGCGGAACCTTACGCCGTCGAGAATGGCGGATGCGCCGCCGCATGTCATTTGCTGTCGGTTTCGACTGATACTGTGCGACGCAATCTGCCCCTGAGGTCGCGATGCTGGAGACGCGCGACATCTTCGTCGTGACCGTGTACCGGAAACAGCTCCGCCGGGCGGGCCTGATTCAGGTGCACAGTCAAAGGGGGCCGGGCCTCTCATCACCCCATGGATCTCGATAAGACGGGAAGATGACCGCCGACCAGCACCACTCATGGCTCCAGGCGAACTGATACGCCTCACCTGCCGCGAGATGACCCTGCCCCTGGGATGTCCATGGTCTGTGGACTTCGCAGCGGGCAGTCCTGCGGCGGCACGACCGCGAGTTGCCGGGGCGGCGCACTTCCGGCTCATCCGCGCGCGTTGCCGGTCTCGATGAGTCAGAGATCCTCCGCTTCTCGACAACCCTGGCCTGTCTCACGGGCGCCGAGGCCGGACACCAGCGCTCGGCGTGCTCAACCCGAAGCTGCGATCTCCCCGACCACACGCGCCCGCACCCTGATCGCGCCGCCAGGTAGGTAGGCGATGGGCAGGTCCTCGATGTCCACCAGGGCGAGCGTCGCGCCATCGGCGCCGGCATCCACGGCGCGGCTGCGCGCGATGCGCTCGGCCTCGGTCATCGCCTGGGTCCGGGTCATGCCCTGGAAGACCTGGTCGGCCTCGCCGCTCACCTGCGCGATGGCGGCGCCGACCGCGTTGGCGACGGCGGCATGCGTGGGCCGCAGCACTTCGGACACGCCGGGCAGGCGGTCCGGGACCAGGAAGGCGCCGCCGCCGACGGCCAGTAGCGGGACCTCCGCCGCGTCGGTCTTCATCCGGTCGACCGATTCCTCGAGCATCCGCGCGGCCTCGGCGAGGGACGCATGCGCGAAGGCCGGCGCGATGTCGGCGACCCGCGCGGCGTCGCCCAGAGAAAGCAGCCCGGCCCGCACGGCGATATCGCTGGTGGTCATCTGCGGCCCGCCGAAGATCCGCGCGAGTTCCGGCAGTCGGAAACCGACGCTGCGTGGGCCGATGCGGATGCGCCCGTCCTCCTGCGCGACATGCGATCCGCCGCCGAGGCCGATCGAGAGCAGGTCCGGCATGCGGAACAGCGTGCGCACGCCGCCCACCTGCACGACGGCGTTGGCCTCGCGCGGGAATCCTGCCTTGAGCGCGCCGATGTCGCTGGTGGTGCCGCCGACATCGACCACCAGCGCATCCTTGAGGCCCGTCAGGAAGGCCGCGCCGCGCATGGAGTTGGTCGGGCCCGAGGCGAAGGAGAGCACCGGGAAGCGCGCCGCGAGTTCCGCACGGATGACGGTGCCGTCGTTCTGCGTGATGTAGAGCGGCGCTGCGATGCCGGCCTGGCGCAGCGCCTCCTCGAAGGCCTGCACGGTGTGGCGCGCGAGCGGCGCCAGGCCGGCATTGAGGAGTGCGACGTTCTCCCGCTCCAGCAGGCCGATGCGGCCGAGGTCGTGGGAGAGGGTGATCGCGGCCTCTGGCATGACGTCGCGGATGATGGCCTCGGCGCGATCCTCCATGCCGGGATCCAGGGGCGAGAAGATGCCGCTGACCGCGACGCAGGAGATGCCCGCGGCCTTCATCGACCGCGCCGCGGCGGCGACGGCGGCTTCGTCCAGCGGCATGATCGGCCGGCCGTCGTAGTCGAAGCCGCCCTCGACCATGTGCACCTGCCCGCGCACCAGCGCCGCGAGGTCCCCCGGCCAGTCGCAGAAGGGCGGCAGGGACTGCGATGCCGGCATGCCGATGCGCAGTGCCCCTACGGGAGCGAGATCTCGCCGCTGCACTACCGCATTTACGAAATGCGTGGTGCCGATCATCACCGCCTGGACGCCCTGCGGACCGATGGCGCGCGCCACGTCCTGCAGCGCGAGCCGCACGCCGGTCAGCACATCCGCCGTGGTTGGCGTCTTGATCGCGTGCAGGACGCGGTCGTCCTCCAGCAGCACGGCATCGGTGTTCGTGCCGCCAACGTCGATGCCGATGCGCCGCCTCATGCCACGGCTCCCGCGAAGACGGAGCGGAAGTCGAGGTCGTAGCCAAAGGCGCGGGGCC
The DNA here is from genome assembly GCF_016106005.1 of Roseomonas rosulenta. GTDB lineage: Bacteria > Pseudomonadota > Alphaproteobacteria > Acetobacterales > Acetobacteraceae > Neoroseomonas > Neoroseomonas rosulenta. The sequence continues at coordinate 2,380 of NZ_JACADR010000030.1, forward strand.
CCACGAAGTCGAGGCCCCGCGGCGAGAGGAAAACCGGCGGCGCGGGCAGTGCGACGACGGTGACGCGCTGGCCGTAGCGCAGGGTCTCGGTGCCGATCGCCTCGCCGCTCACGGTGTCGAGCACGCAGATCAGGTCCGGCGTCATCACGCGCGGAACGCCATCCTGCCAGCCGACCGCCCATTCGTTCTGGAACGCAAGCTCGAAACCCTGGCCGCGCCAGTCGTCGAGGCCGTCGAGCCTCGCCGTGCCGCGCAGGAAGCCTTCCGTCGTGCGGCGCGCGATGTCGGCGACCTTGCCGCGGAAGAGCAGGAGACCCTTCTCGGACTCCAGGATCGCCTGCACCGGGTCGCGATGCTCCTTCTGCGCCAGGCGGATCGCCTGGCCGAGTGCGATGGCCTGGGTGGTGGTGCGCAGGATGCCCCAGCGCTTCACCTCGACGCCGGTGCGCGGCGCCTTGCAGGTGGCAGCGATGGAGCCGACCTCGACACACATCTTGCGCGACAGGCGCTCCATCCACTTCCACGACGGCACCTTGGCGACGATTCCCTCGATGCCGCGCGGATCGACCAGGGAGAGCGGCCAGGGCCGCAGGTCGCCGACGGCGAAGGAGGTCATCTGCGCTTCCGGATAGGCACGGCCCATGGCGTCGGCGTCGACGACGGGCCTGTCGAGCTCCGCGGCGGCGAGGAAGGGCTGAACGCCGTTGTTGCCGCCGATCTCGACCGACATGATCGCGCGGAAGGGCTTGCCGAGGTACTCCTCCATCAGCGTCACGGCGCGGGCGATGTTCGCGCTGTCGACCAGGCGTTCCTGCCCGACCAGCGGCGCACCCATGTTGGAGACGACGGCGACCATGTCGTCATCGGCGAGCTCGTCGGGGTCCATCAGCGACACGCGCTTCCCCTGGGCATAGAGGCGCCGCATGTTCAGCAGGCCGAGATAGGGCGACCCGCCGCCCCCTGTGCCCAACACCCAGGCGCCGACGGCCAGGGCTTCGATCTCGTCCAGGGTGATCTCGCGCATCAGGGCTCCGGCAGAAGCGAGGCGGCGGCGCGTGCCGCCACCGCGACGGAGAGGAGGACGGGACAGGCCAGCGCCGCGACGGCGGCCGCCTTGTCCTGCCGCGTGTAGGAAATGCAGTCGAGCAGCACGAGGTCCGGTTGCTGCGCCGCCATTTCAGCCATTGCCGCCGCGCGTGCGGTGTCATCCGAATGCGGGCGGAGCGCGACGACAGACAGCGCCAGACCCTCCCGTGCGCGGGAGGCGCCGAGCGTCGCCGCCTGTTCGGGCAGAGGCACGAAGAGGCCGAGCCGGCCGCGCGGCAGCAGCGCCTCTGCAAGCCCGTTCAGCATGGCGGAGGGCTGGACCAGACCAGGCCGTTCCGGCAGGCCCTTGAAGGTACCGGTGCAGGCGAGCAGCACCGGGCCGGGCGTGGTTTCCAGCAGCGTGCGCATGCGCTGCGTCACCGCTTCCTTGGAGATCGAGACGCCTTCCCCGGACGGCAGCATGGTGAAGAGCGTGTCGGCGCCGTCGCGCGGCTTGATCGCAGCGATATCGGCCCGCGTCATGCCGTCCAGCGCGCCGCGCATCGCGATGGTCAGGCCCGGTGCGGCGGCGGCGATCTCGGCGGCGAGGTCGGGGCGCGGCGCCTGGCCGATGACGAAGACGGGCAGCGGGGTCATGGCGAGACCTCCATGGCACGGGGGCACCGAAGGCGATGGCCGTCCGCGAGCGTGCCGAGCGGCGGCATGGCCTCGCGGCAGGCGGGGACGGCGATCGGGCAGCGCGGGTGGAAGGCGCAGCCAGGCGGTGGTGAGGCCGGGTTGGGCGGTTCGCCTGGCGCGGCGGGGGCGATCCGGTGGGCTTCGAGCCGCGGCACCGAGCCGAGCAGCGCCCGCGTATAGGGATGGCGCGGCGCGCCGAGCACCTCCGCGGCCGTGCCTTCCTCGACGATGCGCCCGAGATACATGACGGCGACGCGCTCGCAGACCTGGCGCACCACGGCGAGGTTGTGGCTGATGAAGAGGTAGGCGAGGCCGCGCCGCGCGCGCAGCCCGTCCAGCACATCCAGTATCTGCGCCTGCACTGAGACGTCGAGCGCCGAGGTCGGCTCGTCCAACACCAGCAGGTCCGGTTCCAGCGCGAGCGCGCGCGCGATGCAGACGCGTTGCTTCTGCCCGCCCGAGAGCTCGTGCGGAAATCGATGCAGGAAGGCGGGCGGCAGGCCGACCTCGGACAGCAGGGCGGCCACCCGGTCGCGCAGCGCGCGGCCCGCGGCGAGGCCCTGGATGCGGATCGGTTCGGCCACCGCATCCTCGGCAGTCAGGCGGGGATCGAGCGCGGCCGAGGGGTTCTGGTGAATGAGCTGCATCCGTCGCCGCAGCGGGCGCATCGCGGCTTCGTCCAGCCCCGTGATGTCCTGCCCGTCGAAGGTGATGCGCCCGGCGCTGAGCGGAATGAGGCGCAGCAGCAGCCGGGCCAGGGTCGACTTGCCGCAGCCGCTCTCCCCCACGATGCCGAGGGCGGCGCCACGGTTGAGCGCGAGGTCGAGCTCGGCCACCGCCTGCACGGAGCGCGCGGCACGGAACAGGCCGCGCTTGCCCTCGTAGGTCTTGGACAGGCCCTCGGCGCGGAGCAGCGGCTGCGTCATGGCGCAGCGTGGTGGCAGGCGATGCTGCGACCGGGGAGGATCTCGCGGCGCAGAGGCTTCTCGCTGCGGCAGCGCTCGGTCGCGATCGGGCAGCGCGGATGGAATCGACAGCCTTGCGGCGGCGTGATGAGGCTCGGGATGCTGCCGGCGATGCCCTGCGGCCGGCGTTCCGGGTGGTCCAGGTCTGGCACCGCCGCGATCAGGCCGCGCGCATAGGGATGCAGGGGGCGTGAGAGGAGGTCGGCGGTCGGCGCTTCCTCCACGACTGTGCCGGCATACATCACCGCGACGCGGGCGCAGGCAGCCGCGACGACGCCGAGATCGTGCGTGATGAGCATCAGCGCGAGCCCGCGGTCGGCGACGAGGCGCGCGATCAGCGCCAGCACCTGCGCCTGCACCGTGACGTCGAGCGCGGTGGTCGGCTCGTCCGCCACCAGCAGCACCGGGTCGCCCGCGAGCGCCATGGCGATCAGCACGCGCTGGCGCATGCCGCCCGAGAGCTGGTGGGGATGGCTGTCGAGCAGACGTGCGGGCTCGGGCAGGCCCACCGCGGCAAGCAGTTCCGCGGCGCGCGCGCGGGCAGCGGCGCGAGGGCGCTGACGATCGCCCACGGCGGCATCCTGGCCGCGGATCGCGTCCTCCATCTGCGTGCCGATGGCGAGAAGCGGATTGAGGTAGGAGGCCGGGTCCTGGAACACCATGGAGATGGCGCGGCCGCGCAGGCGGCGCATCTCGCGTTCCGACATGGCCAGCATATCGCTGCCCCGGAAGCGGATCTGGCCCGAGACGACGCGGGCCGGCGGCATCGGGTTCAGCGCCATCAGGCTGCGCGCGAGCACCGACTTGCCGCAGCCCGTCTCCCCCACGATGCCGAGGGTCCCGCCGGCCTCGAGCGCCAGGTCGATGCCGTCCAGCACCTGCGCGGTGCCGTCGAAGGTGTCGAAGGCGAGCCGGTAGTCCGCGATCTCGAGCAGCGCGGTCATCCGCGGTTGCTCCGCGGGTCGAGAATGTCGCGCAGACCGTCGCCGAGCAGGTTGAACCCAAGGACGGCGAGGTAGATGAAGACGCCCGGTGCCATCGCATACCACCACCAGTCGGGCAGGTAGCCGCGCGCGATGGAGATCATCGCCCCCCATTCCGGCGTCGGCGGCTTGGCACCGAGGCCGATGAAGCCGAGCGAGGCGACGGCGAGGATCGCCTGGCCGATGTCCATGCTCATCTTCACGATGAGGGGTGAGAGGCTGTTGGGCAGGACGTGGCGGCGCAGGATGCGTGCGCGCGATGCGCCGGCGACGCGCGCGGCCTCGATGAAGGGTTCCTCGCGGATCGACAGCGCCTTGGATTCCGCGAGCCGGACATAACCGGGCCACCATACCAGGATCAGCGCGATCATGGCGTTGACGATGCCGGGCCCGAGGGCCGCGACGAGGGCGATTGCGAGCACCAGGCCGGGTACCGACAGGAACAGATCCGTGAAGCGCATGATCGCCTCACGCAGCCTGCCGCCCGCGAGGCCGGCGAGGATGCCGAGCGGCACGCCGATGGCGGCGGCGGCGAAGGTGATGCCGATGCCCACGAGCAGCGAGATGCGCGCCCCGATGATGACCCGGGTTAGGATGTCGTTGCCGACCTCGTCCGTGCCGAGCCAATGCGCGGCCGAAGGCGGCTGCAGTTTGTTCGCGAGGTTCACCGCGCCGGCGACATGGTCGGGATAGGGCACGATCCAGGGCCCGATCAGCGCCAGCAGCACGATCACCGTGACGAGGAACAGCCCGAGCATGGAGGAGAATGACCGCCCGAGCAGCCAGAGCGCGAGCCGCAGGCGGCGGCGCGGTGGGGCGGCGACGGTTTCCTCGGCGGCGGCGGACATCAGGCCCTGCGCAGGCGCGGGTCGAGCACTCCGTAGAGGAGGTCGACGACCAGGTTCGCGATCATGAAGTTCAGCCCGACGATCAGCGTCACGCCCAACACCGGCTTGAAGTCACCCGCGATGGCGGAGGAGACGGCGTAGAGGCCGATGCCCGGCCAGTCGAAGACCGTCTCGACCAGCACGGTGCTGGACATCATCCAGCCCCAGCGCAGGCCTATCATCGCGAGCGTCGGCAGCATCGCGTTCTTCAGCGCATGCACCATGACGATCCGCCAGGGTGTCACGCCATGCGCACGCGCGGCCGTGACGTAGTCCATGCGCAGCGCCTCCACCATCTCGGAGCGGTTCACGCGCAGGATGGAGGCGAGGCAGGGCAGCGAGAGCACGATCGCCGGCAGGATGATGTGGGACAGCGCCTCCCGGAACAGCGCCGTATTGCCGTGGAGCAGCGAGTCGACCAGCAGCAGCCCGGTGATCGGGTCCGGCGGCTCGGTGAATACCGATAGGCGCCCGCTGGTGGGCAGCAGGCCGAGCCAGGTGGCGAAGGCCAGTTGCAGCAACAGCCCGAACCAGAAAGGCGGCAGCGCGATTCCGGAGACGGCGAAGATGCGCGTCGCGTGATCCGCCGGCCCGTCCTTCCGCAGTGCCGAGAGCACGCCAAGCGGCACGCCGAGCAGCACCCCGAGCGCCATCGCCAGGATCACGAGTTCCAGCGTCGCCGGGAAATAGCGTGCGAGGTCCGTGCCGACCGGGCGCCCCGTGGCGATCGAGCGGCCGAAATCCCCGTGCGCGAGATCCGTGAGGTAGCGCAGGAACTGTTCCGGCAGCGGCTTGTCGAGGCCGTAGTCCCGGCGTGCCTGCTCGATCTGCGACCGCCCGGCATCCGGCCCCGCCGCCAGCGCCGCCGGATCCGACGGCGCGACGTTGGAGATCACGAAGGTCAGACAGACCAGGCCGAACAGCATCAGCCCCGCAAGGCCGATGCGCCGGAGGAGGTAGCCCAGCACCTATCCGCGGGCCCAGAGCGGGTAGAGATCGATCTCCCCGGTGAAGCGCACGGGGCTGAAGGTGAAGCCCTGGACGTAGTCGCGCCGCGCCCAGATGCGGTTCGCCACCATGCCGAAAAGCTCCGGCTGGTCGGCGACGATCTGCGCCTGGATCCGGGCATAGAGCGCCATGCGCTTGGCGTTGTCGGTCTCGCCGCGCGCCTCGTCGATCCAGCGCGACACCTCGGCATTCTCGTAATGCGCGGTGCCGTAGTACAGGCCCCAGGACGCGCGGTGATACTGGTAGGCGACCGTGTCGGGATCGGTGCCCACCGGCGTCACGTAGACCGACATCATGTTCGGCGACGTCTCAGGCTTCGAGCCGCGGCTCGTCATGGTGGGCCACGGCTGGCCGACGATGTTCACCCGGATGTCGAGCGCGCGCAGGCTGTCGAGCAGCGCGAGGCCGATGCGCCGCGCATCCTCGAGCCCCTGGACGTGGACGTATTCCAGCTCGATCCCGCCATTGGGGAAGCGCGACCGACGCAGGAAGTCGCGCGCCTTGTCGAGATCCTTGCGCGGAATGCCGGGCACGTCGATGTGGCCGGCCATCGAGGCCGGGAAGGGGCTCGTCATCAGCACGGCGGCGCCGTTGTGGATGGCGAGGAGCGAATCATAGTCGAAGGCGTAGGCGATCGCCTTGCGCAGGTTGATGTCCGCGGTCGGGCCCTGCTGGCAGTTGAACTTGATCCCGAAGGTGGTCGAGCCCTTGTGGTTCTCCACCACGACCCCCGGCACGCGCGACAGTTGCTCGATGTCGTCGGGGGTGAGGTTGGTGATGATGTCGGCCTCGCGCCGCTGCAGCGCTGCCTTACGCGGCGCGGCCTCGCGGATGATGCGGTAGATGATGCCGGACGGCCGGTCGCCATCGGCCATCGGCCAGCCCTTCCAGTAGTCGGGCACGGCATCGAGGTGCATCAGCGTGTTGGCGTCGAAGCGTCGCAGGCGGTAGGGGCCGGAGCCGGCGGCGTTCTCGGTCAGCCACTTGCGGCCGAGATCGCCGTTCTCCTGGTTCGCCATCACCTGGCGCGGATTCACGACGTACCACCACGGCACGTAGGAGATGAACGGCGCGAAGGGCCGGTCCAGCGTGAAGCGGACCGTGCGCGCATCGACCGCGACGATGTTCTCCGGCTTCAGGAAGTCCTTGAGCATCCACGCGATGCCCGCGTTCAGCTTCAGGCCGCGCTCGAAGGAGAAGCGCACCGCCTCGGCATCCACCGGGTCGCCGTTGTGGAACTTCGCATTGCCAACGAGGTGGAAGGTGTAGGTCAGGCCGTCGGGCGAGACCTCGTAGCGTTCGGCGAGCCAGGGCACGATCCGCGGCGGATCGCCGTCATACTTCAGCAGCGCGTCGTAGACGGACTGCTGGATCATGCGCGTGGACCAGTCGTAGCGCACATGCGGGTCGAGCACTGGCACCTGCTGGTTGCCCGAGAACACCAGCACCTTGCGGTTGCCGTCGCGCTCGAAGGCCATGCCGATGCCGGGCATGCCGGCGGTGAGCAATGCCGCGCCAGCCATCAGCCCGCGGCGGGAAATGTCTTGTGTCATGCTGAACCCCCGGTCGTTGCCGCCATGTCCCTGTCCGCGCCTGTTCCGCGTTCCGCCCGTCGCCGCGCGGTGGCGACGGGATCGATGCGCCCGTCCGGCCCGAGCACGACACCATAGTCGCGAACGGCGCCCTCGGGCGTGATGTAATCGTCGTCGAGGTCGGCCTGTACCGCTTCGATCGGGCGGTCCCACGGATCGCCGAAGCCGGAGCCGCCGGCGATCCGGCCCTCGATCTCCGTGTGGGCGTCGAGCAGCGTGACCATCTCGCCGGTGCCGACGTCGCGCGGGTCGGCGTCGTCCGGCCCCTTCACAAGGCCACGCCCCGGCGCGCCCGGGCGGCCGCCGAAGAGGCCCTCGGGCTTCAGCCCCCAGCCTTCGGGGTAGAGGCCGACCATGATCGGGTCCGTGCCGCCGACCAGGCGCCGCGCGCGCATGCGCTGGCCAAGGCCGCCGCGCTGCCGGCCCGGACCGGCGGTATCGGCAACAAGGCCTTTCTCCAGCACCAGCACGGGCATGCGGCTTTCCAGCAGCTCGACCGGCGTGTTCGCCGCCGAGGTCGGGAACAGCAGCCCAGACTTCCCGTCCGCCTTCGAGGAAGCACCCTGCCCGCCGCCCATGAAGAAGTGGTCGGAGGCGACGCGGCCCTGATGGTTGCGTCCGTAGAAGCCGTAGGATTTCGGCAGGCCCGTGAAGGCCTGGACCTTATCCGGGATGGCCGGCGCCATGGCGCGATACAGGTTCGGCCCGAGGAACCAGGATAGCCGCGTGCGATAGGCGACCGCGGCCGGCGGCTTGCAGTTCAGCGCCGAGCCTTCGGGCGCGACCACGCTGATCGGCGCGTAGCAGCCGGCATTGCCACGCACATTCGGCGTCAGCATGCATTTCAGCGGGTAGGAGGAATGCGCCGCAGTCACATTCATGGTGCAGTTCAGCCCGCCACGCGGCAGGGTGGGTGGGGCGTCCACATGTTCCACATGGATGCGGTCGCCCTGCTTGTGGACGCGCACGCGGTAGCGCAGCACCTCGCCGAGCGGGCGGTTCTCGATCTCGCTCTCATAGACGCCGTCGGGCACGGCGCGGATGGCCGCGCGCGTCGCGGCCTCGCTGCGGCCCTGCACGACCGCGGCCAGCGCGGCGAGGTCCTGCAGCCCGTATTCCTCCATGAAGGCCACGAGCCGCTGCGCACCGAGCGCATTGGCCGTGACCATGGATTCGACGTCGCCCAGCACCTGGTCGCTGTTGCGGATGTTCTGCGCCATGAGGCGGAATAGGGAGCGATCGGGCCGCCCTGCCTCATAGAGCTTCATGGGCGGGATCTGCAGGCCTTCGTCGTAGATCTCCCGCGCGGCGAGCGGATCCTTCACGCCGCCGATGTCGCTCACGTGCCCAACCGTGCCCATCAGCGCGACGACGCGGCCCTGGTGGAACACCGGCGTGACCAGGGCGATGTCGAACAGATGCCCGGCGCAGAGCCACGGATCGTTCGTCACCAGCACGTCGCCCGGCTGCAGCGTCTCGGCGGGGAAGTGATCGAGCAGCGCCTTCACGCAGCGGGTCAGCGTCAGGTTGAACAGCGGCATGGCGCGCGGCGAATGCGCCAGCGGATTGCCCTGCGGGTCGAGGATCTCGTTCGCGAAGTCCTGCGCCTCGGCGATGATCAGCGAATAGGCGGTGCGGCAGACGGTCTGCCACATCTCCTCGACGATCGAGATCAGGCGCGACCACATGATCTCGAGCCCGATCGGGTCGGCCTCGATGCGCGCCTTGGCTTCCTCCAGCGCCATGCCGGGGGTCACCAGCGCCTCGGCCTTCACGGATGCGGCTACCGTGATGCGGAGGTTGAGAACCGCGTCGATCTCCATCGTATCGCCGGGCCCGATGATGGTCGTCGCCTCGCGTTCCTCGACGATGGCAGGGCCCGCGATTCGGTCGCCCGGCTTGAGGCGGTAGCGGTCGTAGACCGGCGCATCGCGGAAGGCGCCCTCGAACCAGGCCGTGCGGCTGCCCTTCAGCGCCGCGCCGTCCTGCGCGCTGCCGGCGACGGCGCCCGAGACGGTGATCTGTGGCTCCGGCCCCAGCACGCGGACGCGCAGCGAGAGCAGCTCGATCTCCGCGCCCTCGACGACGCGGGTGTAGAGGCGCTGGTACGTCTCGACGAAGGCGGCGCGGATATTGGTCAGGCGCGCGGCGTCGAGCGGACCGTCCGGCAGCGGCACCGCGATCTGGTGCAACTGGCCGACCAGACGCATCTCGGCTGAGCGTTCCACGCGCATCGCTGCCTCCGCGACGCCGGCCCCGCGCAGGCGGCCGCGGGCTTCCGCTTCCAGTCCGGCGAGCGCCGCATTCACCGCCACCCAGTCGGCACCGGCGCCCAGCGGCGCGATCAGGCTGCGTGACTGCTCGAAGGCGAGCGGCGCGGCAAGGAACCCCAGCGCCGACGCCGCGCCCGAGGCCGGCGGCACGAGAACCTGCGTGATGCCGAGGATGCGCGCGACATCCGCCGCATGCGCCGGCCCGGCACCGCCGAAGGCGACCATGGCGTAGCGGCGCGGGTCGCGGCCCTTCTCGACCAGGTGGACGCGCGCTGCACCCGCCATCGCCTCGCAGACCACGGCATGCACGCCCCAGGCTGCCTCAATGCCCGACAGGCCGAGGCGTTCGCCGAGCCGCGCCATCGCGGCCTCGCTGGCCTGGAGGTCGAGCGACATGGCGCCGCCCAGGAAGAAGCCCGGATCGTAGTAGCCGAGCAGCAGGTTAGCGTCGGTGACCGTCGCCTGCGCCCCGCCGCGGCCGTAGCAGGCGGGGCCAGGATCGGCGCCCGCGGAATGCGGGCCGACTTTGATCAGCCCGGTCTCATCCACGCCCGCGATCGATCCGCCGCCGGCGCCGATCTCGATCATGTCCACCACGGGCGAGCGGATCGGCAGGCCGGAGCCGCGCTTGAAGCGATGCACGCGCGCGGCTTCCATCATCGGCGCGACTTCGGCGCGGCCATTCTCGATCAGGCAGGCCTTGGCGGTGGTGCCGCCCATGTCGAAGGCGAGCGCGTCCGGCAGCCCTGCCGCGCGCGCGAACAGCACGGTGGCAAGCGCGCCGCCCGCCGGGCCGGATTCCAGCAGCCGGATCGGGAAGGCGCGCGCCACCTCGGGCGCGCAGAGCCCGCCATCGGACTGCATCAGCCGCAGGGTGCCCGCGAAGCCGAGCGCATCCAGTTCGCGCAGCAGCCGCCCCAGGTAGCGGTCCATCAGCGGCTGCACGAAGGCATTCGCACAGGTGGTGACGCTGCGCTCGTATTCGCGGATCTCGGGCGCCACCTCGCTCGACAGGCTGACGGACACGCCGGGGAATGCGGCGCGCAGCACGGCGGCGGCGGCCTTCTCATGCGCCTGGTTGGCGTAGGCGTGGAGGAAGCATATCGCGATGGCGGTGCAGCCTTCGGCGACCAGGCGCGCACCGGCGGCGCGCACCGCCTGCGCATCCAGCGGCGCGACGATGCCGCCGTCATGGGCGATGCGTTCGGTGATCTCGATGCGCCGACGGCGCGGCACGATCGGGTCGGGAAAGCGCAGGAACAGGTCGTAGATGTCGTAGCGCTGCTCGTTGCCGAGTTCGAGCACGTCGCGGAAGCCGCGCGTCGTGAGCAGCCCTGTCGTCGCGCCGCGCCGCTCGATCAGCGCATTGGTGACGAGGGTGGTTCCGTGCACGACCTCGGACAGCTCGCCGGCCGCGATGCCGGCCTGGGCTGTGATGGCGCGGATGCCCTCCAGCGCGCCCTCGGCCGGGTCTTGCGGCGTGGTCAGACACTTATGCAGGGTGATGCCGCCCGTCGCGGCGTCGAGCAGAACGAAGTCGGTGAAGGTGCCGCCGATGTCGAAGCCGAGCCGCCAGCGGCCGGCCAGTCGGGGCGTGGTGTCGGGCACGATCGGATCCTTCCTCGTCACGCGGCGGGCGCCAGGGTGTTGGCCTGGCCGGCCCAGACCGGGTCGCCTACCAGGGCGCCGACGTCCCGCGCCCCGGCCAGCAGCCGGCCGATGATGTCCTTCCGCTCGGCCGCCGTGACGGTGGCGATCGGGTAGGCTATGCAGAGGCTGACGGTCTCGCCGGTCTCCGGTGCGCCGACGGCGCAGGCGATGGCGCCGACGCCGCGATTGGCCTCGTCATGCGATTCCGCGTAGCCGAGCGCGCGGACCTTCCGCAGCCGGTCGAGCAGTTCCGCGATGTCCTGCGGTGCGGTTCGTGAGACCGGCGTCCAGGGCTCGGCGAACAGCGCGCGCACCTGGTCGTCCGTCATGCGCGCGAGCAGTGATCGCCCGGTCGCGCAGGAATGGGCCGGCAGCGGGCGACCGACCGGTGTCGCGACATGCAGCGCGTTGCTGCCCGGATGGTAGGTGACGCCCGAAACCACATTGCCGTCGCGGATCGAGACATAGCCGGTGTGCCCGATCGCACCGACAAGGCGCGCCACCACCGCATCGGCGCGGCTGACCAGCGAGGATGCGGTCCGGAAGCTCTGTCCGAGGCCTAGCAGCAGCGCGCCGGGCCGGTAGCGCTTGGTCTCCCCGATCGTCTCGAGCAGCCCGGCCTCGCGCATCGCGCGCAGCAGCCGGGAGGTGTTGCTCTTCGGGAGCGCGAGCAGCGACGCCGCCTCGGTGACGGTGATGCTGCTGCGCGTCGCAGAGAAGCAGCGAAGTACCGCGGCGGCGCTCGCGAGGGTCGTCATCCGATCATCCTGGTTTGTTCCGAAAAATGGAACATGCATGCAGGAGTATGGAACGTTAGGCATGGGCCGGTTGAGTGGCAAGACCCTTCCTGGCCGGCCTTGGCGGCTACCGCCGGATCACGACGCTGCTGCGGATGGAGGGCTGGCGGGTGAACGCCAAGCGCGCGGAGCGCATCTGGCGGCGCGAGAGGCTAAAAATGCCGCGGCGGCAACCGAAGCGGGGCCGGCTGTGGCTGAATGACGGCTCCTGCGTTCGGCTGCGGCCGTGCTGGCCGGGGCATGTCTGGGCCTATGACTTCGTGCAGGACCGCACGCATGATGGACGGCGGTTTCGCAGGCTGACGGTGATCGACGAATACACGCGCGAATGCCCGGGGATTGTGGTGGCGTGCCGGCTCACCTCGGATGACGTGCTGCCGGCACTGACCGAGCTGTTCGTTGAACACGGACCGCCGGATCACATCCGCTCCGACAACGGGCCGGAATTCGTGGCGAAGGTCGTGCGTGGCTGGCTCGGCCGGGTCGGGGTGAGGAGGCTGTTCATCGAGCCCGGCAGCCCACGGGAGAATGGCTACAACGAGCGCTTAACGGCAAGCTACGGGACGAGCTCCTGGACCGGGAAATCTTCCATTCGCTGCAGGAGGCGGAGGTTCTGATCGAGCGCTGGCGGCGCCACTACATCACGATCAGGCCGCACAGCTCCCTGGGCTACCGACCTCCGGCGCCCGAAGCGGTGTTGCCGTGGCCGTCTGGCCCCGCCTACGCTCCGCTTCGGCAGGGCAAGACGGCCAGGCCAGAAGATCGGCCAACCCTCTCATAACCCGTCGATCCCCAAGCTGGGGCAGGTCAACATCACATGGCGGGGCGAGGAGGATCACGATGCGCAGGACGACAAAGCGTGGCGTGCTTCTGGCGGCCGCGACGGCCACTTTACCCGCACTGGCGTCCGCGCAGTCACCCTGGCCGGGCGGCCCGGTCAGGATTCTGACACCCTCGCCGCCGGGCGGTAGCGTGGACGCGGTGGCGCGTGTGCTCGCCACCGGACTTGGCCGCCGCTACGGCGATGCTTGGTTCGTGGAGAACCGACCCGGTGCTGATGGCGTTGTCGCGGCTGAGGCCTTCGTCCTGAGCAGGCCAGGCTCGACGCTGCTTTTCTCGGCTGCCGGGATATACACCGCCGCACCGCTGATGTTCGCGCCGTTGCCCTACGATACGCTGACTGAACTCATCCCGATCACGGCGCCGGTGACCGATTTCGTGGGCTTCGTCGTTCTGCCGGACGCGCCGGCAACCAGGCTTCCCGACTTCCTGTTGCGAGCGAAGGCCATGCCCCGACAAGTCACCTGGGCCACGGCGCCCGGTGCCTATCTGTTGCTCAGCGCCTACTTCCGCGCCAACGGCATCGACGTCACCTATGTCAGCTACCGCGCACTGACGACCATGTTGCCCGATGTCATGGCCGGACGTCTCGACATCGCGTACCTGCCGCTAACGCCAAGTCTTCCACTGACCTGTGATAGGCGACTGCGGCTGCTGGCGGTGACCAATGCCGAGCGGGCAGCCGCGGTGCCGGACGTGCCGATAGGTCGCGAGCTCGCCTTCCCCGAACTCGAGCTCGAGGGTTTTCCAGGCATGTTCGGCTGGAAGGGGATGCCGAGTGCGCGGCGCGACGAGATCGCGGCACATATGTGCGACATCGTCGCGGACCCGGCCGTGGCGCAGAAGCTTTTGGGTATGGGCGGCTGATCGTCGGATGGCACGTGTCGAGGACCGCGCACACAGGCTTCGTGGGGATGCGCTGGAACAGGCCCTGAACGAGCGGCGCCCGCGAAATCGCGCCGGCCTCGTCCATCATAGCGACAGGGGCAGCCAATACGTCTCCATCCACCACACCGAGCGCCTGGCCCGGGCCGGCATCGAGCCTTCGGTCGGCAGCGTCGGCGACAGCTACAACACCGCCTTGGCCGAGAGCATCAACGGCGTCTACAAGGGGGAGGTCATCCACCGGCGCGGCCCTTGGCGCTCGCTCGAGGCTGCGGAATTCGCCACTCTCGAATAGGTCGACTGGTTCAACCAGCGACGGCTGCTGGAGCCCATCGGCAACATCCCGCCGGCCGAGGCCGAGGCAATCCATCACGCCGCCCAGGAGAACCTGCGCGTGGCGACCTGACCCAAACCAAACAGCCTCCGGCAAACCCGAGGCGGTTCATTCGTCCTTCCCGAATAGGCTTGGAGTACGTGCCGCAGCGTACCTCGACAGCCGCCCTTCTATCCTCGCCCGGCGCGCTCAATGTTCCAGATGATCGGGAAGCCGAAATCGATAACGCCGCTCAGTTCCGCACGCCAGGCGGCGGGCGCGCGGAATTGCCCGGCAATCGGGAAGGTCGCGCGGTCGATGGCAACGCGGTTGAGTTCCGCCGCCAGTTCGCGTCGTCGCGCCGGATCGCTCTCCGCCTCGAAGTGCTCGATCAATGGGGTCATCGCCGCCTCGCAGTATCCCCAGGGCTGGTTTCCGGTGCAGTTGAAGCCGACGGCGAGGTTCGACAGCGGATCCGCCATGTCGAAGCCGGTGTAGACGACCGGCACCACCGACCAGCCTCCGCGGTCGAGTGGCTGACGTTGCACCCAGCGCTGCGCGATCGAGGACCAGTCCGAAGCCTGGACATCGAGATTGAACCCGGCGCGCCTCATCCGGTCGATCAGCACCAGGCCGAAGGGATTGAGCAGCGCGGAATCGACCGGATGCATCAGCACGACGCGTTCATTGCTGTAGCCCGCCTCGCGCAGCAATTCCTTGGCGCGGTCGATGCTGGGCTGCGCAATCGCTTCGCTGCCACGATCGCTGCTGAAGGTGGTGCCGCACATGAACATCGCCGCACAATCCGGCCGACCCACCTCCCCGAAGCCGGCGCCAGCCAGGATCTCCCCCCGGTCGAGGCATTGCTGGAGCGCACGCCGCACCAGCACGTTGTCGAAAGGCGGCTGCTGGTGGTTGATGCTGACGGCATACATCATCTCCGCCTGGCCGCTGGCCTGGGAGATGACGATGTTCCGGTTCGTCCGCATGCGCGGCAGGTTGTCGACCGGCGCGTATTCCAGATAGTCCACCTCGCCCTGCTGGAGCGACGTCGCGCGCAGCGCGATGTCGGGCATGGTGATCATCTCGACGCGCTCCACCTTGCCGACCTTGCCGCCGGCGAGCCCGTCGGCCGGCTCGCCGCGCGGCACGTAGCGTTCGTTGCGGCGGAAGAAGGTGCGCTCGCCCGGCACCCATTCGTCGCGCAGGAAGACGAAGGGGCCCGAGCCCATGATCTCCCGCACCTGCTGCGTCGGCGGCGTGGAGGAGGCGATGCGGGCGGGCATGATGAAGGGCACGTGGACGGATGGCTTGCCCAGCGCCTCGATCACGCCGCCATAGGGGCGCGACAGCTTCAGCACGAAGCTATCCGCGCCGGACGTGGACAGTTCCGCCGTGGCCGCCAGCAGCCGCCGGCCGATGGAATCGCGCGCGCCCCACCGACGCAGCGAGGCGACAACATCCTCCGGCGTCACCGGCGATCCGTCGTGGAAGGCGAGGCTCGGACGAAGGCGGAAGGTCCAGGTGAGCCTGTCCGCGCTCACCTCCCACCCCTGCAGCATCTGCGGCCGATAACGCCCCTGGCCGTCCATCGACACCAAGGTATCGAAGACCAAGTAGGCGAAGTTGCGCGTCACGAAGGACGGGCCGGCGATCGGGTCGAGGTTCTGCAACCCGACATTCACCACGAAGCGGAACGGCCTTTCGCGGACCTGCGCGATGGCGAGCCGCGGCATCACCAGCGAGACGCCCGCGGCAGCGAGACCCTGTCGGCGCGTGAACATCATCTGCCTTCTCCTCTCGGGGTTCAGGGCTGCGTGGATGCCCAGGCCTCGGCGACCTGGCTGCAGGTGGCGAACCAGACGCCCTCGAAGCCGCGCATGAAGGCGATCATCTCGCGCAGCAGGGCGATGCGGCTCGGGCGGCCGCTGAACTGGGGATGCATCACGAGGTTGTAGTAGCCGCCCCAGCGATGAATCTCGCGGAACTCGTCCTGCCAGACCTCGCGGATATGGCTGTTCGTGAAGATCGGCCGCGGCGTCTTGATCGAGAACAGAAGGAAGGGCGCGTCGTCGAGGCTCCAGTGCCACGGCAGTTCGATGACGGATGCACCGTCCGGGCTGGCGATGCGATAGGGGTTGATGTCCGCCATCATCGAGCTGTCATAGTGGAAGCCATGCTTTGCCAGCAGCCGGATGGTGTTGTCGCTCGTCTCGCCGGCCGGTGATCGATAGCCCTTCGGCACCACGCCGAGCACGCGCTTCAGCGCTGCCAGGCCGCGCTCCATCTCCTCGACCTCCTGCTCCGGGAAGGCCGGGTCGATCCAGGCATGCGTGTGGCTGTGATGGCCGATCTCGTGCCCGGCCTTCAGGACCATCTCCGCGCGGTCGGCATGGTTCTCGACCGTCCAGCCGGGGATGAAGAAGGTGGCGGGCACGCCGGCGTCGCGCAGCGTCTCGAGGATCTTCGGCACGCCCACCCGCGCGCCGTAGGTGCCCTGGCTCAGCGTGCCCGGGCGCTGCGCGTTGCCGGGGTCGCGGGACAGCCACAGCGTCTCCGCATCGAAGTCGAAGGTCAGCGTCACCGCGATGCGGGCCCCGTTCGGCCACTTCACGCTCATGTCCATGCCCGGTTCTCCTTGCGTCATTCGCGCGGGGGGTGTCGTGCGGCGAGCCAACCGCCATCCACCGCGATCACCTGGCCCGCGACGTAGGACGCATCCGCCGAGGCGAGGAAGGCGACGACGGCGGCGACCTCCTCCGGCCGGCCCGCGCGGCGCAGCGGCGTCGGGTCCAGCACGGCGCGGCGATAATAGGCGTTCCGCAGGTGGCCTTCGGTCATCGCGGTCTCGATCACGCCGGGTGCCACGGCGTTCACGGTGATGCCGTCCGGCGCGACCTCGCCGGCGAGCTGGCGCGTGAACTGCGCAACGCCGCCCTTGGCGACCGCATAGGCCGTCGTACCGGGATGCCCGGCGATGCCGAAGACCGAACTGACATTGACGATGCGCCCGCCCGGCCGCGCCAGATGCGCAAGGATGTCCCGCGTCACGCGCAGGACCGCGGTCAGATTCACGTCGATGAAGCGCGCGAGCAGCGCGTCATCCGATTCCGCCAGTGGCTTCGACCCGCCGATGCCGGCATTGTTCACCAGGATGTCGATGCGCCCGAAGGCGTCGAGCGCCGCCCGCGCCAGCCTGGTCCCCGCGCCTGGCTCGGCGATGTCCACCACCAGCGCCTCGCCGCCCAGGCGGGCTGCCGTATGAAGCACGCCCTCGTCACGATCCGCGAGCAGAACGCGAGCACCGTCGCGCAGCAGGCGTGCGGCCACCGCTTCCCCGATGCCGCGCGCGGCGCCGGTGACGATCGCCGCGCGCCCCCCGAGGTCAGGCAAGCCGCCCACCATCCACCGGCATCGCTACGCCGTTTACGTAGGACGCGGCGTCGCTCAGCAGGAACAGCACCGTCTCGGCCACCTCGGCAGGGGTGCCGAAGCGGCCCATCGGGTTTCGGGCGCGGGTGTAGTCCTCGCGCGCGGCCGCGCCATCCCCGGCCTGGGCGAAGCTGTCGCGCAGCATCGGCGTCTCGATGGGGCCGGGACAGACGATGTTGGCGCGGATGCCTTGCGCCGTGTGGCCCGCCACCAGGCTGCGCGTCATCATCACCACAGCACCCTTGCTGGCGGAATAGGCGGGGAAGACCGGGTTGCCCACGAGCCCGGCGCCGGAGGCGAAGGTGACGATCGCCCCGCCGCCGGCGGCCTCCATGCGCGGCACCACGTACTTCAAGGCCAGCCAAGTGCCCTTCACATTGACCGCGAACAGGCGGTCCCATTCGGCTTCGCTCACATCCGGCAACGGAACGGTGGGGCCCAGGATGCCGGCCGCGGTCACCAGCAGCCGGACCGGGCCGAGGCGATCGAGCGCGGCGGCCGCGCGGGCTACGTCCGCCGCGACCGCGACGTCGCCGATAACGGCCTCGGCGCCCGGGCAGTCCTGGGCGATGGCGGTCAGCGCCTCGGCGTTCCGATCCAGCAGCACGAGCCTCGCGCCCTCCCGCGCGAGGCGCAGCGCCACGTCGCGACCGAGACCCGACCCCGCGCCTGTCACGAGGCCGACGCGCCCGTCGAACCGGGCCGTACCTGCGGTGGTCGTCAGAGCCACCTCCTGTCGCCGAAGCGCGTGGATTGGGCATGCGGTCGAAGATCTGCACGCCGGATCACCACGAAACGCTATGCACGCCCCCCGCGGGTGTCAAACCGCGCGCGGCGCGGATTGACGGTCGTCGTCGCACCGCTAGCATCGGCTCATGGGTGGAAAAATGAAGCTGGGCGCCCTTGTCGATCACCATGGACACGTCGCGCCGCGGGACGCGCTCGCGGAGGCGATGGCGCGACGGTTCATGCCCTTCCCCAAGGACCCGCCGCCGCTGCTGTTCGACATCGCCGGCCATCACACGCAGATGGAGGCGCAGGGCATCCTGCGGCGCATCGTCTCGGTGCCGCCGATCCTGTACCTGTACGAACTTCCCACTGCGGAGCAGGCGGCACGGATCGCCATGCTGAACGACTGGCTGGCCGGGCTGGTCGCGGGGACGCAACTGTCCGCGATGGCGTTGCTGCCGCTCGGCGATCCCGCCGCCGCGTTGGCGGAACTGCGCCGCTGCGCCGAGCGCCACGGGATCCGCGACTTCGCGATCGGCAGCCATGTCGCCGGCACTGACCTCGACAAGGCAGTGCCGGACGAGCTCTGGGCCGCGCTCGCCGAGGGCGGTGGGCTGGTGATGCTGCACCCCTGGCAGGTGCGCGACCGGGCGCGCCTGGACGACAGGCGGCTGGGCAATCCGCTCGGCAATCCGTTCGAGACGGCGGTCGCCGCGGCGCGGCTGATCGAGGACGGCACCCTGCAGCGGCATCCCGCGCTGCGCCTGATGCTGGCGCATGGCGGCGGCGCGCTGCCCTTCCTGCTCGGCCGCATGGACCGCGCCTGGGAGGCTTCGGAGCACGGCCGCGCGCCGGAGCGGCCCTCCCTCGCCGCGCGGCGCTTCCTCTACGACACGGTGGTGTTCGAGCCCGAGCCGCTGGCTTTCCTCGCGCGCATGGTCGGGCCGGAGCGCATCCTGTTCGGCACGGACAGCCCCTTCGACATGAGCCTGCAGGCCCCGGCGGCGCTGCTGGCGGCGGCGGGGCTCGCGACATGAACCCGGCGGCACCGCTCCTCCGCTGGGCCGCCGGACCTGGGGCGGCGGTGCTGACGCTCGCCGCGCTGCTGGTGCTGTGGGAGGCCGGCGTGCGGGGGTTCGACATCCCGCGCTTCCTGCTGCCGGCACCGAGCGACGTGGCGGCGGAATTCGTGAAGGACTGGCACCTGATCTTCGGCCATGCGGTGCAGACCGTGTGGGGTATCCTCGCCGGCTATGCCGCCGCAGTGTCGTTCGCGCTGGCGGCCAGCATGGCGATGATTCGCTGGCCGCTGGTCGAGCGCATGATCATGCCGCTCTTCGTCGCGAGCCAGTCGGTGCCGAAGATCGCCATCGCGCCGCTGATCCTGCTGTGGGTCGGCGCTGGGGCGGGCTCGAAGGTCCTGGTGGTGGCCTCGATCGCCTTCTTCCCCGTGGTGATCAACACCATGGCCGGTTTCAAGCAGGTTGATCGCGGGCTGCTCGACGTCTTCGCCAGCGTCGATGCGACGAGCCGGCAGACCTTCTTCCGTCTGCGACTGCCTTATGCGGTGCCTTACATCTTCGCCGGGCTGCGCATCGCGACGACGCTGGCGGTGCTCGGCGCCATCGTCGCCGAGTGGCTCGCGGCGACGGACGGCATCGGCTACCTCGTTCTCTCGGGCAGCTTCAACTTCAACACCGCGAGGTCCTTCGCCGCGATCATCCTGCTCGCCGTCATCGGCATGAGTTTCTTCGGCGCGATGGGCGCCATGGAACGCGCGCTGTCCTGGCAGCGCGCGGAGGATGGCGCGACGCGCGCCCAGGCCTGACAACAACAGGGAGACGAAGCATGGCGACGATTGGACGACGGACCTTCGTGGCGCTGGGCGCCCTGGCCGCCGCGGTGCCGGAAGGGCTGCGGCCGGCGCGCGCGCAGGGCCGCCTGCAGGATGCGATCCTGCGGCTGAACTTCACGCCCTGGGGCATGCACGCGCAGTACTATGCAGGGCTGCGCCAGAACATCTATCGCGCCGAGGGCATCAACCTCGAGATCCGCCCGGCCGCCGCGGGCCAGCAGAACGAGGTCTTCATCGCCGCAGGGCGCGAGCAGTTCCTGGTGGCGAATGCGGACGGCTACATCAAGTCCCGCGCTGCCGGCCTGCCAGTGGTAGCCGTGATGGCTGACCAGCCGGACACGCCTTTTTCCGTCTTCGCGCTGAGGACGACGAACATCTCCCGGCCTGAGCATCTACGCGGCAAGCGGATCACCTGGTTCCAGAGCCAGGTGAAGGGGCTGCTCGACCCGCTGCTGCAATCGGGCGGGCTCACGCGCAACGACATCACCTTCCTGACGGTGAGCCGCGGCGCTGAGGTGCAGATGGTTGCCGCCGGCCAGGCGGATGCAGGCTTCGGCTTCTCCTACGGCCAGCCACTGACGCTGGAGGAGCGCGGCTTCCCCTGCAACGTCATGGCGCTCAAGGATTTCGGCGTGAAGTTCTGCGGCACCTCCATCGTCGCGAACGAGCGCGAGGCCGGCCGCGGCGACCTGACGGAGCGATTCATCCGCGCGACGATGAAGTCGCTCATCTGGACGCATGCGAACATGGACACGGCGATGAACTACGTCGTCGAGGTGGCGCCGGACCGCGTGCACGCGCTCGAGGTGCGCAAGCTGCGCATCATCTACGAGATGTATCGCAGCCCTGACTTCGCCGAGCGCTTCGGCCGCTTCGACGAGTCGAAATGGGCGTCCTCGGTGGAATACCTGGCGGAAGGTGGCGACCTGCAGCGCAAGCCAACGGCGCGCGAGCTCTATACCAACCAGTTCGTGGACCGGATCGAGGAGGCGAAGCAGCTTTCCGCCCTGGTGCACGGCCGCCCCGCATCCTGACCATGGACGCCGCCGCCCGCGCGCCCGACTTTGCCGGCCCTCTGGGGGCGGAGGACGCGGCCGCCTTCATCGCGATCGAGGGCGTCGGCGTCACCTATGGACCGCAGGGCGCCGAGCCCGTGACGGCCCTGTCGGAGATCGCGCTGCGCGTGCCAGAAGGCGCCTTCGTCTCCCTGGTCGGCCCATCGGGCTGCGGCAAGTCGACGCTGCTGAAATGCGTCGCCGACCTCCTGCAGCCCAGCACGGGCGGGATTTTCATCGGCGACGTGCCGGCATCCGAGTTGCGCCGCCAGGGCCGCATCGGGATGGTGTTCCAGCAGCCCAACCTGATGCCGTGGCTGCGCATCGAGGACAATGTGCGCCTGCTGCATCGTCTGGTCGCGGACCGCGGCATCGCCGCGGCTGTGCCGGACGTGCCCGCGCTGCTTCGGCTCGTCGGTCTCGAAGGCTTCGGGCGCAAATATCCTTCCCAGCTCTCGGGCGGCATGCAGTCGCGCGCGGCGCTGGCCCGCGCGCTGGCGCTCGACCCGAAGGTGCTGCTGATGGACGAGCCCTTCGCGGCGCTCGACGAGATCACCCGCGACCGCATGGGGATCGAGCTCATGCGCATCTGGTCGCAGTTCGGCAAGACCGTGCTGTTCGTGACCCATTCCCTCGCCGAGGCGGTCTTCCTCTCGGATGCCGTGGTGCTGATGACGCCGCGGCCGGGACGGATCGCGCGCATCCTGCAGGTGCCGCTGCCCCGCCCACGCACGCCGGAGATGCGCCTGACCGACGAGTTCGCCCACCTCGTCGCGGCGCTGAACCGCGATCTCTACCGGATGCTCGCCGCCTGATGCGACCTGACCTGACCCCCGCGCTGCTCGACCGCGCGGCCCTGCTGCTGGTCGACATGAACCGCAGCCACCTCGATCATTCCATTGGTCATCTGCTGGTGGCGAAGGAGGATGCCGACCGCATCATCGCGACGGCGGCGAAGCTGCGCGACGCCTGGGCCGCCGCAGGCCGCCCCGTGATCTTCGTGCGCACCCACCACCGCTGGAACCCGGCCACCGGGGAGGTGATCGACAACCGCAACCCCTTCTGGATGGCGCAACACGCCAACCCGATCCCCGGATTGTCGAAGCCACGCAGGACGCTCGCGGTGGAAGGATCGCCGGTGACGGAGGTGGTGCCCCAGTTGGCGCCGCGTCCGGGCGAACATACCGTGTTCAAGCACCGCTACAGCCCCTTCCACAACACGGATCTCGAGCTGCTGCTGAAGAACCTCGATGTCGACACGCTGGTCATCGGCGGCGTCAACACGAACAACTGCGTCCTGTGCACCTGCTTCGAGGCCTTCAACCGCGACCTCCGCGTCATCCTGCTGCCCGATGCGTGTGCCAGCATGAACGGGCCTGACTACCACACCGCGGCCTTGACGCTCATCGAGGCCGCGCTCGGTTGGCTGGTGCCCTCGGACGACATCATCGCCGCCTGCGCGCGCTGACTTCAGGGAGAGGAATTCCATGGCCCAACGCCGCATCGGCATCGTCATGCATGGCGTCACCGGACGCATCGGGACCAACCAGCACCTGGTGAATTCCATTCTGGCGATCCGCCGCGACGGCGGGTTGCCGCTGTCGAACGGCGACCGGCTGATGCCCGACCCCATCCTGGTCGGGCGGAGCGCCGAGAAGCTGCAGACGCTCGCAGTGACGACAGGCATCGAGCGCTGGACGACCGATCTCGACGCCGCCCTTGCCGACCCGCAGGACGAGATCTTCTTCGACAGCGCCTACACGGCCACGCGCCCCGCGCTCGCGCATCGCGCCATAGCCGCGGGGAAGCACATCTATCTGGAGAAGCCGGTCGCGCCGTCGCTCGAGGATGTGCTCGACCTACGGCGCGCGGCTGAGGCCGCGGGCGTCAGGCACGGCGTGGTCCAGGACAAGCTGTTCCTGCCCGGCCTCACCAAGCTGAGGCTGCTGAAGGAGCAGGGCTTCTTCGGCCGCCTGCTCTCGGTGCGCATCGATTTCGGCTGGTGGGTCTTCGACGGCGAGCAGGTGCCGGCGCAGCGTTCGTCCTGGAACTACCGGCGCGCCGATGGCGGTGGCCTCGTGCTCGATATGTTTCCGCACTGGCGCTACATCTTGGAAGGATTGTTCGGTCGCCCAACCTCGGTCACCTGCCATGTTCGCACGGCTCAGCCCCACCGGCGCGACGAGCGCGGCCGGCCCTACGCCGTGGACGTCGAGGACGAGGCGCGTGCGCTCCTTGAGCTCGAGGACGGCGTGGTCGCCGAGATCAACGCCTCCTGGGCGAACCGCGTGCGGCGCGACGACCTCCTGACCATCACTGCCGAAGGCACGCTGGGAAGCGCGGTAGCCGGGCTGCATCGCTGTGTCGTACAGCCGCTCTCGACCACGCCGAAGCCGGCGTGGAACGTGGACATGCCGGCGCCCCAGGATCTCTATGCGCAGTGGGCGCCAGTGCCGGATCTGCTGCCACTCAAGAACTCCTATCGCATGGCCTGGGAAGCCTTCCTGCGCCACGTCGCCAATGACGGGCCGAACCATGCGAGCCTGATCGAGGCCGCGAAGGGCCTTCAGCTCATCGAGGCCTGCCATGCCAGCCACCGCGAGCGCCGGTGGATCGATCTTCCCGTGCTCGGCGGATGATGCGCGGCTTCGGGCCCGATCTCGCTTAGCCCCCAGCGTGCGGACGCAGGTGGACTGAACCGCGCCGGGTTCGACTGAGTCTCCAACCCCTGAGAGGCTGGAGCGATGACGAGCAGGACGGCGAACAAGGTCTCACCTGGGGTTCGCGAATGGGCGGTGCGGTTGGTGCCGGAGCACGAGGCGCAGCGCCCGTCGCGCTGGGCGACGATCCTGTCGATCGCGGCCAAGATCGGCTGCACCGGCCAGACACTGTGAATAGGCGCCGAACCGGGCCCCTGCCGGAATTCGGCCTAACGCCTTGATGAGGCGCGGGACAAGAATGCTGCGGAGGGGTACCGATCGACGCCGATCGGAACCTAATCTGTGTCCCCAATTCGATAACAATATCAATGCTTTGTGGGTGCGCCTGGGAGGGGACAGTTTCGCCGCTTATTCACGCGCAGAGGACAGGGGGCTGGCGTTGGCCACCAAGCGCGTGCGGGAGGCGAGGACATCCGTTACGTGGGATCTTCCGCCTTCGCCATGAGGCGAAGGATCAACCGCCCGGGGAGACGCTCCTTGCGCCTGCTGCTTGCCAATCCCAATACCACGCGATCCATCACGGAGCTCATGGCGCAGGCGGCGCGTTCGGTCGCTTCTGCAGGGACCTCCGTCAAGGCTGTCACCGCCGACTTCGGCGCGGCGGTGATCGGCAGTCGGATGGAGATGGTGATCGGCGACTACGCCAGCCTCTCCCTCATCGCGCGCGAGGCGGAGGGCTGCGATGCCGTGATCGTCGCCGCTGCTCTCGACAGCGGATTGCGCGCACTCAAGGAGATGCTGCCCGTGCCGGTCCTGGGCCTGACGCAAGCCGCGGTGCACGCCGCCTGTCTGACGGGAGGAAGGTTCGGGCTCGTGGTCTCCACTGCCCGCGTCGCGACTGTCATGGAGGAAATGATCGAGGGCTATGGGCTCGCGTCCCGTCTCGCCGGCGTCAGCTGGGTGGGCGCCGATCCGACGGCGATCTACGGCGACCCTGGCGGCAGCGCCGCGAGGATCGCCGAATGCGCACGAAGTCTGGTCACGCAGAAGCGCGCGGACGCGGTCGTTCTCATCGGCGCCGTGATGGCCGGCATCCCTGAGCGAATCCGCGACGATGTTCCCGTGCCGTTGATCGAGGGCGTCACGGCTGCGACCGTCCTGGCGGAGGGCATGGTCCGGCTGGGCACGCGGAAGGCGACAGCGGGGAGCTTCGCTGCCCCCGCGCCCAGAATCGTCTCGGGGATCACCGTCGAGCTCGAGGCTCGTCTGCGTCGCGAGTCATCGAGTCCCTAACCCGCGCGGATGCGCGAGGCGAGCGGCGTCCAGCGTGCAACCTCGGCCCGCAGATGCGCCTCGGCCGCTGTGGACGAAGTGTCGGGCCAGGTCTCAACACCGATGCGGGCAAGGCGCGCGACTGTCACTGGGTCGGCGATGGCCTGCTTCGCGACGGTACGTAGCGCGGCCAGGATCGGCAGGGGCGTATCGGGCCGCACATACAGGATCTGCCAGGCGCTGACATCGAAGCCGGCAACACCGGCTTCCTGGAGCGTCGGCAGGTCAGGCTCGGTGCGGGTGCGTTCCGCGCCGCTGGTCGCGAGCGCCCGCAGCGTTCCGGCTTCGACGAGCGGCTTCAGGACGGTCGGCGTATCGATCGTCATATGCATCCGGCCCGCTGCGAGATCCTGAATCGCATTCGCGGTGACGCGATAAGGGACGATCGTGAAGTCGAGGCCGAGCGTCGCTTTCAGGAGCTCTCCGGCCATCGCGTTGGTCGTTCCCGGCGTGCCGGCACCGTAGTTGACGGCGCTGCCCTCCCGTCGGAGCCAGGCGAGCAGCCCGGGCATGTCGGTCGCGGGCACGTCGCGGTGCACGACAAGCATGAAGGTCTGTCGCGCCGCCAGCGCGATTGGCGCGAAGGCCGTGACCGGATCGTGCGGAAAGTTCGGATAGAGCAGTTGCATGACAGGGTGGTTGTTCGTCGCGGTCATCAGGGTGTAGCCGTCGGCTGGCGCCCTCAGCAGGGCGAGTGCGCCGAGCGTACTGCCGGCCCCGGGCATGTTCTCGGGCACCACCGGGCGGCCGAGCTGCCCCGCCATCTGTTCCGCAAGGATACGGCCGACCGCATCGGTCAACCCGCCTGCACCAACGGGCAGGATCATGCGCAGGGGGCGGCTGGGGAAGGCCTCCTGCGCGTTGACCGTGGCCGACGACAGCGCGGCTGCCGCGGCGAGAATCGATCGGCGAGTGCTCTGAGCCACGGGAACCTCCTGAGAGACCTTAGGACGGGCTGTCGGTCCGTGCGGCAGCCCTTCAGGTGCCGATCTCCGGCGTGGCCCACTAGAATTGTGCCTGGATCACTTGATGGGGCTGGTCACGACACTGTCGATCGACTGCATGAAGCGGCAGAAGGTGCAGTTCGCATCCGGGGCGCGCAGCCGCTCGAAGGTGAACATCACGTCGTCGGTGGTGAGGGGCTGGCCGTCGTGCCAGGTGACGCCGACGCGCAGGCGCAGCGTGAGGGAGCGGCCATCGGAGCCGGTCCCCCAGTTCTCGGCGAGACCGCGCGCGGGGGAGAGTTGGCCGCTCTGATCCGTGCCGATCAGCGCGTCAAACAGGTTGCCGAGACAGGGAAGGTCACCTGTGCCGGCCTTGCCGATGTCGAGGCTCTCGCGGGCGAAGGTCGGAATGACGAAGGTCAGCGGCCGGTCGGATTGCGCGGCCGCGGGACCGCCTAGAGCCGCAATCAGCGAACCGGTGAGAACGATGCGCCGGAGGGCGGATGCGATCATGCAGGTGATCCTTCGAAGCCGCATCGGAGCGTCGCCGCGTTCGGATGGTGCGGCAAGGCCATAAATGACCAGAGGATAATCAACCAACGTATCTCGATGCTGCGAACGCCGACCGAAAGCTCAAACTGCCTCATCATTGTGCGTCAATCGTGAACGAGGTTAGCGGGGCGAAGCCGTGGCAAGGACTACGGCGGAATGCGGTCCTGGACCCGGCGCCAGGCATCGATCAGCACGCCCGTAGTTGTGACGTATCTGCGATCGGAGCGGGGGAAGTTGCTCGCCGACCGGATCAAGCAGCGATGTCTGCGTGCAGGAAGTCCGTGGTGACATCTACGACATCGGGTGGCTCCCAACACTAGCCGTTAGGCGAAATCGCCACACCCTGACGCTGTCGACGTACGCCGCGCGCGCGTGGACGACCTCCCAGGGAATTATCCCGGCACGACGTACGCGATAGTTCACGTCGAGCAGAACAGCGGCAAGGCGATCGAACGGCCGGTCGGGCAAACGTCGAATGAAGCCGAACTGTCGTGAGCCGCTATGCGGCGTGAGGCGGCGACATTTGACGCGGTCTGGCGAGCCGAGGCTCTCGAGATCCTGGGCGAGGAGCAGGCGTCGCTCACCCGTCTGGTTCGGCGCCGCTTCGGCGATTCGACGCAGAACCGAAGGGGATTGGCGGCGTCGAAATCGGGTCTGCGCTTCGCTGGACGCGGATGGCCAGAGACAAGAGCCACCATCGGTCGGTCTCCATGCGCCTGCTCAACGAACCTCCACGGGGGGGAGGTGACCGAGCATCATCGCCGCAGCCTCGGCTGCGATTATCATCGTCGTCGCATTCGTATTGGCCGAGACAATACGCGGCATGACCGAAGCATCGGCCACGCGCAGCCCGTCGATACCGCGCAACCGAAGCTCCGGCGTCACCGGCGCTCCGTCGCCGCCCATGCGGTAGCTGCCACACAGGTGATAGACGGTCGCCCCCTTCGCCCGCGCATATGTCAACGGCGGAGCAAAACCAGGCCAGCGCGGCGGCGGAAAACAAGGCCACTGGCGACATGGCGGCATCAGACCTGGCCGGCCCCCGATCGGGGGCCGGCCAGGTCTGCGGCTGGTTCCTCTGATG
>NZ_JACADR010000300.1 GCF_016106005.1 Roseomonas rosulenta
CAACTCCCGCAGCCGTTCCTCCACGTCGAAGAACCCCGGCTGCCGAACCATCGCCATCCCCCGCGCCAATCCGCGTCAGTGAATCAGCCGAACGGCTTCAGGGCGAGGGGTTTCTGGAGGCGTCCAGGTGGCCCACGCGGCGCGGCAGTCCCACTGCCATCGAGGATAAGGATGCCCCGGAGTCGGTACAGAGCCTTATCGGCACCCAGAGCGACGGCCGCTCCAACGACATCCCGGCCGATGCTGGCGCGGCATGGCGTGCAGACCGCGCACGCCCTTAACGATGCATCGGACGACCGCTGCAGCAGGCAGGATCATCGCAACGCCGTGGCCCGACCACACGACATCTTGGGGCGGGCCGCCAGCGGCGCAAATCACCCCGCATTCAGCGCATCCCTCAGCTTCTGCTCCTGCTCGCCCGTCAGGTTAGTCCGCAGCACCGTACCGCCGAACTGCGCCATCGCCGGCAGCACCTTGTCCGCCGTCACCTTGCGCACCAGCACGCACAGCGCCGCCTGGCCCGGGGCCAGCGCCTCCGCCGTACTCTTGAGGAACTTGTCGTCGATTCCGACATCGGTGAGGTAGCCGCTCAGCGCACCCGCGCCGGCACCCGCCGCGGCACCCACCAGAGGGTTGAGGAACAGCAACCCGATCAGCGCCCCCCACATCGCGCCGCCGGCCGCGCCCGCCGCCGTCGTGTTGATCAGCTGGTGCAGCTTCACCGACCCGTCGGCCAGCCGTTCGGCCACCACCGCATCGCCGATCTCAATGAGGTATTCGCGCTGCAGCTCGATCAGCTTGGCGCGTGCCGCTTCCGCGGTCTTCTCGTCCGGATAGGCGACGATGATGAGGTCCGCCATGGCCTGTCTCCCCGTAAGTGCGTTGCAGCTGGCACGATAGGCGCCCGCGCGGCAGGAACAAGCGACATCACGCGGACACGCGTCCCGCCTTCAGGCTGCCCGTCCCGCATGCTAAACGCCCGCGCCATGATCGACCCCGCCGCCCCCTCCCTCGCGCAGGCGAAGCGCATCGTCGTGAAGATCGGCTCAGCCCTGGTGGTGGACGACGCCACGGCCGCGCCGCGCGCCGCCTGGCTGGCCTCGGTCGCGGCGGATGTCGCAGCCCTTCGCGCGGGCGGTGCGGAGGTCGTGCTGGTCTCCTCCGGCGCCATCGCGCTGGCGCGCCGCGCGCTCGGCCTCACGCGACGCACGCTGCGGCTCGAGGAGAAACAGGCTGCCGCCGCGGTCGGGCAGATCAGGCTCGCCGGCGCGTGGCAGGATGCGCTCAGCGCGCATGGCATGAACGCCGCGCAGCTGCTCCTCACGCTCGAGGATTCCGAGGACCGCCGCCGCTACCTCAATGCGCGCGCCACCATCAGCACGCTGCTCTCCCTCGGCTGCGTGCCCGTGATCAACGAGAACGACACCGTCGCCACCGCCGAGATCCGCTTCGGTGACAATGACCGCCTGGCCGCGCGCGTGGCCGAGATGATCAGCGCCGACGCGCTCGTGCTGCTGTCGGACATCGACGGCCTCTACACCGCCGACCCCCGCCGCGATCCCGGCGCGGCGCACATCCCTGCGGTCGATCGCATCACGGACGAGATCATGGCCATGGGCGGCGAACCGCCGCCCGGCTATTCCTCGGGCGGCATGCGCACCAAGCTGATCGCCGCGCGCATCGCGACCGGCGCCGGGTGTGCGATGGCGATCGCGCTCGGCAAGCGCGACAATCCGCTCTCCGCGCTGCTCGATGGCGCGCGCTGCACCTGGTTCCTCGCCGCCCCGGAGGGGCGCACGGCACGCAAGCGCTGGATCGCCGGAAGTCTCGCACCGCTCGGCGCGCTCACCGTCGATGCGGGGGCGGCGCGCGCGCTCGCCCGCGGTTCGTCGCTGCTGCCGGCCGGCGTGCGCGCGGTGGAGGGCAGCTTCGAACGCGGCGATCCGCTCAGCGTGCGCGACGAGGCCGGGCGCGAGGTGGCACGTGGCCTCTCGGCCTACGACGCCGAGGCCGCGCGCCTGATCGCAGGCCACCGCTCCGAGGAACTCGAAGCCATCCTGGGCTGGCGCGGCCGCGACGAGATCATCCACCGCGACGACCTCGTGCTGCTGTGACGCGGCGGCGCGCGCCGGCATCCCCGGCCAGCGTACCGGGCGCTTCGACGCGACGCGCGGATCATGCGATCATCGACCAAAGATCACGTCCGGGAACCGAAGCACCATGACCCTCCCCGCCCTGCCCCGCCGTGCGCTGCTCGCCGCCGCCGCGCTGCCGCTCGCCGCCCCTGCGCTGGCGCAGGAGGGCTTCCCCTCGCGTCCGCTGCGCCTGATCGTCGGCTTCACGCCGGGTGGCGCGACCGACATCTCGGCACGCGCCATCGCGCCGAAGATGGGCGACGCGCTGGGCCAGCCGGTGATCGTGGAGAACCGCCCCGGCGCCGGCAGCAACATCGCGACCGAGGTGGTGGCGCGCAGCCCCGCCGACGGCCATACGCTGCTGCTCGCGACCCTCGGCGCACTGGTGGTCAGCCCGATGGTGATCCGCCTGCCGGTGGACCCCGCGCGCGACCTGATGCCGGTCTCGATCGCGGTGGACCTGTTCAACATCCTCGTGCTGCCGCCCGACCGCCCCTGGCGCAGCGTGGCCGAGCTGGTCGCCGCGGCGAAGGCCGCGCCCGGGCGGCTGTCCTATGGCACCAGCGGCATCGCCGGCGGGCCGCATCTGGCCGGGCTGCTGTTCGACCGCCGGGCGGGCATCGAGACCACCGCGGTGCACTACCGCGGCGGCAACCTCGTGGTGACCGACCTGCTTGCGGGGCGGGTCGACTTCTCCTTCGCCACCGCCGCCTCGGTCCTGCCGCAGGTGCGCGAGGGCAAGCTGCGCGCGCTGGCCATCCCGCATCTCGAACGCTCGCGCCTCATGCCCGACATCCCCACGGTGGCGGAATCCGGCGTGCCGGGCTTCGACGTGCCATCCTGGTACGCCGTGCTGGCGCCGCGCGGCACGCCGGAGCCCGCCATCGCGCGCCTCAACCAGGCGATGCGCGTCGCCCTCGCGGATCCCGAGGTGACCGCGGTGCTCAACCGCAACGGCCTCGAGCCGCGCTGGTCCACGCCCGCGCAGATGGCCGAGGGTCTGGCGGCCGAACGCGCGACCTGGGAACCCATCATCCGCGAGAGCGGCATCCGCATCGAATAGCGGCGCGCGGGCTTGCGCGCGCGGCAGGCGCGGACCAGCATCGGCCTCCCCCCCGAGGAAGCCGCCCATGCGCCGCATCGCCGCCCTGCTCGTCCTCGCCGCGCTGGCCGCGCCCGCCGGCGCGCAGACGCTGCGCATCGGCATCGGCGCCGACCCCAATGTGCTCGACCCCGCCGTCAGCGGATCCTTCGTCGAGCGCGTGGTCTTCTCCGCGCTGTGCGACAAGCTGGTCGATGTCGGGCCGGACCTGGCCTTCCGGCCGGAACTGGCCACCCAGTGGGCATGGGCGCCGGACGGGCTCGCGCTGACGCTCACGCTGCGCACCGATGCGCGCTTCCACGACGGCACGCCTCTCGATGCAGAGGCGGTGCGCGTCAACCTCGAACGCTACCGCAGCGCGCGCGAATCCCGCCGGCGCAGCGAGCTCGCCGCCGTCAGCGCGGTCGAGGCGCCGGACCCGGCCACGGTGGTGATCCGCCTGTCGCAGCCCTTCGCGCCGCTGCTCTCGGTGCTGTCGGACCGCGCGGGCATGATCATGTCGCCCACGGCCCTCGCGCGGCTCGGCGAGCGCATCCGCGACGAACCCGTCTGCTCCGGCCCCTTCCGCCTGACCCGCCGCGTGCCGCAGGACCGCATCGAGATGGAGCGCTTCGCGGGCCACTGGAACGCCGCGAACATCCATGCCGAGCGCCTGGTGTTCCAGGCCATTCCCGACGGCACGGTGCGGCTGCTGAACCTGCGCGCGGGGCAGCTCGACATCATCGAGCGCCTGTCGCCCTCCGACGTCGCCGAGGCGCGCCGCGACCGCCGCCTGCAGGTGGTCGACGCCACCGCCATCGCCTACCAGACGCTTGCCATCAACACCGCGACCGGCGCGCTGCGCGATCCGCGCGTGCGCGAGGCGCTGGAGCGCAGCATCGACCGCGCGGTGATCAACCAGGTGGCGCTGGAGGGGCTGTTCGTCCCCTCGAACCAGCCCGAAGCGCCCGGCACGCCCTTCCACTTCGCCGACCTGCCACCGCCGCCGCGCGACCCGGCGCGTGCCCGCGCCCTGCTGCGCGCGGCGGGGCACGACCGCTTCGCCTTCACGCTCAAGGTCGCCAACAGCCCGGTCGAGGCGCAGGTCGCGCAGATCATCCAGGCCATGGCCGCCGAGGGCGGCTTCGACATCCGCATCGAGACGCTGGAAGCCAGCACCATGGTGGCCGCGACGCAGCGCGGCGACTACGACGCCGCCATCGTCATCTGGTCCGGCCGGCCCGACCCGGATGGCAACATTGCCATCTGGCTCGCCTCCGATGGCTTCCTGAACTGGGGAAAATACGCCAACGCGGAAGTGGATGCCGCCCTCGCCGCCGGCCGGCGCAGCACCGATCCGGCCACGCGGCGCGCCCAGTACCGCATCGCCGCGGAACGCTGGATGGCCGACCGGCCGCACCTGATCCTGTACCATCATCGCTGGTTCTGGGCGCTGCGCGCGGGGATCGAGGGGTTCCAGCCCAGCCCCGACGGGATCATCCGCTTCGCCGGCGTGCGGCTCCCGGCACGCTGACAGGCCGCCAGGGGAGTGCTGTTGCCGGGCCGCTCCGCGTCCCGCCGCCGGCGACCGTATCCTGGATGGGTGGCCGGCTGGGGGACCGCGTTGCTTCCGGCCTTTGGAATGCGCCACCGGGCCTCGTCTTGAGCGGTCGCTGAGACGGGCCGCCGCGGTTCTTCCCTTCCCAGCCGCCCGGCGCTACCTCTGCCGCACCGGAGGACAGCCCCGTGAACGTTCTCGCCGACGAAGCCGCCCGCCTGCTCGACACCGCCGCCCGCGCCGCGCGAGGCGCGGCCGCGACCGTGGCGCGCGCGCCGACGCCGGCGAAGGACCTGGCCCTCGCGGAGGCGGCCG
>NZ_JACADR010000301.1 GCF_016106005.1 Roseomonas rosulenta
GCCCTCCAGCGCCTGGATCGGCGTCGCGGGTCCGTCGGGCCTGCGGGCGGCGGCCCTGCAGGCGCTGGAAGGCGCGGCCGCCTGGGCCATGGCCGAGACCGACCTGCCCGATCGCCTGGCGGCGCAGGGCCTGCTGCCGGCCTTCGCGGGCGCGGCGGAGTTCGGCGCGCTGGTGGCCCGCGACCGCGCCCGATGGGCCGAGGTGGTGCGGCAGGCGGGCATCACCCTTGGCTGAACGCGGCGGCCTTCCAGCGCGGCGCGCGCGGTGCCACGCTGCGCGCGACCAACGGGAGGAACGAACCATGCCGCGCCTTCATCGCCGCGCCATCGTCGCCGCGGGCCTCGCGCTGCCGCGCATCCTGCACGCCCAGGGCGCATGGCACCCGACGCGCCCGGTCACCATCATCGTGCCCTTCCCGCCCGGCGGATCGACCGACGTGACCGCCCGCCTGGTGGCCGAGAAGATGGCCCCGCTGCTCGGCCAGAACGTGCTCATCGACAACAAGCCCGGCGCGCAGACCGTGATCGGCGCCGAGGCGGCCGCGCGCGCCGCGCCCGATGGCCACACGCTGCTGATGTCCTCGGGCACCACGCTCACGATCAACCCGCTGATCGGACGCAACCTGCCCTACAGGCCCGAGGATTTCGCCCCGGTCGTGCATGTCGCGACGCTGCCCTTCTGCATCGCGGTGAAGCCCGGCATCCCGGATACGATCGCGGGCTTCGTCGCGCATGTGAAGGCGAATCCCGGCCGCGTCACCTGGGGCCACAATGGTCGCGGGTCCTTCAACCACATCGCCGGCGCGCTGATCGCCGAACGCATCGGGCTCGACTGGCAGGATGTCGGCTATCGCGGCGACGCGCCGCAGCTCAACGACCTGCTGGCGGGCACGCTCGATTCCATCCTGGTCGGTGGTGCGACGGGCCTGGCCGCCGCGCGATCGGGCCGCGCGCGCATCATCGGCTGGACCGGCGAGGCGCGCCTGCCCAACCTGCCGGACCAGCCGACCTTCGCGGAATCCTATCCCGGCCTGGTCGCGGTCACCTGGTTCGGGCTGCTGGCGCCGGCGCGCACGCCGCCCGCCGCCATCGCGCGGCTCAACGCCGCGGGTGCGGCCGCCACCGCCGACGCCACGGTGCAGGAACGCCTGCTGAACGAGGGCATCCTCGCCGCCGGCGGCACGCCCGCAGAGTTCCAGGCGTTCCTGACGCGGGAGGCGGAACGCTGGGCGCCGCTGCTGCGCCGGCTGGACATCCAGCTGAACTGACTACGGACGGAGGTATCCCAGCACGACATCGATCACGTGCCGCTCGCGCGCCTCCAGCGCCGCCTCCGTGCCCAGGTCTTCGCCGAAGATCGTCGACAGCGTGTGCCGGTTCGCCACCCAGAAATGCCCGAGCCCGAGCATCGTCACATAGAGCTGCAGCGGATCCACGCCGCGGCGGAAGCGCCCCGCCTCCTCGCCGCGCTTGAGCACCGCGCGCAGGCTCTCGAGCAGCGGCGAGTACATCGCCGGCACCTCCGAACTCCGCTTGAGATACGCCGCGCGGTGGATGTTCTCCTGGTTGAGCAGCGCGACGAATTCCGGATGCGCCGCGGTGTAGCGCAGGTTGAAGCGCACCAGGCGCGCCATCGCCTCCTCCGGCGGCAGGTGCTCGACCGCGAGGGCGCGCTCCTCGGCGCGCTTGGCGGCATAGGCGTGCTCCAGCACGACCAGCCACAGCTCCTCCTTCGAGCCGAAATGCGCATAGAGCATCCGCTTGTTGGCACCGGACCGCGCCGCGATCTCGTCCACCCGCGCGCCCGCGAGGCCATGCGCGGCGAATTCCGCCAGCGCGGCGTCCAGGATGCGCTGGCGCGTCGCCACTGCGCGCGCCGAGAGCGGCCGCCGCGCCGAACCTTCCATCAGAAGCGCCCGTCCCGCACTTCGAACTTGGTGGCCTTGCCGAGCGAGCGTCCGCCCTGCGCCACCCAGTCCGCCACCCAGTCCAGCATCCGCGCCAGCGGCACGCGCGGGTAGCCGAACAGCGCGAAGGCGCGCGCCGCGTTGGACAGCAGCGCGTCGGGTGCCTCGGTCCCGCTGAACGTGACGTCCCGCCCCATGCGCCGCGCGAATGCCCCTGCGACATGCCGGACCGAGACCGTCTCCGGCCCCGTCACGTTCAGGATCGGGCAGGCCGGCGAGCATTGCGCCAGCGCGCGCAGCGTCCAGGCATTGGCGTCGCCCTGCCAGATCACGTTGGCATGGCCCATGGTGACCGGCACCGGCACGCCGTCGCGCACCTTCGTCGCGATGTCGGCCAGCACGCCGTAGCGCAGGTCGATCGCGTAGTTCAGCCGGATGCCGAAGCAGGGCGTCCCGCGCGTCGCGGCGGCATGCTGGAACACCCGCTCGCGCCCCAGGCAGGATGCCGCGTAGTCGCCGATCGGCGAGGGCGGCGTGTCCTCGTTGGCACCGCCCGAGCCCACGGGCACCAGCGGCAGCACGTTGCCGGTCGAGAAGAAGACAATGCGCGACGTGGCCCAGCGTTCGGCCACCATCGCCGGCAGCAGCACGTTCATCGCCCAGGTCAGGGCCTCGTTGCCCGTGCTGCCGAACTTGCGCGCCGCCATGAACACGACGTTCGGCGCATCGGGCAGCGCGGCCAGTGCCGCGCGGTCGGTCAGGTCGGCGGCCAGCGTCTCGATGCCCCAGGACTCCATCCGCGCGCGCAGCCCTTCCTCGGACCAGCGCGCCACTGCGATGACGCGTCGCGCGGGATCGGACCGCTTCGCCAGGCGGCACAACGTCGGGCCCATCTTGCCGGCCGCGCCCAGCACCAGGATGTCGCCCGGCACGGCCGCCAGGTCGGCCACCAACGCCGGATCGGGGCGCGAGAGCACCTCCTCCAGCATGTCCTCGTCGGTGATGGTCGCGGGCCAGTCCTGCACGGGCGTTCCTCCTGCCTGGCATCCTCGCGCCCGTCCCGCGGGCTGTCCATGCGGATGCCGGCGGGTCGTCCCAGCAGGAGCGGCGCGACCGCGGGGCCTTCGCCGCGTTACTGCGCCTGCGCCGTCGCCTCCGGCGCCGCGCGCGGCAGCAGCACGACCACCTCGGCTTCGTCGCGCATGCGCCCGGCGCGATCGCCGGCCTCGGGGCCCCAGCCCCAGAAGAAGTCGGTGCGCGCGGGGCCGCGGATGGCCCCGCCGGTGTCCTGCGCCACCACCAGCCGGCCGGCGGGCGGCGTGTCGCGCCGCGCCGCGGGGTCGCGCACCATCACCCACATCGGCGCGCCCAGCGGGATGAAGGCGCGGTCGACTGCCACGCTGCGCTGGGGCGTCAGCGGCACGCCCATGGCGCCGATCGGCCCCTGGTCGAGCGTCAGCCCCTCGACCCGGCGGAAGAACACGTAGGACGGGTTGCCCCGCAGCAATACGGTGGCGCGCTCATGCCCGGCGGCGGCCAGCCAGGCGCGGATCGCCTGCATCGACATCTGGTCGCGCGGGATCTCGTTGCGCTCGATCAGCAGCCGGCCGATCGCCACATAGCCGCGCCCATTGTGCCCGGCGAAGCCGACGCGCATCACCTCGCCATCCGGCATCACCACGCGGCCCGAACCCTGGATGTGCAGGAAGAAGGCGTCGGCCGGGTCGTCCACCCAGACCAGCTCGAGCCCGCGCCCGGACAGCGCGCCGGTGTCGATGGCGGCACGGTCGTAGAAGGGCTCCATCCGGCCATCCACCATCATGCCGTAGCGGCGGCGCAGCGGGTTGCCGTTGACCGGCTGCTCCACAAGTTCGGGCGGGCGACTGTAAAGCGGCGTGCGGAACGCCTCGTCCGGCTCGGTCGCGCCGCGCAGGATGGGCTCGTAGTAGCCGGTCATGATGCCGGTGCCGGCGGCGAAGGGCTCGAAATGCGCCTCGATGAACTGCCGCACGGCGAGGTGCCGTTCGGCCAGCCAGACGGCGACGCGGCGGTCATGGGCGCGCCCCGAGCCGGGGCGCGGCGGGCGAGGCAGGGCGCGTTCGAGCGCGCGGATCTCGAGGCATAGCCCCTGCCAGGCCGCCGCCGTGCCGGCCCGCAGCATGGCATCGCCCTGCCCACCCAGCACGAAGTCGGGCCGCATGGGGCGCAGCGCGGCGCAATTCGCCAGCAGCACGGGCAGGATGTCGTGATGCGTGTCGGAGGCCCAGCCAGGCAGGTCGTCGAAGGTGATGCGGCGCAGCAGCGGCGGGGCGGCCGGGGGGGCTTCCTCGGGCGGGCGCGCCTCGGGCTCCGGGGTCGGGCCGCCATGCTGGGCGCCGGCCGGCAGGCTCGCCAGCACGCCCATCAGCACGAAGGCGACAGCGCACACGCCGCGGCCGGACAGTCCCACCCTGGCCATGAATGCAATGCTACCCCAGCCCGGCCGGCGCCGCGACCCTCCCGGGGGCTATGGAGGGGTCGCGGACGCCCCGGCCCCGGGCTCAGGCGGGCCGGGTCCCCACCAGTTTCCAGGTGGGATCGGAGCCTGAAACATCGCGCTGGAAGGTCCAGAGGTCGATGATCTCGGTCACAGCCTCGGCCCCGGCGCTGATCGATCCGTCGCGCGCAATGGTCAGGTTCACCTGGTCCGAGACGATCCGCACGGTGATCTCGGCGATGGTGCCGCGCAGTTCCGCTGCCTCGATCGCCATGTCCTGGATCGAGCGCAGTTCGGTGCGCTGCGTCTCGCCGGCGGCCTCGCGCTGGGTGATCGCGCCCTCGAAGCCGGCATAGGCGTCGTCGGAGAGAAGGTTGCGCAGCGTCTCGCGGTCGCCGGCGGCGAAGGCCGTCACGATCATGCGGAAGGCGCCCTCGGCGCCGCCAAGGAAGGTGGAGGGATCGAAGCCGGCATCGATGGCGCGGATGCGCGTCAGCGCCTGGCCCACCGGGCTGCGCGGGTCGGGCAAGCCACGCCGCACGGCGGCCGCAGGGGGCATGGGAAGCACCTCGGCCTCGCGCCCCGCCGCGGGGGCGGGCACGCCGGGCGCGGCTTCGGGCGGGCGCTCGAAGCCCGTCC
>NZ_JACADR010000302.1 GCF_016106005.1 Roseomonas rosulenta
CCGACCTTGCCTGCGCGCCCGCGCCGGCGACCCCGCCGCGCCCCCGCGCAGCCAGGCCTCGCTCGCGGTCAGCGCCGATGGCGCCCGCTGGGCGCTGCTGAACGCCTCCCCCGACCTGCGCGCCCAGATCGCCGCCACCCCCGCGCTGCACCCCGTGCCCGCCCCGGGGCGCATCCGCCATTCGCCGATCGCCGCCGTGGTGCTGACCGGGGCCGAGGTGGACACCATCGCCGGGCTGCTCACGCTGCGCGAGCGCCAGCCCTTCGCGCTCCATGCCGGCGCGGCGGCGCTGGCCACGCTTGACGCCAACCCGATCTTCAATGTGCTGGACCGCGCCCTGGTGCCGCGGCGGGACCTGCCGCTCGGCCGGCCGGTGGCGTTGGCGGATGCGGCGGGCGCCCCGCTCGGCCTCACGCTCGAAGCCTTCGCCGTGCCGGGCAAGGTGCCGTTGTTCGAGGAAGCCGGCGCCGATCCGGGCCGGGCGGATGACGGTGCGACCATCGGCCTCGCAGTTTCCGCCGGCGGGGGCGAATTGCTGTTCATTCCGGGCTGCGCCGCCATGACGCCCGGCCTCGCCGCGCGCATCGCCGGCGCCGACACGCTGCTGTTCGACGGCACGCTGTTTCGCGACGACGAGATGATCCGCGCCGGCGCCGGCCCGAAGACCGGCCAGCGCATGGGCCACATGTCCATCCACGGGCCGGGCGGGGCCATTGCCGCCTTGCGCGACCTCCCGCTGCGCCGCCGCGTCTTCATCCACATCAACAACACCAACCCCGTGCTGCTGGCCGACAGCCCCGAGCGCGCGCAGGTCGCCGCCGCCGGCTGGGAGGTCGCGGAGGACGGGATGGAGATCCTCATCCCATGACCGACATGCTCTCCCCGCAGGAACTGGAAGCGCGCCTGCAGGCGATCGGCGAGGAGCGCTACCACATCCGCCACCCCTTCCACCGGCTGCTGCATGGCGGGAAGCTGACGAAGGCGCAGGTGCAGGCCTGGGCGCTGAACCGCTACTATTACCAGGCCAGCATCCCGAAGAAGGACGCGACCGTTCTGGCGCGCCTGCCCACGCCGGAACTGCGCCGCGAATGGCGCCGCCGCCTGGTGGACCATGACGGGGACGGCGTGACGCCGGGCGGGGTGGAGCGCTGGCTGGCGCTGACCGACGGGCTCGGGCTCGACCGCGACTACGTCGTCTCCCTGGAAGGGCTGCTGCCGGGCACGCGCTTCGCGGTCGATGCCTATGTCGCCTTCGTGCGCGACCGCTCGGTGCTGGAAGCGGTGGCCTCCTCGCTGACCGAGATGTTCTCCCCCAACATCATCAGCCAGCGGGTTTCTGGCATGCTGAAGAACTACGACTTCGTCTCGGAGACGACGCTGGCGTATTTCACGCCGCGCCTGACCCAGGCGCCGGTCGATGTCGCCTTCGCGCTGGACTACGTGAAGCGCGTGCCGCGCACGCGGGCCGAGCAGGACCAGGTGCTGGGCGCGCTGCGCTTCAAGTGCGACCTGCTCTGGGCGCAGCTCGATGCGCTGCACTTCGCCTATGTGGAGCCGGGCCTGCCGCCGCCCGGCGCCTTCCGCCCGTGATGGATGCGGCAACCGTCCCGCGCCTGAACCGCGGCGTGAAGTTGCGCGAGGACGCGGTGCGCGGCCGCTGGATCGTGCTCGCCCCCGAACGCATGTTCGTCCCGGACGAGATCGCGCTGGAAGTGCTGCGCCTGGTCGATGGTGCGCGTAGCGTGGGTGCGATCGCCGACGAGCTCGCCGCCCGCTTCGCCGCCCCGCGCGACGAGATCCTGGCCGACGTGAGCGAGATGCTGGCCGACCTCGCGGCCAAGGGCGTGGTGGCGACGTGACCGGCATCGCCCCGCCGCTCGGCCTGCTGGCGGAGGTGACGCATCGCTGCCCGCTGCGCTGCCCCTATTGCTCGAACCCGGTGGAACTCACGCGCGTCGCGGCCGAGCTCGACACCGCAACCTGGGCGCGGGTGTTCCGGGAGGCGGCGGCGCTCGGCGTGCTGCAGCTGCATCTCTCGGGCGGCGAGCCCACTGCGCGGCGCGACATCGTCGAGCTGGTGGCGGCGGCGGCGCAGGCCGGGCTCTACACCAACCTCATCACCGCGGGCGTCACGCTGGACGCGGCGCGCGTTGCGGCGCTGGCCGGGGCCGGGCTCGACCATGTGCAACTGTCGGTGCAGGACGCCGAGGCGGAGGGCGCCGAGCGCATTGGCGGCATGGCCGGCGCGCATGCCCGCAAGCTGGAGGCCGCGCGCCACGTGACCGAGGCCGGGCTGCCGCTGACGCTCAACGCCGTGGTGCATCGGCAGAACCTCGACCGCCTGCCGGCGCTGATCGACCTTGCGCTACAACTCGGCGCCGGCCGGCTCGAGGTCGCGCATGTGCAGTACTACGGCTGGGCGCTGGCGAACCGCGCCGCGCTGCTGCCCACGCGCGCGCAGCTCGATGCCGCGACCGCGACGGTCGATGCCGCGCGCATCGCCCTGAAGGGGCGTCTCGTCATCGACTACGT
Organism: Roseomonas rosulenta; assembly: GCF_016106005.1. Lineage (GTDB taxonomy): Bacteria > Pseudomonadota > Alphaproteobacteria > Acetobacterales > Acetobacteraceae > Neoroseomonas > Neoroseomonas rosulenta. The sequence continues at coordinate 2,533 of NZ_JACADR010000302.1, forward strand.
GGTGCCCGACTACCACGCGCATCGCCCCAAGGCCTGCATGGGCGGCTGGGGCAGCCGGGTCATGGCGATCTCTCCGGCCGGCCGCGCGCTGCCCTGTCATGCCGCGGAAAGCCTGCCCGGCTTCGACTTCCCTGACGTGCGCACGATGTCGTTGCGCGACATCTGGGAGACTTCGGAAGCCTTCAACCGCTACCGTGGCACGTCCTGGATGAAGGATCCCTGCCGGGTCTGCGACCGGCGCGAGATCGACTGGGGTGGCTGCCGCTGCCAGGCCTTCGCGCTGACCGGCGATGCCGCCGCGACCGACCCGGCCTGCGCGCTGTCGCCACACCATGCGCTGCTGGACCTCGCGGTGCAGGAGGCCGCGGCGGCGGAGGCACGCTTCACCTATCGCGAATTCGCCCGGGCCACCCCGGCCGGCTGACGCCGCCCCGCATGGCGCGGGGCGGCGGCGCCCTCACGCCGCGCGCACCGCGCGCAGGAAGTTGTCCGCCCGCTGGCGCAGCGTGTCGGCATCGCCGGCGAGCGCGCCGGACGCCTCCAGCACCGCGCCGGCGGAGCTCCCGGTGGACTCCGATGCCGATCGGATCCCCTCGATCCGCCGCGCCACCGTCTCGGTCGCCTGGGCCACCTGCGACGCGCTGCGCGCGATCTCGCGCGTGGTCGCCCCCTGTTCCTCGACCGCGGCGGCGATCGCGGTAGCAATGTCGCTGGTGCGGTCCACCGTCGCGCCGATGGCGCGGATGGCGTCGACCGCCTGGGTGGTCGCCCCCTGCATCTCGGCGATCTGGCGGCCGATCTCCTCGGTCGCCTTGGCGGTCTGGCCGGCCAGGTTCTTCACTTCGGAGGCGACCACCGCGAAGCCCTTGCCGGCCTCGCCAGCCCGCGCAGCCTCGATGGTGGCATTCAGCGCCAGCAGGTTGGTCTGCCCGGCGATCTCGCCGATCAGGCGCACCACGTCGCCGATGCGCGAGGCCGCTTCCGCCAGGCCGCGCACGGTGCAATCGGTTGCCTTCGCCTCGGCCACCGCGCGGCGCGCCACATCGGCGGCCTCGGCCACGCGGCGCGTGATCTCCTCGACCGAGGCTGCCATCTCCTCGGCGGCCGCTGCCACCGCCTGGACATCGGCATTGGCCTGCACGCCGGCCTCGCTGACGGCTATCGCCTCGCGCCCGCTCTCGGCGGCGGCCTCGGTCAGGCTGCGCGCGGATTGCTGCATCTGCGCCGCCGCCGCGGCCACCGAATTCACCACGGCGCCGATATCGGCCTCGAAGGTGTCGGCCAGGCGCGCCTGCTCGGTCACGCGGTGCCAGGCGAGCATGGCGCCGCTGTAGCGGCCCTCGGCGTCGTGCATGGCGGTGACGTTGAGGTCGAGCGTCTCCGGCCCCATCCGCACCCGCGCCTTGTGCGGCAGGTTGGCGGGGTCGGCCAGCATGGTGCGGATGCGCCCCGGCATCTTGTGGAAGATGTCGATGCTCTGCCCGATCATCTCCTCCGCCTTGACCGGCATGTGCGCCTCGAGGTCGCGGACCAACCGCATCGAGAAGGCATTGGCGTAGGTGATGCGGAATTCGTCATGCGGGTCCGCGACCAGCACGCCGATCGGCATCTGCTCGATCATCTGGCTGCGCGCGAAGGCCTCGGCCACGTTGCCGCGCAGGCCCTCCACCGCCTGCGCGATGCGCCCGATCTCGTCGCGCCGGCCGCGATCGGGCACCGCCACGCCGGCGCGCCCGGCGGCGATCTCGCCGATCGCGGCGGCGAGGCGGCGCAGCGGCGCGCCGATGCTGCGCGTCATCAGCCAGGCCGAGAGCACCAGCACCAGCACGATGGCACCGGCCGCGAGCAGCACGATGCGGTCCTGCCGGCCGAGCGAGGCGGTGACCGCCCGCGCCGACGCCGCCGTCAGCTCCGACAGCCGGGCATTGGCCGCGGCCACGGCGGCGGCGAAGGCGTCGCGCGCCGGGCGCGCCTGCTCCTCCGCGAAGGTCCGGAGGGCGGCGCCCGTCTCGATGGCGGCGATGGCGCTGTCGCTCGCCTGCTCGGCGGTGCGGGCGATGCGCTCCAGCTCCTCGCGCACGCGCTCGCTGCCCTGGGCGGCGGAGATGGCGCCGCGCATGTGCACCCGCGCCTGGGCCGCCGCGCGCCGCGTGCGCTGCGCCTGCCGGTCATCCCCGGTGGCCAGGTAGCGCAGCGCCGAGGCGCGCATGTCGTTCACGCCCTGGTGGAAGGCGATGAAGCGCGTGCGCACATCCTCCTGCTGGGACCCCGACAGGTCGAATTCGATCGCGGCATTGGCCCCCTCGAAGGCCTGGTCGTATTCCGCCGATCGCTGCAGGAAGCCCTCGTCGCGCGCCGAGAGCATGGCCAGGCGCAGCCGCGCCTGCTCGGCGATGGCGGCGGCATAGGCGCCGGCGCGCGTGGCGACGGCGCCGAGCAGCTCCGCCGCCGCCCGGTCGCCGACCTGCGCCGCCGCCTG
>NZ_JACADR010000303.1 GCF_016106005.1 Roseomonas rosulenta
CTCGTCGGCGCCGACGAGCGCGGCGCGGGCGAGCCGCGCGGGCATGCGCTCATTCGACTGCGGCGACGGACGCGCCGCGCCTCAGCCCTGGTCGGGCTCCAGCGCCTGCCCCGCCCGGTGGCGGCGCAGCAGCGCCAGGCCGATCGCCGCCGAGACCACGAACAGCCCCGCCGCCAGCCCCAGCTGCCAGGCCCCATCCACCCGGATGCCCTTGCCCAGCAGGGCGAAGACCACCGTCTGCGGCAGGTAGCCCAGCGCCGACGCCGCCAGGAAGGGCACCAGGCTGATCGCCGCCATTCCCGCCAGCAGGTTCAGCGCCAGGTTGTTGCCCACCGGCAGCAGCCGCAGCGCCAGCGTCGCGCCGAAGGGGCTGCCGGCCAGCACGTCGCGCAGCGGCCGCAACCGATGGCCGAATCGCCCCGCCAGCCGCCGTTCCGCCCAGCCGCGCCCGACCGCGCGCGCCCAGCCATAGGAGGCCGCGCAGCCCACCACCTGCGCCGCCAGTGCCAGCAGGCTCCCCTCCACCGCGCCGAAGGCATAGCCGCCAAGGAAGGCCACGCCCTGCCGCGGCGCCCCGGCCGCCGTGGCCGCCGCGCCGATCGCGACAAACACCAGGTCGCCCAGCAGCCCCTGCCCGAGCACCCAGCGATCCACCCAGTCGGTCCCTGGCGAAAGCCCGATCCCGCGCAGCAGCAGCCCGGCCGCCGCAAGGCCCGCCGCCAGCATCGCCAGCTTGACCACGGCCGAACGGCGCCGGGCCGCAGCCGCGCTCATGGCCCGGTATCGGACTCGATCGCCGGCCGGCGCCCGCGCCGCTGCAGCCAGGCCATGCCGACCAGGTCGAACAGGCTCACCGCCAGTCGGTCCAACGTCCCGTAGTTCGAGGCCCCGCGCACCCGCGGGCGGTGGTTGACCGGCTCGCTCACCACGCTACCGCCCTGGCGCAGCGTGAGCGCAGGCAGGAAGCGGTGCATGTGGTCGAAATGCGGAAGGTCGAGGAACAGGTCGCGGGGAAACACCTTCAGCCCGCAGCCGGTGTCCGGCGTGGCGTCGCGCAGCAGGCGGGACCGGATGGCGTTGGCCACCTTGCTCGAATACCGCTTCACGCCGCTGTCCTTGCGGTTCACCCGGTGGCCGGCGACCAGGGTGCGGCGCCCCGCGGCGGCCTCGGCCTCGGCGCGGGCGAACAGGCGCGGGATGTCGCCCGGGTCGTTCTGCCCATCCCCGTCCAGCGTCGCAATCCAATGTCCGCGCGCCGCCTTCACCCCGGTGATGATCGCGGCCGACTGCCCGCAGGAGGCCTGGTGGCGCAGCGCGCGCAGCGGCGCCCCGGTGGCCCGCGCCTCGCGCAGCGCCTCGGGCGTATGGTCGGTCGATCCGTCGTCGACATAGACGATTTCGTGCGGCAGGCCGGCCAGCGCCGCCTCGATCTCCGCCACCAGGGGCGCGATGTTGGGCGCCTCGTTGCGGACGGGGATCACGACGGACAGCAGCGGGGGCGCCCCGGCATCCGGCGCCGGCAGGGCAGGCCCGGACCCGGCGCGGGGCTCGGGAGACATGACGCGGCGGTAGCAGGCGCACCCCGCCGCGGCAAGCCGCCCCCCGTGCGCTCCGCGCGGGCCTCCCCTATATCCGCGGCATGCCCTTCGACAGCCGCACCCTCGACGCCGCGCCGGCGGTGGCGCCCGCCACCGACCGCCGGGCCCTCGCACGCTTCCTGCTCTTCGTTGCCGGGCTGGTCTGGATCATGGTCGCGATCGGCGGCGCCACGCGGCTGACGGGCTCGGGCCTGTCGATCATGGAATGGGCGCCGATCGCGGGCTTCCTCCCGCCGCTGAGCGACGCCGAATGGCAGCGCCTTTACGATCTGTACCGCACCATTCCGCAATATGCGTTGGTCAACCAGGGCTTCGGGCTCGAAGGCTTCAAGGAGATCTTCTGGCTGGAATGGATCCACCGCTTCTGGGGGCGCCTCATTGGGCTGGCCTATGTGGCGGGCCTTGCCTGGTTCTGGCTGCGCGGGCGCATCCCGCCGGGCCTCAAAACGCGGCTGCTGCTGCTGCTGGCGCTGGGCGGGCTGCAGGGCGCGATCGGCTGGTTCATGGTCGCCTCGGGCTTCGAGGCCGACCGCACGGCGGTCTCGCCCTATCGCCTGGTGATCCACCTGGGCATGGCTTTCCTGCTCTATGGCGTGCTGCTCTGGACCGCGCTGTCGCTGTTGCGGCCGCAGCCCGAACAGGACCCGGCGCCGCGCGCGCTGCGCGCCTGGGTGCACACTGCCGCCGGCCTTGCCGTGGCGGCGATGCTGGCTGGCGGCTTTGTGGCGGGCATCCGCGCCGGTTTCGACTACAATACCTTTCCGCTGATGGAAGGACGCCTCGTGCCGCAGGGCTATTGGGTGCTTGAGCCGGGCTGGAAGAACCTCACCGCCAATATCGCGGCGGTGCAGTTCAACCACCGCCTGCTCGCGACCGCCACGCTGGCCGCTGCCGGCTGGGCGGCCTTCCTGGCGTGGCGCCGGCTGCCGCGCGGGCGGGTGCGCGGGGCCGCCATGGGCCTCGCCATCGCGGTCGGGCTGCAATACGCGCTGGGTGTGGCGACCCTGCTCGCCGTCGTGCCGGTCTGGCTCGGCACGCTGCACCAGGCCGTGGCGGTGCTGGTCCTCACCGGCGCGCTGCTGGCCCTTCACGCGCTGCGGCGGCCCACGCCCGGATGACGCGCGAGGAGGCCGCGCTCAAGGCCATCGAGGCCCTGCCCCACGCCATCCTGGTGATGGACAGGTCGGAGCGGCTGGTCCTCGCCAATGCCGCGCTGTGGGGCGAGGCCGGGGCCGACCCCGCCCGCTTCCCGCCCGGCACCTCGCTGCGCGACATCCTACGCCTCTTCGCCTTCCGCGGCCTGCTCGGCGCCGGCGACCCCGCCGTCCTGGCCGAGGACGCCCTGGCCCTTGACCGCAGCCAGTTCCTGCTGCGCCACCAGCGCACCGCCGATGGCCAGCGGCTTTCGGAGGTGGCCAGCCTGCCGCTCGCCGGCGGCGGCTTCGCCCTGTGCTCGGTCGACATCACCGCGCTCACCCGCGCCGAGGCGGCGGCACGCGCCCGCGCCGCGCTGCTCGAACGCGTGCTGAACGCGCAGCGCGGCGGCGTGGCGCTGTTCGACGCGCAGCACCGCCTGGTGCTGCACAACGCGGCCTATGGCCGCCATTCCGGCGCCACGCCCGAGATGCTGGCCGGCCGCCCCACCCTCAGCGAGCTGGTCGAGACCCTCGACCGCGCCGGTGAGTTCCGCACGACCCGGGCCCGCACGCACCAGCGCGACATCCTCGCCGCCGACCGCCGCCAGCCGCGCGTGGCGCAGCGCGAACGCGCCGATGGCAGCATCATGCGCTTCACCAGCACGCCCGAGCCCGATGGCGGCTTCCTGCTGCAATCCGACGAGGTGACCGACCTGCGCCGGGCCGAGGACGATGCGCGCCGCCGCGCCGCCATCCTGGACGGCGTGCTGGAAGCGCTGCCGCACGGCATCTGCGTCTGGGGCCCGGACCAGCGCGTGGCGCTGTTCAACGGCGCCTACACGCAGCTGATGGAAGGCGCGCCGCTGCAGGTGGGCGACACGCTCGAGGACGTGATCCGCCGGCGTGCCGCCGCGGGCGAATACGGCCCCGGCGAGGTCGATGCGGTCATCGCGCGCGAGCGCGCCCGCGACCTGTCCCGCCCGCAGGAGCGCCGGCGCCGGCGCGCCAACGGCACCGCGCTCGACATCCGCACCGCGCCGCTGCCCGATGGCGGGCATGTGTCCGTCGTCACCGACATCACCGCGCTGTGGCAGGCCGAGGAGGAAGCGCGCCGCCGCGCCTCCCTGCTCGAGACCGCGATGGGATCGATGCGCCATGGCCTCGTGGTCTATGGCCCGGACCGGCGCGTGGTGGCGGCCAATGCGCTGGCCAGCACGCTGGCCGGGCACGAGCCGGGCGACATCCGCCCCGGGCGTTCGCTGGACGAACTGGTCGCGTCGCTGCACGCCAGCGGTCGCCTCGGGCCGGAGCCGCAGGCCAGCCGCATCGCCGAGAACGCCTGCAGCCTCGACCGCTCGCGCCCGCACCGGCTGCGGCGGCAGACGCCCGAGGGGCGCGTTCTCGAGGTCTCCTCCGACCCGACGCCGGAGGGCGGCTTCGTCGTCACGCATGTCGACATCACCGCGCTCGCCGAGGCCGAGGCGCAGGCGCTCAGCCGCGCGGGCATCCTGCAGGTGATGCTCGACAACACGCAGCACGGCATCTGCCTGTTCGACGCGGCCGGGCACGTCGTCGCGGTCAATGCGCTGGCCGCGCGCATGTGCGGCCTGACGCCCGAGCAGATGGCGCCCGGCCGCCACATCCTCGACATCCGCGCCGACCAGATCGCGGCCGGCGAGTTCGGCCCGCCGGAGGAGGTCGCGCGCTTCGTCGCCATCCGCCCCGACGACCCCTGGCGCGGGCCCGAACGCTACGTGCGCCGCCGGCCGGACGGCAGCACCCTCGAGATCACCACCGCGCCGACTCCCGATGGCGGCTTCGTGCGCACCTATTCCGACGTGACCGAGGATCGCCGGATCCGCGACGAGCTCGAGCGCGCGCGCGCCGCGGCCGAGGCGGGCAGCGAGGCGAAGTCCCGCTTCCTTGCCACCATGAGCCACGAGCTGCGCACCCCGCTCTCGGCCGTGATCGGCTATTCCGAGGCGCTGCTGGGCCAGCCCGATCCGGCGCAGGTGGCGGAATTCGCCGATGCGGTGCGCCAGGCCGGGCGGCAGTTGCTCGGGCTGATCGACGACATCCTGGACGTGGCGCGCGCGGGCGGGCCGGACGCCGCACTGGGTCGCGCGCCGGTCGATGTCGCCGCGCTGGCCCGTGCGCTGGCGGAGGCGACGCAGGACCAGGCCGCCGAGGCCGGCGTCAGCCTCGCGGTCGAGGGCGAGATCCGAAGAGCACACCTCTGT
>NZ_JACADR010000304.1 GCF_016106005.1 Roseomonas rosulenta
CGATCTCTGGTGACGGCGCTGGCCTTCGCGCTGTGGCCGCTCGGGCGCGCCATGGAGATCCCCGGCGCGCCCCTGTTCCGCGACGCACTGCAGCCCTCGGGCGCCCGGCCGCGCATCGCCCTGGTCGGCGCCACCGTCGCGGCCGGCGCGGCGCTCGCGGCGCTCATCATCGGCACGGCGGAGAACCGCTTCTTCGCCATCTCCTTCGTGGGCGGCGCGCTGGCCACGCTGCTTGTCTTCCGCCTCGGCGCCTTCGCGCTCATGCGCGTGGCGCGGCGCTTCCGCGGCGTGCGGCGGCCGGCGCTGCGCCTGGGCCTCGCCAACCTGCACCGGCCGGGCGCGCCGACGCCGCTCATTCTCGTCTCGCTTGGCATCGGGCTGACCACGCTCGCCGCCGTCGCGCTGATCGAGGGCAACCTGCGCCGGCAGATCGCCGAGCAACTGCCCGAGGCCGCGCCGAATTTCTATTTCATCGACATCCAGTCCGACCAGGCGCGCGACTTCGACCGCGTGGCCGCGGCGCAGCCCACGGTGAGCGAGATCAAGCGCGTGCCCTCGCTGCGCGCGCGCATCGTGGCGGTGAACGGCGTGCCGGCCGAACAGGTCCGCACCACGCCCGAGACCGCCTGGGCGCTACGCGGCGACCGCGGCCTGACCTACGCCGCCACCCCGCCCGAGGGTGCGCGCATCGTGCAGGGCCAGTGGTGGACGCCCGACTATCGCGGCGACCCGCTGGTCTCCTTCGACGCCAACCTGGCGCGCGGCTGGGGGGTGGGCATCGGGGACAGCATCACGGTCAATGTGCTCGGCCGCGACATCCCGCTGCGAATCGCCAATCTGCGCGACATCGAATGGCGTGGGCTCGGGCTGAACTTCGTGCTGGTCGCCTCGCCTGGCCTGCTGGAGGCCGCACCGCACACCCACATCGCAACGGTGCGTTCGGCCACGGCGAATGAGGGCGCGGTGCTGCGCGCGATCAGCGAGGCCTTCCCCAACGTCTCGGGCATTCGCGTGCGCGATGCGCTGGAGCAGGTGGCCGCACTCCTGGCGCGAATCGGCACGGCGCTGTCGGCGACCGCGTCGCTCACGCTTGCTGCCGGTGCGCTGGTGCTGGCGGGCGCAGTGGCGGCCGGTCAGCGGCGGCGTGTGCGCGACGCGGTGGTGCTCAAGACCGTGGGGGCCACGCGGCGGCAGATCCGCCGCGCCTTCCTGGTGGAATTCGGCCTGCTGGGCGCGACCGCCGGGGTGATCGCGGCGGCGGCGGGCACGGCGGCCGCCTGGGGCGTGGTGCGCTTCATCCTGGCCGCTGACTGGGTCTTTTTGCCCGGCACCCTGGCGGTGGTGGTGCTGGCCTGCACGGCGCTGACGCTGGCCTTTGGCTATGCCGGCACGGCGCTGGCGCTGCGGGCACGCCCGGCGCCGTATCTGCGCAACGAATAGTCCGGCGCTTCTGCCCTGCGTTCGGGTCTGTTACTGTGGCGGGCCGGAAGAATTCCCGCCCCAACAAGGATTCGCCATGTCACAGACCCCCCGCTCGCGCCTGAAACTGGCCGCGATCATCGCCCTTCCGCTGCTCGGCCTCGGCGCCTGCGCCGAGAGCCCGCCGCCGCAGCCCGTGACCCCGCCCGCACCGGTCGTCGTCTCCACCGCGAAGGAAGCCGTGGGCGTCGTCCGCAGCGTCAATGCGCGCACGCGGCAGATCGCGATCCGCACGCCGAGCAACGAGACGGTGACCGTCGTCGCCGGCCCCGAGGTGCGGAACTTCGCGCAGATCCGTCCGGGCAACCGCGTCCGCCTCCGCTTCGAGGAAGCCGTGGCGGTCCAGCTGACCCCGCGCGGCACCAGCCTGCCGGCCGAGGTCGACGTCGGCGCCGCTCGCGCCCCCGCCGGCAGCCGCCCGGCCGGCGCGGTGGTGACCACGGTGCGCGACACCGTCACCATCAACGCGGTGGACACCACGGCGAACACGGTGAGCTTCACCTCCTCGCGCGGGGTGCGCCGCACGGTCGCGGTGCGTTCGCCGGAGATGCAGGCCTTCATCCGCACGATCCAGCCGGGCCAGCGGGTGAATATCGCGATCGCCGAGGCGACCGCCATCTCGGTCGAGCCGGCCGAGCGCTGAGAGACCGTTCGGGAATGCGCCGCAGGGCGCATTCCCGAATGCGCCGCCAGCCCGCTCCCCCGCCCCGTCGCCCACGACACCATCCTGAACACGACACCATCCTGAATGGGTGGCCGGGTGGGGAAGGGTGCTGGTTCCGGCATGCTCAAACCGCCCCTTTGACCGCGCCCCGCCCGTCCGAGCGGGGCACGCGGCCGGGCCCCGAGGGATCAATACGATCCCCCGTTGATCCCGATGAAGAAATCTCCATATTCAGCGCCCGTGGGGAATCCTCCCCCCCAATAAGGAGTTCACGTCGTCATGGCCTTTGGTCCCGACACTCGATTCACGACGGGTGCGCCTGGCTGGGGTCGCACTGCGGCCGCCGACGCGGCCGCCGTCGATGCCGGGCTGCGGTCCTACATGCTCCGGGTCTACAACTGGATGGCCTCGGGGCTGCTGCTGACGGGCATCGTTGCCTATGTCATCGCCTCGACGCCCGAGCTGATGCAGTTGTTCTGGTCGGTCGGCCGCACCGCTTCGGGCGCGCGCGTCGTCTCGCCGACCATCCTCGGCTGGGCCGCGATGCTCTCGCCGCTGGCCTTCGTGCTGGTCTTCTCCTTCGGCATCAACCGGATGAGCAAGTCCACCGCGCAGCTGCTGTTCTGGCTGTTCGCGGCCGCCATGGGCGCGAGCATGTCGAACATCTTCCTGCGCTACACGGGCCAGTCCATCGCCACCACCTTCTTCATCACCTCGGCGATGTTCGCGGGGATCAGCCTGTATGGCTACACCACGAAGGCCGACCTGACGAAGATGGGCAGCTTCATGATGATGGGCCTGATCGGCATCGTCATCGCGTCGCTGGTGAACATCTTCCTGGCGTCGTCCGCGCTCGCTTTCGCCATCAGCATCATCGGCGTGGTGGTGTTCGTCGGCCTGACCGCCTGGGACACCCAGCGCATCAAGACCGACTACCTGGCCTATGCCTATGCCGAGGGCACGGAGGAGGCCGGCAAGCGCTCCGTGATGGACGCGCTGGCGCTCTACCTGAACTTCGTGAACCTGTTCCAGCTGCTGCTCTCGCTGATCGGCAACCGGCAGGAGTAAGGCATCACGCCCGGCTGCGGGCGGGTGGGGGCCCCGGGGAGCGATCCCCGGGGCCCTTTTCTTTTCGACCGCCGCGCCGTAACGGGCCGCCATGGCCCCGCCCATCCTCGTCACCATCGCGACGCAGCGCAGCGGCACCAAGTTCCTCGGGGCCTGCCTGAATGCCGGGGATGCCGTGCGATCCTTCGGCGAGCCCTTCAAGCCGCCGCCGCCCGACAGCCCCTTTCCGGCCTTCGCGATCGACTGGATGGCACGGCAGCCGGGCTTCGCCTTCCGCGGCACCGAGATCGCGGCGATGCTCGATGGCTTCCTCGACGGCCTGGCCGCGCGCGCGGCGGAGGAAGGGCGCATCGCGCATCTCGATGTCATGTACAACAACCTCGGCGCCTTCACCGGGGCCTGGACCTGGCCGGTCCGCCCGGGCGGCGAGAGCATCCTGTGTCGCGTGTTGCGCGCCCGCGGCGCCGGCGTGATCCACCTGGTGCGCGACAGCCTCGCGGAATGCGTGGCCAGCACGCTGATCGCCGAGCGGCGCGGCTATCATCGCCGCACGCCGCTGGCGCCGTCGGACGGCGCGCTGCGGATCACCGCCGACCTGGCCGCGGCCGAACGCCAGATGCGCGACATCCTCGCCGCGCGCGACTTCGTGCGCCGCGCCTTCCGCGGCCATGCGGCCTGGCTGGAACTGTCCTATCCGGACTTCATCGACGGCCAGGCCCTCGCCCCGCTGGCGGCCGAGCGGATCAGCGCCATGCCCGGCCTGCCCCCGGCGCGCGTCGTGTCGCGCACCTGCGCCCTGCGCCCCACGGCACCCGACCGGGCCGGCGTGCTGACCAACTGGGCGGACCTTGTCGCGCTCGAGGCGCGGCTGAGCGCGCCGGGCTGACGCGGGCAGGACGCACCGGGGCGCTGGCGCCGCTTCTGCCCCCCGCGGCCCCTGGACTCGATGCGCCGGCCGCGGCGATCTCGCGTCGGGCCGCAGGCCGGGACGCCCTGCGCCGGCATCCGGACCCGGCGCGGCGGGCGAGCATCACCGCAGACCGGCGGGCCAGGCATCCGGCCCTTGGCGCGCGGTGCCGCGCCTTACTGCCCCGCGTCCTCGGCCTCGTCCGCCGTGTCGGACTTGGCCTCGCGCGGGCCCTTCTCGGCCTTGCCGAGATAGGTCAGCAGCTTCTCGATCGCCGTCGGCTTGTCGGACTTGTCGATCGCCGCGACCTCGGCCGCAAGGCGGTCGAGCGCCTGCTCGTAGATCTGGCGTTCCGAGAAGGACTGGTCGGGCTGGCCGGCATTGCGATGCAAGTCGCGCACCACCTCGGCGATCTGGACCGGGTCGCCGGAGTTGATCTTGGCCTCGTATTCCTGGGCGCGGCGCGACCACATGGTCCGCTTGATGCGCGCGCGGCCCTTCAGAGTGTCCAGCGCCTGCTGCATGTTCGCCCCGGCGGCCAGCTTGCGCAGGCCCGACGACGCCGCCTTGTTCACCGGCACGCGCAGCGTCATGCGGTTCTCCTCGAAGGTCACGACGATGACCTGGAGGGAATAGCCAGCTGCCTCGACCGTCTCGATGCCCTGCACCTGGCCCACGCCATGGGTCGGATAGACCACGTGGTCGCCGGCCTTGAAGTCCTCCTTCGGGCGGGGCGCCGCGCGGCTGGCCGCGGCGGAGGCGAGCGGAGACGCGCTCGGCCGGTGGGTCGGCGGCGGCAGGGAGACCGGTGCGCCCCGCGCCATCGGCGGCGGCGGCGCGGGGGC
>NZ_JACADR010000305.1 GCF_016106005.1 Roseomonas rosulenta
AGGCGCGCGCGCTCAAGGCGGAACTCGCCCGCCATCGCGCCATCGCGGCAGCCGGCGGCTGGCCGCGCATCACCGGCGACACGCGCCGCACGCTCGAGCCCGGCAGCACGGACGCCAGCCGGGTGCCGCAGCTGCGCGCGCGCCTCGCGACCATCGACCCTGCCCTGGTCGAGGGCGCCGCCGCCACCAGCCCGGTCTATGACGAACGCCTGCTCGCCGCCGTGCGCGCCTTCCAGGCCGCCGAGGGGCTCGAGGCCGACGGCCGCGTCGGCGCCATCACCTGGGAGGTGCTGAACACCCCGGTCGAGGCGAAGATCAACCAGCTGCGCGTCGCCCTCGATATGCGCCGCGCCCAGCCGGCACAGCCCACCGAGCGCCGCATCGAGGTGAACATCCCGCATTACCGGCTGCACCTGCTGGAAGGCAGCCGCGTGGTGCAGGACATGGCGGTGATCGTGGGCCGGCGCGACCGCCAGACCCCGATGCTCAACGTCCGCATGACCGCGGTGCAGTTCAACCCGCCCTGGGGCGCGCCCGAGCGCAACGCGCGCGAGGACCTGCTGCCGCGCTTCCGGCGCGACCCGGCCGGCATGCAGGCCGCCGGCTACCGCCTGTTCCAGCGCGTGGACGGGGAGGTCGTCCCGGTCGACGCCACCACGGTCGACTTCAGCAACTACAACCGCAACTTCTTCCCCTATTTCGTCCGGCAGGATGCCGGCGACCGCAATGCGCTCGGCCGCATCAAGTTCATCATGCCGAACGGCGACGACATCTTCATGCACGACACGCCCGACCGGCACCTGTTCAGCCGCGGGCAGCGGGCCTTCTCCTCGGGCTGCATCCGGCTCGAGCGGCCCATGGAGTTGCTTTCCGAGGCGCTCTCGGGCACAGCGGGCTGGGACAGGGCGCGGGTGGACCGCACCCTGGCCAGTCGCGCCACCGTGAGCACGCCGATCGCGCGCTCGATCCCGGTGCGGCTGCACTACACGACCGTCATCGTGGAGGGAGGCCAGGTTATTATGCGCTCCGACATCTATGGCCTGGATGCCGACTACGCCCGCGCGATGGAACGCGGCACGCCGCAACGCATCGCATCCGCCGAAGGGGGCACTGCGCGCGGCGCCCCGGTCCGCTGACCCATGGCGCGCATGTTCCACGGGCTTGCATGCCCGTGCTGCGATCCCGTTGTCGCGAAGCGGCGGGAGGTGATCCGCGCCGGGCTTGGCGGCCTTGCCGCGCTGGCCGGGCTTCCGGCGACGGCGCAGGCCCAGGCGGTGGCCTCGGGCGCGCGGACGATCCGCATCCGCCGCGTGCAGACCGGCGAATCCTTCGAGGGCATCTACTGGCGCGACGGGCGCTATGACCGCGACGCGCTGCGCCGGCTGGACGTGCTGTTCCGCGACCCCTCCATGGACGAGACCACGCCCATGGACCCGCGGCTGTTCGATGTGCTCTTCACCATCGCCCGCCACGTCGGCTCCGATGAGTTCTACGAGGTGATCAGCGGCTACCGCGCGCCGGAGACGAACGCCGCGCGGGCCCGGCAGTCGCGGCGCGTCTCGCGGGTGTCGCTGCACATGTCGGGCATGGCGGCGGATGTCCGCCTGCCGGGCACCCAATCCATGGGGATCGCGCGCGCGGCCGCCGACATGCAGATCGGCGGAGTCGGCCTGTACCGGCGCGACGGCTTCGTCCACCTGGATTGCGGGCCGGCGCGGCGCTGGTAGCAGCTGCCGGAGCGCCATCCGGCCGGATGCTGCTCCGCACATGCGCGACTGGGCGGCAACTCGTTTGCTGTCGGGGTAGCCGCGCAGCCCTCCCGCCGACCGCAGGCTGCGCTACCGCGCCGCCAGCACCCCCGCGCAGGCCGCCGGCATGCGCGGCGGAGGTCCGGGCGGACGTGGCAACGGCCGTCGCGCCTCGGGGCTGAGCCACCAGTCGAGGCTCGCATCGCAGCCATCGCCGGCCGGTGGCGGGCCGATGTCGCGGCATTCCGCCTGGCCGCCCGGGCAGGGCAGGCGGATATGCATGTGCGAATCATGCCCCCGCCAGGGCCGCACGCGGCGCAGCCAGGCCTCGCCGCGATGCCGCCGGCACAACTCCCGCTTGATCGCGTGGTTCACCAGCAGCCGGTCGAGCCCCGGCCGTTCCGCCGCCAGGCGGATCAGCGCGACATGCCGATCGGTGAAGACGCGGGGGTCCACGCCCGATTCGTCGGGGAGCACCAGGGATACGACCGGGATGTTCTCCCGCTGCGCGGGGCTGCTGCGCGGCTTGGGGTTCAGATCGAGCCAGATATCGGCGTCGATGCCGGTCTGGTGGCTGGCATGGCCGAAGGTCATCGGCCCGCCGCGCGGCTGCGACAGGTCGCCGATCCATAGGTCGGGGAAGCCCCGCGCGCGTGCCGTCGCGGCGAAATCCTGCACCCAGGTGACCATCGCCGGATGCCCCCAGTGCCGGTTGCGACCGACGCGCACCGCTTGCCAGCCCGGCCCATCCGCGGGCAGCTGCACCGCGCCGGCGATGCACCCCAGCGAGGTCCCGCCGATGATGCGCGCGGGCCCCGCTGCGGGGCCTGCGACCGCGCCCCAGGTCTCGGCGCGGGAGATATCCTGCGCCCTCGTCGCAGCAGGCAGGGCCAGCAGCACAAGCGCGGCCACCCAGCGGAGGAATGCCTTGTCCATGCCGCATTGCTAGCGCGTTTTCCGCGCCCACGGCATGCCTGCCGCACGAAGCCCGGGCCCGCTACCTCGCGGTCGGCAAACGCGCTAGATCCGGCGCCGCCGACCCTGGGAGACGGCCCGTGGGGCCCGCCCCAGTGCACCCCGCGGGGCGTTGCCTCCGTTTCGTCCGACGGCGTGCCGCCCTGCTGACCTCACGGAGTTCCCGCGTGTCCCGTTACCTTGTCACCGGCGGAGCCGGCTTCGTCGGCAGCCATGCGGTGCTGGCCCTTCTCGACCGCGGGCACGAGGTGGTGGTGCTCGACAACCTGACCCAGGGCCATCGCGCCGCGGTGCCAGCCGGCGCGACCCTGGTCGAGGCCGAGCTCGCCGACACCGCCCGCCTCGCCGAGGTCTTCGCCACCTGGCGCTTCGACGCCGTGCTGCATTTCGCCGCGCTGTCGATCGTGGGTGCGTCGATGCGCGACCCGCTGCACTACATCGCCGAGAACGTCGCGCATTCGCTGCGCCTGGCCGAGGCCGCGATCAAGGCCGGCTGTCTGCGCTTCGTGCTGTCCTCGACCGCGGCGCTGTTCGGCGACCCCGACCGCGTGCCGATCGACGAGGACTGCCGCATCGCGCCGTCCAACCCCTATGGCGACAGCAAGCGCATGGTCGAGGAAGGGCTGGAATGGGGCGCGCGCATCCACGGGCTGCGCTATGCCGCGCTGCGCTACTTCAACGCCGCCGGATCGGACCCGCTGGGCCGCGCCGGCGAGGACCACGACCCCGAGACGCATCTGGTGCCGCTCGCGATCGACGCGGCGCTTGGCCGCCGCCCGCCGCTCACGGTGTTCGGCGAGGACTACCCGACGCCCGATGGCACCTGCATCCGCGACTACGTGCATGTCACCGACCTCGCGGAGGCGCATCTGGCGGCGCTCGCGCGGCTCGAGACGCATGGCTCGTGTCGCTACAACGTGGGCAGCGGGCAGGGGGCCTCGGTGCGCGAGGTCATCGCCGCGGTGGAGCGTGTCGGCGGCCGGCGCGTGCCGCATGCCATGGGCTCGCGCCGCGCCGGCGATCCGCCGGTGCTGGTCGCCGCCTCCGACCGACTGCGGGCCGAGACCGGCTGGGCGCCGCGCTACGGCGCGCTGGACGAGATCGTGCGCACCGCCTGGGCCTGGCGCGAGGCGCATCCGCACGGCTACGGCGACCGCGGCCGCGCCTGACGCGCTGCTTGGGGCCGAGGTGCGGAACCGGCGGCGCCTGCGCGCCCGCCCGCCGCGACGCCGCCACGGCCCGCATGGCTTGAACCCACGTCACCGCACATCCGGCCCGCCCAAAGCCCGGCAAGGGCGGCTCTTCGCACCTGCCGCCGCTGTCGGTCCTTCCCCGCGAAGCGTGCGGGGCCTGGCACGGATGGCGGGCGGCGTCCGGCCGTCCCGCGCGCCGCCATGACACGCTCGCGCATGCCGCGGCGGACGTGTAGAGCCTGACCGGCACGACCAGGGCAGGGGGTGGCGATGACCGGCCGGCGAATCCTCGCGGTGATCGGGCACGAGGTGCGGGAGATGATCCCGCCCACGATCTTTTTCGCCCTGGGCTTCAACCTGATCGTGCTCACCGGCCACCTGATGACCGGCAGCTACGGCCGGCAGCTGTTCAGCTTCACCATCGCCACGACAACCGCGCTGGTGGTGGGCAAGTCGGTGCTGCTGGCCAATGCGCTGCCCCTGATGCGGCGCTTCGACGGCGCGCCGCTGCTCTACCCGATCCTGTTCAAGAGCTTCGTCTACTGGCTGGTGGTTCTGGTCATGCGCCTGCTCGAGGCGATGGTGGAATCCTGGATCGGCGACGGCAGCGCCATCGTCGCCTTCAACGAGCTGGAGGCGCGTTTCTCCTGGGACCGCTTCCTCGCCGTGCAGATCTGGATCCTGGTGCTGTTCCTGGTCTACGTAACGGCGGACGAGCTCAATGCCCTGTTCGGCGCCGGCGAGTTGCGGCGCATCTTCCTCACCTGGGCGCCTCCCACCTTCAAGCGCAGCCGGCAGCAGCGCATGAGGGCGCTGGCGCGGATCGCCCGCCTGGCGCGCGAGGGCGACCCCGCCGCGCTGGTGGACGAGCCCGGGCCGCGACGCGAGGAGCTGCGCCGCCTTCTGGACGAGCTCGGCCACCGGCCCGCGCCGCCGGGTTGACGGAGCCGGCGCCTCCGCGCCGATGGGCGCCAGCCGCGGCGCGGCACGATCGGGCTGCGGCGTCCGGCCGCCCGAGGCACCACCCTCGGCGAG
>NZ_JACADR010000306.1 GCF_016106005.1 Roseomonas rosulenta
GGCGGCGGCGCTGGTGGCGGGCGGCGGGCTGCTGGCGGCGACGGCGCGCGGCTGACGGCGCCGTTCGCCGGGCGTTCGCTCGCCTCGCGACATGGCCTGGCGGGCCGCCAGCGCCCCGCTGTCGGCCGTGCGACAGCAGGGATGCGCAGGGATGGCACGAACGCCGTTGCGGCGTGATCGCCGCAGCCCTTGCGGCCGCGCCGGTCGCCGCCGGCAGCCCGCCGCCGTGACCTTCCGGCGGAAGCTGCGGCAAGTGGAGCCCGTCGGCGTGGCCTCTGCCTCGTGGACGGCAGCCACGACCAGGCGCGCCTGGAAGCGGGCGGCGGCGGGTCCATCATCGGCGGTGCGTCTGGCGTGCACGTCCATGGCGCAGCCCCTTCAGGATGATGGAGCGGGTCATGGCGGCACACTCGGGTCCATCGAAAACGATCGTGCGAAAGTCGCCTCGTCAACCAGGATCCCGGCGGTACGCAGGCCGACGCTGCGCGGTCAGCCAGGAGCGTTCGTCTCGTCGCTGACGATCCGGCCATCGACCAGGTGGATGCGGCGCGTGGCGCGGCGCGCGAGGTCGGCATCATGCGTCACGACCAGCACGGCGCGCCCTTCCTCGGCGGCGAGCTTCGCGAAGATGTCGAACACCGCCGCCGCATTCTTCGTGTCGAGGTTGCCGGTCGGCTCGTCGGCCATCAGCAGCACCGGGTCGTTCGCCAGCGCACGGGCGATGGCGACGCGCTGGCGCATCCCGCCCGAGAGCTGTTCGGGCAGCTTCTCCGCCGCCTCCGCCAGGCCCAGCGCGCCCAGCAGCGCGAGGGCGCGGGCCCGCGCCGCCGCCGGCTTCAGCGCGCCGCGCCGGCGGATCGGGATCAGCACGTTGTCGAGCGCGGAGAATTCCGGCAGCAGGAAGTGGAACTGGAAGACGAAGCCGAGCCGCGCGAGGCGCAGCGCGGCCAGATCGGGCGGCGCCAGCAGCGCGGTGTCCGTGCCCTCGAGCAGGATGCGTCCCGATGTCGGCCGGTCGAGCAGCCCGAGCAGGTAGAGCAGCGAGGACTTGCCCGACCCCGACGGCCCGGTGATCGCGACGAACTCGCCCCCGGTGACCGTGAGCGTGATGTCGCTGACCAGCGTCACGCCTTCCGGCAGGCGCTTGGTCACGCCCTCGGCGGCCAGCAGCGGGGCGGGCCGCCCCGGGTCTGCGCTCAAGCAGCCCCCCGCACGATCTGCACCGGGTCGAGCCGCGCGGCGCGGCGTGCGGGGATCACCGCTGCCAGCGCGGCCGAGGCCACCGCGAAGAAGGACGCGACCGAGAAGATCCGCCAGTCCCGCGCCAGCAGGAAGCGGTCGCTGCCGGCCGGCGTCTCGGTACGGAAACGCACCTGCGCGAGGCCCTCGATCATCAGCTGCCCGATCAGGCAGCCCAGCAGCGCGCCGAGGAAGCCCGCGATGATGCCCTGCACCAGGAACAGCAGCTGGATGTCGCCTTCCGTGAATCCCAGCGACTTCAGTATGGCGATGTCGCGCGTCTTCTCGAACACCACGGTCGAGATGATGTTGTAGATGCCGAAGGCCGCGACGAGCAGGATGGCGCCGGTCACGCTGTACATGATGGCGTTCTGGATGATGAAGACCGTGAGGATGTTGCGGTTCTGCTCCTCCCAGGATTCGACGCGGTCGCCGAAGCGGTCCTCGAGCTGGCGCGCCAGCGGTTCCGCCTGGGTCACGTCGGCCAGGCGCAGCAGGATCTGGTTCACCACGTTGGGCCGGTCCTGCAGGACCTGGTTGACCTTGAGCAGCGCATAGCCCGCCGACTGGTCGAGGCTGACGAGGCCGGTGTGGAAGATGCCCACGATCTTCATCTGCAGCGACACGCCGCGCGGCGAGACGGCGATGACCGTATCGCCCAGCTGCACGCCGAGCCTGACGGCAAGCGCATCGCCGATGATCAGCCCGTTCGCGGCCGAGCGCAGATCCTCGAGGCTGCCCTGGATGATGTCCTTCTGGAGGTTGGAGACGCGGCGGTAGCGCGCGGGTTCGATCCCGGTGACGCTAATGGTGACATCGCGCGACCCGTAGCGCAGCAACGCGGGGCCGGTCAGGATGGCCGCGGCGGCCGCGCCCGGGATCGCCTCCAGGATCGCCATCTTCTCGGCGGCGGAGCGGATGCCGCGCACGCGGTCGCGCGGCTTCACGCCATTGACCGAGACGGCCCCCTCGGGTGCCACGAGCTCGACGGCCTGGGGCAGCGGGCGGCGCGTCTCGTCCTTGATGGTGATGTGCGGCTGCACGTCGATCACCTGCTGGACGAAATAGGTCTGGAAGCCGCGCATCAGCGAGGCGATGGCGATGAAGAAGGCGACACCCAGCGCCACGCCCAGCACGCTCACCAGGGTCTGGCGCCGCCGGCGGCTCAGCATGCCGCGCGCAAGGTCGAGGATGAGCCTCATGGCCGCAGCCGCACCGGCTGGCCGGCGGCGAGCCCGGCCGGCGGGTCGAGCACCACGGCCTCGCCGCGCTGCAGGCCGCGCAGGATCTCGACCGCGCGCGGGCCCTGGACGCCGAGTTCGACCTGCCGCGGCTGCACCGTCTCGCGCTGTACCACGAAGACGCGGCCGTCGCGGATAGCGGCGGGCGGCACCAGGACGGCGTCCTCGGCCTGGCGCAGCACGATGTTGGCCTCGACCGTCATGCCGATCAGCAGCGGCGTATCGTCGGGCAGTACCAGGCGCACGCGGTAGGCCTTGCGGGTGGCATCGCCCTTGGGGGTGATCTGGCCGACGGTCGCGGTCAACACCTGGCCGGGAAAGGCATCGGCGCGCAGCAGCACGCGCTGGCCTTCGCGGACCTGGGCGATGTCCTCCTCGTCCACCTCGGCGGTGACGCGCAGCGGGCGGGGCTCGCCGATCCAGAACAGCGAGGCGGGGGTGTCCACCACCTCGCCCACCTCGACGTCGCGACGCAGCACGACGCCCGCGGCGGGGGCACGGACGATGTAGTCGTCGAGCCGGCGCTGGGCGGCCTCGGCCACGGCGCGCACGGCGCGGGCCTCGGCCTCGGCGCGGTCGAGGGTTGCGCGCGCGGCGATGTCGCGGGTGACCAGGGTGCGGATGCGGGCCAGGTCTTCCTCGGCGAAGCGGGCGCGGGCCTCGGTCTCCTCGGCGCGGTGCACGGCCTCTCGGTTGTCGAGGCGCGCCATGGGCTGGCCTTCCGTGACGCGATCCCCTTCGTCGACCAGGACCTGGGTGATGCGGGCTCGCAGCGCGGGGCCGACGCGGGCCCAGTGGACGGGTTCGACGCTGCCGGTGGCATAGACGGCGCGCAACGCCGGGCCAGTGGTGGCGAGGGCGATCGCGACCGCGGGCGGCATGGTCCACCAAAACCAGCCGCCGGCAGCGGCGAGCACGAGGACGAGGGCGACTAGCAGGCGGCGACGCATGGCCAGGCATGGGTAGCACGGGTGCGGCCGCGGCGCGCGGGGGGGACGAAAGCCGGTTGCGGGGGGGCGGCGCGGCGGGTAGAAGGCGCGGCCCGCCACGCTTGGGGGGGGGCGTCCGGGGCCGGCATAGCTCAGTGGTAGAGCAACTGATTCGTAATCAGTAGGTCCGCGGTTCAAATCCGCGTGCCGGCACCAGCATAAATTCCGGATTTCAGAACGAGATTTTCGCCGGAACGCCTGCCGTCGCTGCAGGTATATCCGTCGTCCGACCGGACATTGACCGGACATCCGAGCAAGCATGCGCTGGCAACGGGCAGCGCTGGCGGGTGTGTGGGCCTCGATTTCCGGCCGGCGGCATGGTTTCAGAGCGAAGGTTCCGCCCCGCCGCGCGGGAAGGTCCGAATGGTCTGCGGGGAAGGTACGCATCCCTGCGCGCGTGCGAGGATCCCTTCCGCCAATCACTGGCAGGCTTGGTCACCCTCCAACCTTGGGGCCGAAGAAGGTGGTCGCTGTCGGGCTGTCCGAGAGCAGGGCATTCGGTTTCCGATTGGCTCCCACCAAACACGAAAACGCCGCACCCGGATGCCGGGTTGGGGCGTTACGTAGGTTCATGAGGCCTTCCGCGGCCCCACGGTCATCGGCACACTGGCCGTCCGTCGCTATCCATGCCACCGCCTCAAACCACGTCAGCGAAGCACCGGTATTGTCGCGCTCATTCTTCTTGATGCGGTTTCCTGTTCCGGCTGCCTGGCCTTCCTTCGGATTGCTTGCACCCACACCGGCGTTCCGTCCGGCTGCCGCAATGCTTCGACATAATCGGGCAATACCGGCGCCGCACGAAGCGGGCAGAAGGGGCTTCTTGGTGCAGAAGGGGGGACAGGTGGTCCGGCGGCTACCAGGCTTGGCGGCGGTCATGTTCGGCCTGGCGATGTGGGGATCCGCGATCTCGGCCATGGCGCATGAGGGACACGACCACGGCGCGGCGCCGCCCCCGCCCGCCGCGGCGGCGCCGCGGACCGAAACGCACTCCGACCTGTTCGAGATCGTCGCTGTCCTCGACCCGAACGGGCGTCTGTGGGTCCATCTGGACCGCTTTCCGACAGCCGAGCCGATCCCGGCCGCCACAGTCACCGCGACGGTCGACGGCGAACCTGCAGAGGTGACGCCTGCCGGGGCCTACAGCCATGTCGTGAGCCATCCGGCGCTCGCGAGGCCTGGCACGCGCAACCTCATCTTCACCGTCGCCGCCGGGGAGGAGACGGACCTGCTGCCGGCGTCGCTCGAGGTCCCGGCGCCCCTGGCCGGGATGCCCCAGGCCGGCGGCGCCGCACCCGCCTGGCTGGCTGCGGCGCGTGAGCCGATGGCTTGGCTGGCGGGGGTCGTCCTCCTCCTCATCGGCGTCGCGATCGGCCGCCTCGCCGCCCCGCGGCCCCTGCCCTCCCACGCCGTGGCCGCGGCCCCCTTGGAGCCGGCCGGCACGGTGCACCCCCTGCGGCCCGAACGGGTGGCGGCGCG
>NZ_JACADR010000307.1 GCF_016106005.1 Roseomonas rosulenta
CGGCGCTGGACGCATGGCGAGGCGGCGCGCGAGGCCAGGCTGTGCTGGAACCACCTGGCCGGGCGGCTTGGCGTGGCGGTGCACCGGCGCCTCACCGGGCAGGGCTGGCTCACGCCCGCGCCGGGCGGCTGGAGTGCCTCGGCCGAGGGGCGCGCGCGGCTGGCGGCGAGCGGCATCGACCTCGACAGCGCCGCCGCCGCGCGGCACTTCGCCTGCGACTGCATGGACTGGTCCGAGCGCCGCCCGCATCTGGCCGGCGGGCTGGGGCGCGAGATGGCCAGGGCCTGGATGGCGCGCGGCTGGCTCCGCCGCGCAGCGGCGACGGGGGAGGGCGACATCCTCGCGCGCCGGCGCCTCACGCTCACGCCGGAGGGCGCGCGCGGGCTGCGCGAGGGCTTCGGGATCGACGCGTCGGCATGAGCGCTGCCGCGGCGATGATGGCGGCGGCCGCCGCCATGACGGGGCTGTCGCAGTTCCATCGCGCAGCACTTGGCGTGGTGGCGCCGGATCTCTCGGCCGAGCTCGCGCTCAGCCCGGCGGTGCTGGGCGCGGCGAACGGGATGTTCTTCGCGGCGCTGCTGGTTGCGCAGGTGCCGGTCGGGATCGCGCTCGACCGGGCGGGACCGCGGCGGACCGTGGGCGCGCTGACGGGCATCGCCGTGCTCGGCGCGGGGTGCCAGGCCTTCGCGACGGATGGCGCGACGCTGCTGGCGGCGCGCTTCGTGGTCGGGCTCGGTTCGGCGGCATCCTTCATGGCGGCGGTGGTGCTCTGCGCGCGCTGGCATTCGGGTGCTGCGATGACGCTGGCGCTCTCGCGCGTCTTCGCGTTGTCGCAGATGGGCATATTGCTGGCGGGGGCGCCGCTCGCCGCGCTGGCGGGGTGGCTCGGCTGGCGCGGGGCGCTCGGTGGTTCGGCGCTGCTGACCGCGGCCTGCGGGGCGCTGTGGTGGGCGCTGGTGCGCGACGACCCGCCCGACCGGCCGCCGGTGTTCCGCCAGCCCGAGACATTGCGGGAGGCGCTGCTGGGCCAGGTCTCGATCTGGCGGCTGCCGGGGCTGCCGCGGGTGCTGTCCATGCACCTTGTGGCCTATGCCGCGGCGGCGACGGTGCTGGGGCTCTGGGCCGGGCCGTATCTCGCGGATGTGCATGGGCTCGATGCGGCCGGGCGCGGCTGGGTGCTGGCGGCGATGGGGGTGGCGATGCCGGTGGGGCTGCTGGCGGTCGGGCCGCTCGAACGGCGCTTCGGGCCGCGGCG
This sequence comes from Roseomonas rosulenta, assembly GCF_016106005.1. Taxonomy (GTDB): domain Bacteria; phylum Pseudomonadota; class Alphaproteobacteria; order Acetobacterales; family Acetobacteraceae; genus Neoroseomonas; species Neoroseomonas rosulenta. Next base: position 1,256 of record NZ_JACADR010000307.1, read on the forward strand.
GCGGATCGTGACGGCGGGGGCGCTGCTGTCGGCCGCGATGCTGGGCGGGCTAGCGGCCTGGCCGGGCGCCCCGCTGCCCGCGGCGATCGTGCTGCTGGTGCTGCTGGTGCTGTTCTCCGCCTATCCGGTGCTGGTGGTGGCGGAGGCGCGCACGCTGTTCGCCGACGGCCAGGTGGGGCGCGGCGCGACCACCGTGAACCTCGCGCAGGTGCTGGGCTCGGCGCTGCTGCCGATGCTGGTTGGGGCGGTGGTGGGGGTCTTCGCCGAGGCCGGCGGGGTGCGGCCGGAAGCGGCCTATCGGGCGGGATTCGCCGTGCTCGGCGCGGCGCTGCTGGCGGGGGTGGCGGGGTGGATGCTACTGCCGCGCGGGGCGGCGCGGTAGGCGCCACCTTCAGGGCAGCAACGCCCGCGCCTCCTCCCACAGCCGCGCGGCCAGGGCGCCGGCGGGTTCCGCCGAAGCGAGCCGCGCCGCCTGCCCCGCCCACATCTGCATCGCGGCCGCGTCATTCGCCGCCTCGGCCGCCGCGCGCACCGGCGCGAACAGCGCGCGCTGCACCGGATAGTCCGCGGCGGGCGGCGCGGCGGCACGCACCACCGCATTGGCGATGCCCCGCCCGAGCCGGCCCGAGAAGATGCGCGTGAGCATCGTGCCCTCGGGCTCCGCCGCCGCGATGGCGTCGCTCCAGGCGGGGGCGATGCCGGCCTCGGGGCAGCGCAGGAACCCCGTGCCGATCTGCACCGCGCTGGCGCCCAGCGTCAGCGCCGCCGCGATGCCGCGCGCATCGGCGATGCCCCCGGTGGCGATGACGGGCACGTCGAGTGCGTCAGCGAAGCGCGGGATCAGCGCGAGCCCGCCGGTGAGCTGCCCCTCTGCCGCCGTCGCGTCGAAGGCGCCGCGATGCCCGCCGGCCTCGGCACCCTGGGCCACGATGGCATCCGCCCCGGCGGTGACCGCGGCGCGCGCCTCGGCGAGCGTGGTCGCGGTGGCGAACCAGGCGATGCCGCGCGCCTTCGCCGCCGCCACCACCTCGGGCGGGAAGACGCCCATGATGGAGGAGATCACGGCCGGCCCGGCCTCGATCATCGCCGCGCATTGCGCCGCGAAGTCGGGCAGGAAGGGGCCCTCGGGGATGGCGGGGCGCGGGCCGAAGGCGGCCAGGAAATCAGCCATCGCCGCCTCGCGCGTGGCATCGCGCGCGGGCGGCGGGTCGGGGATCCAGAGGTTCACCTGGAAGGACCCGTTCGATGCCGCGCGGAAGGCGCGCGCCCAGTCGGCGATGCCGGCCGGCGTGGTGTTCAGCGCGCCCAGCGCGCCCATCCCCCCGGCATTGGCCACCGCGGCGGCGAGGCCGGGCGGCGAGGCGCCGGCCATGGGCGCCAGCAGGATCGGCAGGCGCAGGCCGAAGCGTTCGCAGAAGGCGGCGGCGCGGGTGGCCTGCGGCCTCGATACGGGCGTGCTCGATGCCATGGGCTGCGTCCTCCGGTCGGAAGCGAAGGCTAGCGCCGCCGGTGCGGGCACGCCATGGCGGGCGTGCTACCCTGCGGCATGACCCGCCAACGCCCCGATCTCAGCGCCGAAGCCGGCCAGGGCCGCGTCGCCGGCATCGACGAGGCCGGGCGCGGGCCGCTCGCCGGGCCGGTGGTCGCCGCGGCGGTGGTGTTCCTGAATCCGCCGTCGCGCGACCTCGTCGCGCTGATCGACGATTCGAAGCGTCTGAAGCCGGCGCAGCGCGAGGCCGCCTTCGCCGCGCTACGCGACGCCGCGCGGGCCGGCGTGGTGGAGTGCGCGATCGGCGCCGCCTCGGCCATCGAGATCGGGCGCGTCAACATCCTGCGCGCCACGCACCTCGCCATGGCGCGCGCGGTGGCACGGCTGCCGCGCGCGCCGGACCTGGCACTGGTCGACGGCAACCAGGCCCCGCCCCTGCCCTGCCCGGTGCGCTGCCTGGTGGGCGGCGATGCGCTGTCGCTGTCGATCGCGGCCGCCTCCATCCTGGCGAAGGTGGTGCGCGACCGGGCGATGGCGCGGCTCGACCCGCGCTGGCCCGGCTATGGCTTCGCGCGCCATGCCGGATACCCCACCGCGGCGCATCTCGCGGCCCTGCGCAGCCTCGGCCCCTGCCCGCACCACCGGCGCGGCTTCGGGCCGGTCGACGACCTGTTCGGCTGACCCCGCGCCCCAGCGCCAGGCCCACCGGCGCACCACGGCGGATCGAGGCCCTGTCTCGATCCGGGAGCGCACAGCGCGACCGCGCCCAGACCGCCAATGGCGCCCGGCGCGCCAGTGCGTGGCGCGCAAGCCAAGCGCGCGGACGCGCGCGCCGGCGTCTGAGGCAAGCAAAGGGCGCACGCCGGCGCCCGAGGCAATCGAATGATTGACCTGCCGAGTCGCGCGAGCGATTCTGCGGGCTTCGCGGGGGAATGGGGTTTCGCGCTTGGGCACGCAGATCGATCTGCCGCTCGACCAGGTTCTGGTCGGGGATTGCATCGCGTGGCTGAAGCACCTGCCGCCGGCCAGCGTGCACGCCATCTTCGCCGACCCGCCCTACAACCTGCAGCTCAAGGGCACTCTGCGGCGGCCCGATGATTCGCTGGTCGATGGCGTGGACGACGCATGGGACCGCTTCGCGGATCTCGGCGCATACGATGCCTTCACGCGCGAATGGCTGGCCGAATGCCGCCGCGTGCTGCGAAAGGACGGCACCATCTGGGTGATGGGCGCCTACCACAACGTGTTCCGCCTGGGCACGGCGCTGCAGGACCAGGGCTACTGGATCCTCAACGACGTCATCTGGCGCAAGTCGAACCCGATGCCGAATTTCCGCGGCCGGCGCTTCACCAATGCGCATGAGACGCTGGTCTGGGCGGCGCGCAGCCCGGACTCCCGCTACCGCTTCAACTACGCGGCCATGAAGGCGCTCAACGACGACCTGCAGATGCGCAGCGACTGGTTGATCCCGCTGTGCACCGGCGGCGAGCGCCTGCGCGACGATGCGGGTGCCAAACTGCACCCGACCCAGAAGCCCGAGGCGCTGCTGCATCGCGTGATCCTGTCCTGCACCGCGCCGGGCGAGGTGATCCTCGATCCGTTCCTCGGTTCGGGCACCACGGCGGCAGTGGCGAAGCGGCTCGGGCGGCGCTTCATCGGGATCGAGCGCGAACAGGCCTATGCCGACGCCGCGCTCGCGCGCATCGTCGCGACCGAACCGGCGCCCGAGGACGCGGCCGCGGCCCTGCCCTCGAAGAAGGAACAGCCGCGCATCCCCTTCGGCACGCTGGTCGAGCGTGGCCTCGTGCCCGCCGGGTCGCGCCTGTTCGACCGCCAGAAGCGCTGGGAGGCGACGGTCGGCGCCGATGGCACGCTGCGCTGCGGCCTCGCCACCGGGTCGATCCACAAGGTCGGCGCCGCGGTGCAGGAGGCGCCCTCCTGCAATGGCTGGCTGTTCTGGCACATCGAGCAGCGCGACGGGCGGCTCAGGGTGATCGACGAACTGCGCGAGGACGTGCTGCGGCAGATGTAGCGCTCAGGCGCGACACGGCCTTGCGCGCCCGCTACGCTCGCCCCCGGACAGCCAGGCAGGAGGCGATCGTATGAGCGAGACGGTGAGCGGGGCCGGCGCGCCCGAGCCGCGCATGGCGCAGCCCCCGGCCGGCGCGCCCCAGCAGCGCGCAGCGCCGCCC
>NZ_JACADR010000308.1 GCF_016106005.1 Roseomonas rosulenta
GCCCCCGCCTTGGCCGCGACGGGGCGGGGTGCCGCCGCCGGCGCGCGGCCGAACAGCAGCGGCAGCGCCGCGAATGGGCCGAGCAGCCCCGCCGCGATCAGCGCCGCCGACATGCCGAGCCAGGCGGCGATGCCGAGCACGAAGGCCGGCGCTATTGCCCCGCCCAGGAAGCCCGCGAAGGTGTGGATCGAGAAGGCCCGCCCGACCCGCTGCTCGGCGATCGAGGCGCCGAGGATGGCGTAGTCCGCCGGGTGGTAGACGCTGTTCGCCAGCCCCGCCATGGCCGATGCCGCGATCAGCCAGGCATAGCTGCCGGTCATCCCGAGCAGGATGAAGGACAGCCCGCCCAGCGTGAGCGCCGCCGCCAGCATCCGCCGCGGCCCGGCGCGGTCCACGATGAAGCCCATCGGCGCCTGGGTGAAGAAGGAGACGACGTTGAAGGCCGTCAGCGCCAGACCGAGCTCGACATAGGAAACGCTGAGGCTCTCCCGCAGCAACGGGAAGAGCGGCGGGATCACCAGGTAGTGCACGTGGCTGACGAAATGCGCCGCGCAGATCTGCGACAGCGTGCGGCGTTCGTCGGGTGTCCAGCCGGCGGCCATGGTCAGTGGGCCTCCGCCCAGGAATGCCCGGTGCCGACCTCGACCGAGAGCGGCACGCGCAGCGTCGCGACCGATTCCATGATGTCCTTCACCAGGGCGGATGTCGCCGCCACCTCGGCCTGCGGCACCTCGAAGACCAGTTCGTCGTGCACCTGCAGCAGCATGCGCGCCTTGAGGCCGGCGTCGCGCAGGGCGCGCGGCAGGCGCACCATGGCGCGCTTGATAATCTCGGCCGCGCCGCCCTGGAAGGGGGCGTTGATGGCCGCGCGCTCCGCACCCGCGCGCCGCACCGGGTCCTTGGTGGCGATGTCGGGAATCCAGAGCTTGCGGCCGAAGGGGGTGCGCACGAAGCCGTGGGTGCGCGCCTCCTCCTTCAGCCGCTCCATCTCCTGCCGGATGCCGGGGTACTGCGCGAAATAGGCGTCGATGATGGAGCGCCCCTCCGCCGGCGGGATGCCGAGGCGCGAGGCGAGGCCGAAGGCCGACATGCCGTAGATGATGCCAAAGTTGATCATCTTGGCGCGCCGCCGCGCCTCCTTGTCCACGCTGCCCGGCGCCAGGTGGAAGATCTCGGCCGCGGTGCGGGCGTGGATGTCCTCGCCCTGCTCAAAGGCGGCGCGCAGCGTCGGCACCTCGGCCAGATGCGCGAGCAGGCGGAGTTCGATCTGCGAGTAGTCGGCCGCCAGCAGCACATGCCCGGGCTCGGCCACGAAGGCACGGCGGATGCGCATGCCTTCCTCGGAGCGGATCGGGATGTTCTGCAGGTTGGGATCGGTCGACGACAGCCGCCCGGTCGAGGTGCCCGCCATGCCATAGGATGTGTGGACGCGACGGTCCGCGGCGTCGATCTCGGCTGCCAGCCCCTCGACATAGGTCGACTTCAGCTTGGCGAGCTGCCGCCAGTCGAGCACGCGGGCGGCGAGCTCCACGCCCTGCGCCGCCAGCTCCTCGAGCACCGCGGCATCGGTCGAATAGGCGCCGGTCTTGCCCTTGCGCCCGCCGGACAGCTTCATCTCGTCGAACAGGATCTCGCCGAGCTGCTTGGGCGAGCCCACGTTGAACTCGCGCCCCGCCAGCGCGTGGATCTGCTTCTCGAGCACCGCGAGGCGCTGCGCGAAATCCTCGCCGATGCGCGCCAGCTCGGCGCCGTCCACCTTGATGCCGGCGGACTCCATGTCACGCAGCACGCCGATCATGCGGCGTTCGACCTGCTCATAGGTCGCGAGCGCGCCCTCCTCGCGCAGCCGGGGCTTCAGCAGCAGCCATAGGCGCAGCGTGACGTCGGCATCCTCGGCGGCATAGGCGGTGGCCCGGTCGAGCGGCACCTGGGAGAAGGGGATGCGCGCCTTGCCCGTGCCGGTCACCTCGTCGAACTTGATCGGCGCGTGGTTGAAGTGCAGCACCGAGAGCTCGTCCATGCCATGGCCGTGCCTGCCGGCCTCCATGGCGTAGGAGAGCATCATGGTGTCGTCGATCGGCGCGATGGTGGCGAACCCGCCGTTCTCGTCGCGCGCCAGCACCTCGAGGTCGTATTTCGCGTGCTGGAACACCTTCAGCACGGTCGGGTCCTCGAGCAGAGGACGCAGCAGCGCGAAGGCGCGCGCCGCCTCGACCTGCGCCGGCGCGGGCTGCGCCAGCATGTCGGTCGCATCGCCGTGGCGCAGCGGCACGTAGCAGGCGCGCCCCGGCGCGACCGCCAGCGAGAACCCCACCATCCGCGCGCGACGGGCATCGAGGCTGTCCGTCTCGGTGTCCAGGCCGACCACGCCGGCGGCGGTGGCCTCGGCGATCCAGCCCGCCAGCGCCGCCTCGGTGGTTACGCAGTCATAGGGGCCGAAGGGCAGGGCGAGGTCGGGCGCGACCGGCCCGGCCGTGGGCGCGTGCTTCAGCGCGGCGGGCGCCGCACTGCGCCGCGGCGGGTCATTGCCCTCGCCGAGCTTGCCCATGCGCGCCAGCAACGACCGGAACCCCATGGCGCGCAGGAAGGCTTCCAACCGGTGGTCGGCGGGCGGTTTCGCGACCATGTCCGCGATCGGGCAGGGCAGAGGCGCGTTCTCGTCGAGCAGCACCAGGCGGCGTGAGATGCGCGCCTTCTCCGCATTCTCGACCAGCGCCTCGCGCCGCTTGGGCTGCTTGATCTCGCCCGCCCGCGCCAGCAGCGATTCCAGGTCGCCGTATTCGTTGATGAGCTGTGCGGCGGTCTTGATGCCGATGCCCGGCACGCCCGGCACGTTGTCGGTGCTGTCGCCAGCCAGGGCCTGCACCTCGACCACCTTGTCGGGTGTCACGCCGAACTTCTCCAGCACCTCCGGCTCGCGGATCGGCTTCTGCTTGATCGGGTCCAGCAGCTGCACGCCGGGGCGGACCAGCTGCATCAGGTCCTTGTCGGAGGAGACGATGGTGACCTGCCCCGGCCCCTCCGCCAGATAGGCCTTGGCATAGGCGGCGATCAGGTCGTCCGCCTCGAAGCCCTCGAGCTGCGCGCGGCAGACGCCGAGCGCATCCGTCGCCTCCCGGATCAGGTCGAATTGCGGGACCAGGTCCTCGGGCGGGTCGGGACGGTGCGCCTTGTAGTCGGCGTAGATCTCGTTGCGGAAATTGATGCGCGCCGCATCGAACACCACGGCGATATGCGTGCCCGCATGCCGCGTCAGGAACTGCGAGAGCATGGTGGTGAAGCCGTAGACCGCGTTGACCGGCACGCCTTGCGGGTTCGTCATCGGCGGCAGCGCGTGATAGGCGCGGAAGATGTAGCCCGACCCGTCCACCAGGATCAGGTGGCGCTCACCGGGGGCGACTGGGGGCAGCGCCTCGGACGCGGCGGCGGCCTCGCTCATCGCGGTGCCCCGCGGCCTGCCGGCCTCCGGGGCCCGGTCCTCGTCAGTGGCCATGATCCTCGCCCGCGCCATCGGCGAGGACGTAGGTGATCGAGCAATAGGGGCAAGTGACCTGGCGTCCCTCGGGGCGGTCTTCGATGTGCAGCCAGATGCGCGGATGGCCGAGCGCGCCGGCCGCCTCGCCGTCGCAGGCGACCTTGCGGGCATGGACCTCGACGCGCTGGTCGGGTGTCAGGCCCTCGACGAATTTCGGGCCGTATCCGGTCATCAGGGGGTCGCGCATCGTCGTCCTCGCCGCAGGCGCTGCACCATAGTCGCCGCCGGCCGGGCGGGCCAGTCTCGGCGCTCGCGATGCCTGCCGCCAGGCCGCAATGCGCGCTAGATTGGCGCCGCATGGATCATTCCGCCCCTCCGGCAGGGGCCGGGGACGGGGAGCCGGCGCGCCAGACGCGGCATCCCCCCCAAGGGCCCGATGGAACGCCGCGGCTGCGGCGGCGCGCCCTGCTGGCTGCGCTCGCCTTGCCCGCCTGCACCCCGGCCCGCGCGCCGATGGGCCCGCTCGTCACCGCGCCTGGCATCTCGGACGACTCCCTGGTCATGCCCGATGGCGTGCGCCTGCCGGTCCATGCCTGGCTGCCGCCCAGCCCGCCTCGCGCGGTCGTGATCGGCCTGCACGGCATGAACGAGCACGCCCGCGCCTTCGCCGAGGACGCCGCGCCGTGGTTCACGGACCAGGGCGTCGCGCTCTACGCCTACGACCAGCGCGGCTTCGGCGGTTCCCCCAACCGCGGCATCTGGGCCGGGCACGAGACGATGGCCGCCGACGCCACGCAGGCCGCCCGGCTGGTCCGCGCGCGCCACCCCGGCGTGCCTATGGTGATGATGGGTGAGAGCATGGGGGGCGCCGTGCTGCTCGTGGCTGGTGCGTCCGCCGCGCCGCCGCCGGTCGATGGCCATGTGCTTCTCGCCCCCGCGGTGGTCGGGCGGGACAGCCTCGGCTGGTTCGCGCGCGGCATGCTGGATGTGCTGGTCACGGTGGTGCCCATGATGGGCTTCGCCAATTCGGCCCCGGGCTTCCAGCCGACCGACAATATCACCGCCCTGCAGCGCTGGTCGCGCGACCCGCTGCTGATCCGCCACACCCGGGTCGATGCGCTGGCCGGCCTGGTCGACCTGATGGATGCGGCGGTGGCGGCTGCGCCGAACTTCCGCGCCCCGGCGCTGCTGCTCTATGGCGGGCGGGACCGGCTGGTGCCGGCGGGGCCGACGCGCCGCCTGCTGGCGGCCCTGCCCGACCCCGCGCATCAGCGCGCCGGCTTCTACGCCAATGGCTACCACATGCTGCTGCGCGACACGCAGGGCGAGCGCGTTGCGCGTGACATCACCGCCTGGGCGACCGACCGCCGCGCGGCGCTGCCCTCCGGCGCCGAGGCCGCGGCGCGGGCGTGGCTCGCGGCGTGAGC
>NZ_JACADR010000309.1 GCF_016106005.1 Roseomonas rosulenta
CGGTGCGGGTGCTGCGGCCGGCGGCAGCGCGGCGCCGCGCGGCACGGTGCGGCGTTCCGGCGGCGGCCCCCCGGCCACGAGGAAGAATGCGGCCGCCGCCACGCAGGACAGGCGGATCACCGGGGGGACAGTGAAGGGCATCGGGTCACCTTGGCAGGAATGCCCTCGGATTACGGCGGCGCCGGCATCCTGGCAACTGGCCGGACCGGCCCGCGTCCTTGACGAGGCACGCAGCGGCGGCCGACGCATGCCGCGCGCGCCTGCCGCGCCCTTATGCAGCGCGCGCCTGCCGCGCGACGCGCGCGAGCGCCGCCAGCAGTTCCCGCGCCGCCTTCACGCGCGGGGCGAGGTCCATCTCCCGCAGCAGGGCCAGCTTGTGGTCCGGGCGCAGCTTCACCGCGTTCTTCTGCGACTGCACCCAGGCCACGAGCCCGCCCGGATTCGAGAAGCGATTGCCGCGGAAGGACAGCACGATGCCCTTCGGCCCGGCATCGAGTTTCTCCACCCCCGCCTCGCGGCACAGGCGCTTGATGGCGACCACCTGGAGCAGGTTCTCGACCTCGGTCGGCACTGGCCCGAAGCGGTCCGCAAGCTCCGCGCCCATCGCATCCGTCTCGGCATCGGAGGCGAGCGCGCCGATGCGGCGATAGAGACCCAGTCGAACCGGCAGGTCGGCCACATAGGTCTCCGGGATCAGCACCGGCAGGCCAAGGTTGATCTGCGGCGTCCAGTCACGCTCGGAGGCGCTGCCCTCCCTGCCCTGCCCGGCCTTGATGTCGGCCACCGCTTCCTCGAGCATCTGCTGGTACAGCTCGATGCCGACCTCGCGGATCTGGCCCGACTGCTCCTCGCCCAGCAGGTTGCCCGCGCCGCGGATGTCGAGGTCGTGGCTGGCCAGCGTGAAGCCCGCGCCGAGGTTGTCCAGCGTCTGCATCACATCCAGCCGCTTCTGCGCCGCCGCCGAGAGGCGGTGCGATTCCGGCCAGGTCAGGTAGGCGTAGCCACGCAGCTTCCCGCGCCCGACGCGCCCGCGCAGCTGATACAGCTGGGCCAGGCCGAACATGTCCGCGCGATGGATCAGCAGCGTGTTCACCGCTGGCATGTCGAGGCCGGATTCCACGATATTGGTGGACAGCAGCACGTCGTGCCTGCCGTCGCCGAACTCCGTCATCACGCGCTCGAGCTCGGTGGGAGAAAGCCGCCCATGCGCCTGGATGGTGCGCGCCTCGGGCACGATCTCGGCCAGGCGCTCGGCCACCTTCGCCATGTCCTCGATGCGCGGCACCACGCAGAAGACCTGGCCGCCGCGGAAGCGCTCGCGCTGGATCGCCTCGCGCAGCACCACCGGGTCCCAGGGCATGATGAAGGTGCGTACGGCCAGTCGATCGACCGGCGGGGTCGCGATGATGCTCATCTCCCGCACGCCCGTGAGAGCCAGTTGCAGCGTGCGAGGGATGGGCGTGGCGGTGAGCGTCAGCACATGCACGTCGGATTTCAGCGCCTTCAGCGCTTCCTTGTGCTTGACGCCGAAATGCTGCTCCTCGTCCACGATGACCAGGCCGAGGTCGGCGAACTCGACGCCCTTGGCCAGCAGCGCATGCGTGCCGACCACGATGTTGATGCGCCCGTCCTTCAGCCCCTCGCGCACCTCTGCCGCCTCCTTCGCGGTGACCATGCGGGAGAGCTGCGCGACCACCAGCGGGAAGCCCGCGAAGCGCGCGGTGAAGGTGCGCGCGTGCTGGCGCGCGAGCAGTGTGGTCGGCACAACCACCGCGACCTGCGCGCCCGACATCGCCACCACGAAGGCGGCGCGCAGCGCGATCTCGGTCTTGCCGAAGCCGACATCGCCGCAGACCAGACGGTCCATCGGCCGCCCGGCCGAGAGGTCTTCCAGCACGTCGGCGATGGCGCGGGACTGGTCCTCGGTCTCGGCGAAGGGGAAGCGGGCGCAGAACTCGTCCCACACGCCTTCGGGCGGGGTGGCGAGCGTGCCGTCCTTCATGCGGCGGAGTGCTGCCGTGCGGATCAGCTCCCCCGCCATGTCGCGGATGCGCGACTTGGCCTTGGCCTTGCGGTTCTGCCACGACACGCCGCCGAGCTTGTCGAGCGCGACACCCGCCGTCTCGGTGCCGAAGCGCGAGAGGATCTCGATGTTCTCGACCGGCACGAACAGCCGGTCGCCGCCGTCATAGGTGAGCTTCAGGCAGTCATGCGGCGCACCGTTCACCTCGATGGTGACGAGGCCTTCGTAGCGGCCGATGCCGTGGTCCTGGTGCACCACCAGGTCGCCATCGGCGATCTCGGTGGCGTCCGCGATGAACTGGTCGGCGCGGCGGCGCCGGCGCGGCGGGCGGGCGATGCGCTCGCCCAGGATGTCCTGCTCGGCGGTGACGCAGATGCCCTCGGCGACGAAGCCGCGCTCGAGCCCCACCACCACCAGGGCGACGACGCCGTCCGGCAGGGCGCGCGCGGCTTTCCAGTCCTCGGCCGGCGCGGCCGCCACGCCGTTCTCGCGCAGCAGGTTCGCCATGCGCTCGCGCGAACCCCTGGACCAGGCCGCCAGAAGCGGGCGGCGCCCGGCCTTCACCTGCCCCGCGGCCATGACCGCATAGGCGGCGAAGACGTTCTCGCCGGCGGTGCGCGCCTCGGTCAGCAGCGGGCCGGGGCGCCCGCCGGCCTCGATGCCCTCGGCCGCATCGGCGCGCGCGAAGGGGATGAACTGCAGCACCGGCCCGCCGGAGAGCATCACGTTCCAGTCGCCGCGCGTCAGGTGCAGCGTCGCCGGCGGCGCCGGGCGATAGGGCACCTCCCCTTCCGCGATGCGCACCGGCACGCGCCGCGCCTCGTAGTGGTCGGCCACCATCTCGAAGCGCGCGGTCGCGACATCCTCGGCCTGGTGGTCGAGGCTGACGGAAGCCCCCGGCACGTAGTCGATCAGCGTGGCCATGTGCTCGTGGAACAGGCCGGCCCAGTGCTCCATGCCCGGATGCTTACGGCCGGCGCTGACCGAGACATAGAGCGGGTCCTCGGCCGCTGCCGCCCCGAACAGCTCGCGGTAGCCGGAGCGGAAGCGCGCGCGGGAGGCCTCGTCGAGGAACACCTCGCCCACCGGGCGCAGGCGCAGCTCCGGCACCACCTTGCCGCTGCGCTGCGTGGCCGTGTCGAAGCGGCGCAGGTCCTCGATCTCGTCGCCGAACAGATCCAGGCGCACCGGGTCGGATTCGCCGGCCGGGAACAGGTCGATGATGCCGCCGCGCACCGCGTACTCGCCGTGCTCCATCACAGTGCCGGTGCGGTGGTAGCCGTTCGATTCCAGGAAGGCGGTCAGCGCCTCGGGCGCCACGCGACCGCCCTTGCGCAGCACCATCGTCGCGTCCTGGAAGGTCGCCGGCGGCGGCACCTTCTGCGCCAGCGCATTCACCGTGGTCAGCAGGATGCGCGGGCGTGCGGGCGGCTCCAGCAGGCGCGTGAGCGTGGCCACGCGCTCCGCCACGATCTCGGGATTGGGCGAGACGCGGTCGTAGGGCAGGCAATCCCAGGCGGGGAAGCGCAGCACTTCGACCTCGGGGGCGAAGAAGCCGATCGCCTCGGCCATGCGGGCCATGCGGGCGTCGTCGCGGCAGACATGCACGACCGGGGCGTCGGTCTCGGCCCGGCGGCGGCACAGCAGCAGGGCGTCGAAGCCCTCCGGCGCGCCATGGACGGGGATGGTCTTCACCGTTCCGCCCCCGGCGGGACGCCCGCCCCGGCGCGGCCGCATTCGGCGGCCATGCGGCGCAGCATGGGGCTGTCGGCCTCCGGCGGGATGGGGCGCCGGCCCGAAAGCCAATCCGCCAGGTCCACGTCCCAATGCTCGAGCACGGCCTCGATCTCGTCGAGCTCCGCCTCGCTGAAGCCGGCAATGTTGCGCGCGACGAAGCCGCCGATCATCAGGTCGGCCTCCTTGGTGCCGCGATGGAGCGCGCGGAACACGAGGCGACGGCGGCGCGGGTCGATGTCCTGGGGTACGGTCATGGGCTGCGCGCTGGCATATAGAGGCCGATGGGAATCGTGTCAGCCCGACCGGATGCGAACGCAAAGCAGGGCGCCGATGCGCTGGCGGCGTTGCTCGCCCCGACCGCCGACCTCAAGGGCGTAAAGGAGGCCGAGGCGCGGCTGATCGCCAAGGCTGCCGGCGGGGCGCGCGTGCTCGACCTGCTGCTGCACCTGCCGGAACGCTACCTGCTGCGCCGCCGGGTCGAGCGCCCCTCCCAGGCGCTGCCGGACACCGAGGCCCTGGTCCCGATGCTGGTCGGCTCGCACAAGGCCGGGCGCGGCGCCCAGGGCCGCGCCTATGTCCGCGTCCGTGGCGAGGCCGGCGGCGAGTCGCTCACCGCCTTCCTGATGAACTGGCAGAAGCCCTGGGCGGAGAAGGCGCTGCCGGTGGGCGCGACGCGCTGGCTTGCGGGGGCGCTGAAGCACGAGGATGGCGACTGGGTCATCGTCAACCCGCAGGTCTCGGCGCGGGAGGACGGCATCCCGCTGGTCCAGCCGGTCTGGCCGCTGACCGGCACGCTGACCTTGCCGCAGGTCACGCGCGCGATGGCGGCCGCCCTGGCGCTGCTGCCGGAACTGCCGGAATGGCAGGACGTTCCGCTGCTCCGGCGCGAAGGCTGGCCGGGCTTCGCCGCCGCGCTGCGCGCCATCCAGGCCCCCGACGCCGAACCGGGCGAGGCCCCGCGCAAGCGGCTTGCCTATGACGAATTGCTGGCGGGCCAGGTCGCGCTGGGGCTCGTGCGGCGCCGCTCCCGCGACCGGCCGGGGCGCGCGCTGCGCGGCGATGGCGCGGCAGAT
>NZ_JACADR010000031.1 GCF_016106005.1 Roseomonas rosulenta
CGCCGCCCGAAGCCGCGCAGGGCGCGCCCACGCGCGCGCCGCGCGCCAGCCTGCGCGACGTCGCCGCGGCGGTGCTGGCCGCCTGGGACGACGAGGCCAATCGAGAGACGGACATCATCGCCGCCCTCGATGGCCCGATGGGGGCCCTCCGCGCCGCCCTCGCCGGCAAGGCGGCCCGCACGCCCCGCGAAGCCGGTGCGCCGCGCAAGCCGCGCGAGGGCACGAAGCAGGAAACGGTGCTGGCGATGCTGCGCCGGGAGGAAGGGGCCACCATTGCCCAGATCTGCGAGGCGACCGGCTGGCAGCAGCACACGGTGCGCGGATTCTTCGTCGGTCTCAAGAAGCGCCAGGGAATCACGGTCGTCGCCGCCGAGCGCATCCGCCAGGTTGGGCCGAACAAGGAAGGCGCGCGCGGCAGCTACACCATCTACAAGATCGAAGGCTGACACCACGGCGATGCAATCAGGGCCCGTCGCGGCGCGGCGGGTCCGCGTATCGTTCCCAGGGCTTCAGCTTGGGCTTGGGCGGATCGAGCGCGAGAAGCAATTCCTCGATCGTCCATGTCTGGCGCTTCGCCGACTTCGCGACGCCAAGCAGCACCTTTCTGGCATCATCGAGGTACAGCTTCACCATGCGGGGCGTACCGCAGCGATGCGCGGCGAGCGCCATCGCCTTCGCGGTCGCCTCGACCATCTGCTCGATGTCCTTCGGTGCGCCTGGTTGCTGCATCGTCGTTGGCCTTCGATGATGATGGCGATCGCGATGATGTTGCACGGCAGGTCAACTGCCGCACGCGGAAAATGGCGCTCAGCGTGCCTTTCGTGATCGACGAATGCGTGCGGCGGGAGGTCCGCCGCCATGCCAGAGTTGACCCCATCTACCCGCGAGGCCGCCCGTCGCCTTGGCGTCAGCGACACCGCCATCCACAAGGCCGAGCGGGCGGGCCGCATCGCCCGCGAGCCGGACGGCCAGTGGGACATCGACAAGACCCGCCGACGCCTCGTGGAGACCGCCGATCCCGTCCGCTCGCCACTCGCCGGAGGTGCTGGTGCCGACGGCACGCCCTTCGCCCGGCTGAAGGTCGCGCAGCTCGCGCTGAAGGTCGAGGCGCAGCGCCTCTCGCTCGACGAAACCAGGCGCCGCCTGGTCGATGTCACTGAGGCGAACGCTGCCCTCGATGAGATCGGCAGCACCATGCGCGACGCGCTGCTGAACTGGCCGGCCCGCGTCTCCGGCCTGATTGCGGCCGAGATCAGCGTCGATCCGCATCTGCTGCAGACCATCCTGCAGAGCCACATCAACGACCTGCTGACGGAGGCGGCCGATCGCTTCGATCCCTCAGGCCTTGGAGGGGATCGGTCTCCGCAGCCGTGAGCATGTGCGCCGTCGCGTCGGCGCCATGCTGCGCCCGCCGCCGCAGCTCACCGTCTCGGAATGGGCCGAGCGGCATCGCATGCTCGGCAGCCGGGCGTCGGCCGAGCCAGGGCCATGGCGCACCAGCCGCACGCCCTATCTGAAGGACGTGATGGATGCGCTGTCGGCAGTGCATCCCGCCCGGCGCGTCGTCTTCATGAAGGGCGCGCAGGTCGGGGCCACGGAAAGCGGCAACAATTGGCTCGGCTACATCATGCACCATGTGCCAGCGCCCGCACTGGCCGTGCAGCCGACCGTGGAACTGGCCAAGCGCTTCTCGCGCCAACGCATCGACCCGCTGCTGGAGGAAACACCCGCGCTCAAGGAGCGGGTCGCTCCGGCGCGTGCGCGGGACAGCGGCAACACCATGCTGTCGAAAGATTTCCCCGGCGGCATCCTGGTGCTGACGGGCGCCAACAGCGCGGTCGGGCTGCGCTCCATGACGGCGCGGTTCCTGTTTCTCGACGAGGTGGACGCCTATCCCGGCGACGTCGCCGGCGAGGGTGACCCCATCGCCCTCGCCGAGGCGCGCGCCCGCACCTTCGGCTGGCGCCGCAAGGCCTTCCTGGTCAGCACGCCCACCATTGCCGGCCGCAGCCGCATCGAGCGCGAATACGCTGCCTCCGACCAGCGGCGGTTCTTCGTGCCATGCCCCGAATGCGGGGAGATGCAGTGGCTGCGATTCGAGCGCCTGCTCTGGGAGAAGGGCGCGCCGGAGACGGTGCGGTATCACTGCATCGCCTGCGACCATCCGATGCAGGAGCACGACAAGACCGCCCTGCTCGGCGGCGGGGAATGGCGTCCCACCGCAGAATCTGCTGATCCGCACACCATCGGCTTCCATATCTCGGCGCTTTACTCGCCCGTGGGCTGGCTCTCCTGGGCGCAGATCGCCCGCGACTGGGAGGCGGCGCAGGGCAAGCCCGAGGACATCAAGACCTTCAAGAACACGGTCCTCGGCGAGACCTGGCAGGAGCAGGGCGAGGCGCCGGATTGGGAGCGCCTGGTCGAGCGCCGCGAGGATTTCGCCATGGGGGTGGTGCCCACCGGCGCGCTGGTCCTCACCGCCGGCGTCGACGTGCAGGACGATCGCCTCGAATGCGACGTCTGGGGTTGGGCGGACGGGTTCTCGTCCTGGCTGGTCGACCACGTGGTGATCCCGGGCAGCCCGCGGGACCGCGAGCCCTGGGACGAACTCGCCCGGGTGCTGGCGCGGGACTGGCCACGCCAGGGCGGTGGCGCCATGCGCATCGCCCGGCTCTGCGTCGATACCGGCGGCCGGGACACCGCCGCCGTCTATGGCCACCTGCGCCGCCTGCGGGATCCGCGCATCGCACCGACCAAGGGCATCGACGGCTGGAACCGGGCGCAACCCGTGCAAGGCCCGACGCCGGTGGACGCACTCGTGAACGGCCAGAAGCTCCGCCGCGGCCTCAAGCTGTGGACCGTCTCGGTCTCGACCTGGAAGGCCGATCTCTATCGCCGGCTCTGGCTTGGCCGCGGCGACGCGGAGGAGCTTCCGCCCGGCTGGGTGCATCTGCCGCGGGCGATCGAGGTGGAATGGGTCAAGCAGCTGGTCGCCGAGCAGCTGCGCACCACGAAGGACCGGCGCGGCTTCGCGCGGCAGGAATGGGCCAAGCTGCGCGAGCGGAACGAGGCGCTGGACTGCGCGGTGCTCGCCCGCGCCGCCCTGTGGCTGCTCGGCGCCGACCGCTACGGCGAGCGCTTCTGGCAGCAGCTGCGGGACCAAATCGCCGATGCCCCGCTGCGGCCGAGCGAGCTTCCCGCCGCCGGGAATGTCACCCACCCACCGGCGTCACCGCAGGCCGAACTGGCGGCGCCGGCAACACCACCCAGCGCCCATCGCCCGCGTGGTTGGCTCGCCCCACGCCAGGGCTGGCTGCGCTGACATTGGAGATCCTGATGACCGCGATCGTCCCGGTGCGCACCAGCATCGCCGCCGGCCAGGCGCTGAGCGGACCCGTCGCCAGCGTCGGCTACGGCGTCTGTCTGCTGCTGCTGCCCGCTGCCTGGACCGACGCCCCGCTCACCCTGCAGGGCTCGCTCGACGAGGGCGAGCCATCGGGCTGGGCGGACCTTTACGACCACCTCGGCAATGAGGTGGTGCTGACGGTCGCCGCCGGCCGCGCGCTCACCCTACCGCCGACGCTGCTGCTTGGCTGGCGCTGGCTGCGGCTGCGATCGGGCCTCGCCGCCGCGCCAGTGAACCAGGCCGCGGAGCGCCTTCTCACCCTCGGCATCCGGCCCCTCGCATGACCGCGCTGTTCCAGCACTACCTGCCGCCGGCGTCGGCGATGCTGCCCTACGTGTCGGGGCGGTTCTATGCCTCGCAGCATGCGCGCGCCGTCGGCGGCGCCGTCGCGATGACGGCGAACCGGCTCTTTTGCGTGCCCTACGTGCTGGCGCGTCCCGGGCTGTTCTCGGCCATGGCGGTCAGCGTGACGACCGGCGCAGCGGGCGTCCTGCGCATGGCCTTGGCTGCCGACGATGGCACTGGGCATCCCGGGCGCCTCGTCGAAGAGCCGACAGCGGACGCCGACACCACCTCTGCCGGCAATGCGCTCTGCGCCTTTGCGCAGCCGCGCTGGATCCCCGTCGGGATCTGGTGGCTGCTGTTCTGCTTTTCCGGCACGCCCTCGGTGCGCGGCACCAGCACGCAGGCGTTCAGCGGCGGGAACACGCTGTTGCTTGGCTCGGCCTCTGCCGATGGCGGTGCCGGTGGCGGCACCGGCAGCGAGAACGGGTTCTTCGCGGCGCTGACCCACCAGGCTGGCCTGCCGATCATGGCGAACCCGCCGAGTGGGTTGTCCTATCTCGTGAACGCCGCAGCACCCTTGCCGACGCTGAGGGCCGCGTGATGGATCCCGCTGTCCTCGCCTGGGCCTTGGCG
Organism: Roseomonas rosulenta; assembly: GCF_016106005.1. Classification (GTDB taxonomy): domain Bacteria; phylum Pseudomonadota; class Alphaproteobacteria; order Acetobacterales; family Acetobacteraceae; genus Neoroseomonas; species Neoroseomonas rosulenta. The sequence goes on from NZ_JACADR010000031.1 coordinate 4,325, forward strand.
CAGCCAGCAGGCAGCCGCGCCGCCACTCTCGCGGCCGCCTACACCGGCGGCACCACGCGCGTGACTTTCGACGGCCGGACCGTGGAATACCGCAGCCTCGATGAGCTCGGCCGCGCACTGGCCGCGCTCAATGGTGCCGAGAACAGCGCGGCGCGGAGGCCTTCAATGACACTTGCGAGCTTCACGCGCGGAGGTGGTGCGTGATCGATCGTTTGCCCCGCCGCGTCCGTGACGCCTGGGCGGTGCTGCGGGGGTACGCGGCTGCGCAGGACCACCGGGCTTCGGCCTGGGCGCCCTCCGGCGGCAGCGCCAATGCCGAGATCGGCGTGGCGGCGACCACCGTGGCGCGGCGGGCCCGCGATGCCGTGCGCAACGATCCCTATGCCAGCCGCATCGTCGACCTGTGGACTGGCAATGCGGTCGGCGCGGGCATCACCACGCGATGGCCCGACACCGCGCATAGCCGGGCGTGGCAGCGCTGGGCGGAGAGCACCGCCTGCGATGCGGAGGGGCGGCTCGACCTCTATGGCCTGCAAGCACTGGTGATGCGGGCGGTGGTCGAGAGCGGCGAATGCTTCGTGCGCTTCCTGCTGGTGCCGCCGTCGCCCGCTAACCCGATCGGCCTCAGGCTGCAGGTGCTGGAGGCGGATCACCTCGACACCGCGCGCAACGGTATGGTGGACGGCGCCCCGACCATCCAAGGCATCGCCCTCGGCGAGGCCGGGGAACCGATCGGCTACTGGCTGCACCGGGTGCATCCCGGCGCCGCCTGGATCCTGCCCGGAGCGACCTGGCAGAACAGCCAGCGCATCCCCTCGGCGGAGGTGCTGCACGTCTACCGCAAGCGTCGCCCCGGCCAGTTGCGCGACGTCTCCTGGCTCGCCCCAGTGCTGCTCCGGCTGCGTGATCTCGGCGACTACGAGGCGGCCCTGCTGATGAAGGCCAAGATCGAGGCCTGCCTTGCCGCCGTCGTCACCGAGGAGGGCGATGAGGCCCTGACCGGCACCGCCGCCGGCCTGCTGCGGGATGCACAGGGCCGTACGGTCGAGAGCTTCGAGCCGGGGATGATCCTCTATCGCCGCGGCATGGGCAGCGTGGAGGTGGTGAACCCCTCCGGCGGCGGATCGCACGCCGCCTTCGCCCGCCGCGCGCTCGAGGCCGCCGCGGTCGGCGCCGGCCTGACCTATGACCAGGTCTCCGGCGACCTCACCCAGGCGAACTACTCCTCGCTGCGCGCCGGCAAGATCGAGTTCCGCCGGCTCTGCGAGCAGGTGCAGTACGGCATGCTCATCCCGATGCTGGTGCGGCCCATCGCGGAGCGCTTCCACGCCCAGGGCGCGCTGTTGGGCCTCTGGAGGGCGGACATGCCGGACGGCGTCAGCCACGTCCCGCCAGCGCATGAGATGATCGATCCGCTGAAGGACACCACGGCGCTGATCGCCCAGGTACGCGCCGGCTTTGTGCCGCAACCCGAGGCGGCGGGCGCCTTCGGCTACGACTTCCGCGCGGCGGTGGAGATGATCCGTGAGGCGAACGCGCTGCTGGACGAGGCCGGCCTCGCGCTCGACACCGATCCGCGCCGCGTCGCGAAGTCCGGCTCTGCCCAGGACGCCGCGCAGATGGCTGCCGTCGAGATCGCCGCGACCGGTGCCGCGGCGCCGCAGCGCGAGACCCCAGCACAAGGCTGACCATGACCGAACCGATCGAACCGGGCGGCAGCGATGCCGCGCCGGAGCCGGCTGCTGCGCCCCCCGCGGCGGACGTTCCGCTCGTGGCGCAGCGCGCGATCACCGCGCCCGCCACCGTGGATCGTGCCGCCCGCACCGTCGAGGTGGTGTGGAGCACCGGCGCCCGCGCCCGCAACTTCGTCCCCGCCCTCGGCCTGATCACCGAGGAGTTGGAGATGTCACCGAACGCGGTGCGCATGGAGGCGCTGCGCTCCGGCCGCGCCCCGGTGCTCGACACCCATCGCCGCGGCGGCGCGCGCGATGTGCTCGGCCGCGTCACCGCTGCCCGCCTCGAGCGCGGTCGCGGCTACGCCACGCTGCAGTTCAGCACCGCGGCTGACGTCGAGCCGGTCTGGCAGCGCATCGCTGACGGCACGCTGCGCGCCGTCAGCGTCGGCTATCGCGTGCACCGCTACGAGCCGCGGCCCGATGCCGCCACCGGCGAGACCGTCCACCGCGCGGTGGATTGGGAGCCCTTCGAGATCTCCGTCGTGCCGGTCCCGGTGGATCGGGATGCCGCAGTGCGTGGTGAAGCGCCGCAGGGCGCGCCCGCCATCGCGATCGAACCCGCCCTGCCTGACGAGGACACCACCATGCCCGAGACGACGCCGGCCGAGCCGGCTGCTGCCCCGTCGGCGCCGCCCTCCGCCGCGCCGTCCACCCCGCCCCAGGAGACGCCCGTGACCACCACGCCCGAGCCCACCCGCGCCGCGCCGGATCTCGACGCGGTCCGAGCCGAGGCGCAGCGCGCCGAGCGCGAGCGCATCGCCGGCATCGACGCCGCGGTCGAGGCGGCCCGCGCGCTGCTGCCGTCCGAGCGCATCACCCCGATCCGAGCCGAGGCCATCGCCCAGGGTTGGACCGGCGACCAGGCCCGCCGTGCCCTGTTCGACGCCCTGGTGACGCAGGGGCCGCGGCCGTCCATTCCCGCCCGCCCGGAGACCGGCCCCGCCCACGACGACCCGGCACAAATCCTCGACGCCATGGCCGAGGCGCTCGCCGCCCGCGCCATGCCCGGCTACCAGCCCCAGGGGGAGAATGGTCGCTCCGGCCGGCACGCCGAGTTCATGGGCTGGCGTCCCTCCGACATGATCGGCGAGCTGTTGCGCGCCCGCGGCGAGCGGAGCGTGCCCCGCAACCCCACGCTCCTCGCCGAGCGCGCCTTCCACACCAGTTCCGACTTCCCGCTACTGCTCGCGGCCGCGGCCAACAAGATGCTGATCGCCGCCTACCAGCCCGCGCAGCCGACCTACCGGCAGATCTTCCTCCGGCGCGACTTCCGCGACTTCAAGCCGCACCGGCACCTGCGCATCGGCGACTTCCCGACCCTGCTGCCGCTCGCCGAGAATGGCGAGATCCAGGTTGGCACCATGTCCGAGAGCCAGGAGATCGTGCTGCTGCAGACCTTCGCGCGGCGCATCCGCGTCACGCGGCCGATGCTGGTCAACGACGATCTCGGCGCCTTCACCGACTTCGCCGCCGCGATCGGCCGCCGCGTCGCCGAGTTCGAGAACGCCACCGCATACCAGTTGGTGAACTCGGCCAATGGTGACGGTCCGACGCTGACCACCGGCAGCGCCCCCGTGTTCGCCACCGGCGCGGCGCGGGCCAACAAGGCGAGCACCGGCACGGTGCTCGATACCTCGACCATCGGCGCTGGCCGCACCGCCATCATGAAGCAGCGCACCCTGGACGGGCTGCCGATCTCGATGGGCCAGGCCATGCGCCTGCTGGTCGGACCGAACCTCGAGCTCGCCGCGCGGCAGGCGACGGTGGTGGTGCAGGCGAGCGAGATCGGCAAGGCGAACGTCTTTGCCGGCTTCGTGCAGCCGGTGATCGAGCCGCTGATCCAGGCGAACCGCTGGTACCTGTTCTCCGACCCTGTCGCGGCGCCCGTCTACGTCTACGGCTACCTCAACGGCGCCGAGGGACCGCAGGTCACCACGGGCCCCGTGCAGGGCGCCGACGGCGTCGAGGTCAGCGTGATCTTCGACTTCGGCGTCGGCGCCATCGACTGGCGCGGGGCCTGGTTCAACCCAGGGACCTGATCCTTCCCACCACCACAGCAGCTTCGTCGAGGGCGCCCGTCCCCCGGGTCCCCAGCCAAGCATCCGCTTGGCTGGGTGGGGTGGGGCGCCTTCGGCGTTTCAGGAGACCCTCCCATGCGCAACTGCATCCGTCCCGACGCGCGCTCCATCCCGATGGTCGTGCCCTATGCCGGCGGCATCCTCTCTGGCCAGGGCATGCTGGTCGGCGCCTTCTTCGGGGTGGCGGCGTCAGACGCCGCCCAGAACGCCAGCGTCGACTGCGAGACCCGCGGCGAGTTCGAACTGACGAAGGAGCCCGCGCTCGCCATCAGCCAAGGCGCGCGGGTGTTCTGGGACAACACCAACCGCCGCGTCACCACCACCGCGACCGGCAACTATCAGGTCGGCCTCTGCACCGTCGCGGCGTTGGCGGCCGATGCCACGGTCCGGGTGATGCTGGTCCGCGTGCCGGCGAGCGGCGCATGAGCCGCATCGACCCCAAGGCCACGCGGGGCTATCGCAACCGCAACCCCGGCAATATCGAGCATGTCCCCGCCAACAAATGGCAGGGCCTCGCCGATCCGCCCTCGGACGGTCGATTCTGCCGGTTCGTGAGTCACGAGCATGGCATCCGCGCCCTGGCGGCCCTGCTCACCACCTACCAGGACCGCCACGGCCTGCGGACGGTGTGCGGCATCATCGACCGCTGGGCACCACCCGGGGAGAACGACACCGGCGCCTATGTCGCGGTGGTGGCGCGGCGCATGGGTGTGGGCGCCGACGAGCCGGTCGACCTGCACCGGCACGGCCAGATCCGTCCGATGGTCGAGGCCATCATCGCCCATGAATGCGGCGGGCTGGCCTACCCGACCGCCGTCATCGATCGCGCGCTGACCCTGGCCGGCGTGCCGCCGCCCGCGCCGGAGACGCTGCGTCAGGTCGCCACCACCACCGGCACGGGCCGCGGAGCCATGGCCGTCGGTGCGGCCGGCATGGCGACCGTCGCCGCCCAGGCGGCACCCGCCATCCAGGCGCTCGGCGGCCTGGCGCCGATGGTCGCCATCGCGGTGATCCTCGCCGCCATCCTCGGCGTCCTGCTTTGGCGCCTGCGGCAGCCAGCATGACCGCGCTGTTCGCCGCCCTGTGGTCCCGCATGGGCGGCTGGGTCGCGGCCGTCCTCGCAGGAGCTGGTGCGGTCCTGGCCCTGCTGGCCGTCGGCCGACGGCAGGGTCGCGCCGAGGCGGAACGACAGGTGGCGCAGGACAGCCTCGAGGCCAGGGAGAGAGCCGATGCGGCATCTGCCGAGTATCGCGCTGATGGCGCTGCTGGGCGCCTGCGCTCCGGTCGGTTCTGAACCGGCCTGCTTCGCGCTGGTGCCGTACTCCCATGCCGCGCAGGTGCAGGCGGCGGAGGAACTGGCGGCGCTGCCTGCCGGCACGGTGCTGGTGCGCATGATCGACGACTATGGCGACCTGCGCGCGCGGATCCGCGGAGCCTGCGGGCGATGAGCGCCTTCGCCGACGCGATGGGGGCGCTGGTCGCCGATCCGAACCTCGGGGTCGAGGCTGTCTATCGGCAGGGCGGCACTGGCGCGCCCATCGCGGTCAGGGTGCTGCGGTCCTCCCCCGACCGCGTCGCCGATGCCTTCGGCACCGAGATCCTCTCCGCCACCGACATCCTCTCCGTCGCCATTGCCACGCTGCCTGACCTCGCCGCCGGCGACAGCTTCGCCCTCGGTCCTGACCTGCTCACCGTCACCCACGCCGAGCGCGACGCCTCCGGCACCGCCTGGCGTGTCCTCTGCCAGCGATAGGAGTCACCGCCATGCCGCAGAATGCCCTGACCCTGCTGGAGATCTTGCGCGACCTATTGCTGGGCGCAGCGGCGGGCCTCGCCGGCGGTTTCGTGCGCTGGAACAACCCGGAACGCCGGCGCCTCGGTTGGTGCCTCGCCTGGGAGGTGCCCTCCGCTGCCCTGGTCGGCAGCGCCGGCTATGCGCTCGGGGGCTTCCTCGAGCTCAATGAATACGGCCGGTTCCTCTTCGCCTTCGTGTTCGGCTACCTCGGCCAGGCCGCGCTGCACGACCTCGCCGTCGCGATCATCCGCCACCGCACCGGCCTGCCGCCGCGCGATGGCAGCACCTCGTGAGGCTGGCTGCCCGCATCGTCGGTGACCTGCGGCAGGTGCTCGCCGCCGAGGTGCGCGCGGGTGAGCGCGCGGCGATGACGGCGATCCGCGCCGAGACCGAGCAGGTCAAGGGCGAGCTGCGGCGGCAGGTGACCAGCAGCTTCGGCGGCAATGCGCGGGGCATCGCCAATGCCTGGCGCTCGCAGGTCTTCCCCCGCTCGGGCCAGTCGCTGCGCCCGGCCGGCCTGGTCTGGACCAAGGTGCCGAACGTGATCGATGCTTTCGAGCGCGGGGCGCTGATTCGCGCCAAGGGTGGCGGGAAGTTCCTCGCCATCCCGACTGGCTTCAACGCGGCGCGGGGACGCCGCGGTCGTGGCGAGAAAGGCATGCGGGTGACGCCGGCGCAGATGGTCGCCTCCGGCCAGGGCTTCCTGCGGCCGTTCCAGTCGGGCCGAGGCTTCGTCTGGTGCCTGCCGCTGCGTCAGGGCGAGCAGACCGGTCGGCGTCGCCGCACCCGTCTCGTGGCCGGCGGGCTCGCCGAGATCGGCACCGGCAACCGCAAGGGACGTGAGGCCTGGGCCCGCGGCATGCTCGCCCGCGGCATGGTGCCGATGTTCCTGCTGCTGCCGCAGGTGAAGCTCGCCAAGCGACTGGACGTGAAGGGCGCCGCCGAGCGGGGCCTCCGCCGGCTGCCCGGACGGTTCGTCGCGGCCTGGGAGCGTGAGAGCGGGAGGGCGGCAGCATGAGTATGCGCGAGGCCGCCATCGCGGCGTTGCACGGCCGGCTCGCCATATCCCTGGCAGGAAGGCATCCGGCCCCGCTGGTCCTGCGCGGCGAGACCGTGCCGCAGCGCCTGCCGCCGGGCGGGCTGGTCGTCATCCGCGACGGCGAGACCGTGGAGGAGACCGCGATCCTCTCGCCGCTCGCCTGGGCGATCGAGCATCGCGCCGAGATCGAGGTCACCGTCGCCGGCGCGACGCCGGCAGCGCGCAGCGCCCAGCTCGATGCGCTGCTGGTGGCCATCGCCGCCGCCATCAATACTGACCGCATGCTCGGCGGCGCGGTGGAATGGACGCAGCCCGGTGCGCCCGGCTTCGAGGATGTCGAGGTCGAGGGTGCCGCCGCCGCGCGCGCGGCCTCGGTCCCCGTCACGCTGTTCTTCACCGTCGCCGGCTCGCCGCTGGCCTGACGCTTCTCCCTCCCGCTGATCCCGGAGACCCCCGATGCCCCGTGCCATCGGCGCCAATTGCCGCCTGCTCATGATCCCCGAGGCGACCTACGGCACCGCGCCGGCGGGCGACTGGATGCGCCTGCCGTTCCTCTCCTGCGACCTCGGTGCCGAGCAGCCGCTGCTTGATGCCGACGTCATCGGCGTCGGCAGCAGCCGGGATCCCGCCGCACCCTTCCTCGACACCGTCACCGTGCAGGGCCAGGCGGTTGTCCCGGTGGACCTCGTCAACATCGGCCACTGGCTGCGCCTGCTGCTCGGCCCGCCCACCACCACCGGCACCAGCCCGAATCTCATCCATAGCTTCGGCTCCGGCGCCGCGGCGCTGCCGTCCAACAGCATCGAGATCGGCTACCCCGACGTGCCGAACTACGATCTCTGCACCGGCGTGCGCGCCGATACGCTGGAGATCGACTTCTCGCCGACCGGCCCGGCCACCGCGACCTTCGGGCTGATGGGGCAGGGCTCGACGCGCGGCGCCTCGAGCTCGGGCGGCACGCCGACCAGCGCCGCCTACACGGCCTTCAACAAAGCGCAGGGGGCGATCAGCCGGAATGGCTCCGCGCTGGCCCAGGTGACCGGGGCGCGGCTGACCTACGCTAATGGCATGGAGATGGTCCGCACCATCCGCGCCGACCGGAAGGTGGAGGGCGTGGATCCCGGCATCGCGCGCGCCACAGGCCAGATTACCGCGCGCTTCGCCGACACCACGCTGCTGACCCAGGCGCAGGACAACGCGCCGGCGGAGTTCGCCTTCAGCTACACAATCGATGCCAACCGCAGCCTCACCTTCACGCTGCACGACGTCTATCTGGCGTTGGCCAAGACGCCGGTCGAAGGACCCGGCGGCGTCGAGGCCAGCTTCGAGTTCCGCGCGGCCTTCAACGCCACGGCGACGCGGATGATGACGGCCGTGCTGAAGAACCAGCAAGCCGCAGCCGGGTACGCGTGACGGCTATTCCGTGCGCCGTATCGTTCGCGCGCCTTTCCGGGCGCGCCACGCTGCAAAGGCCTGCCGGATCGTCGCCATCAGCGCATGCGGCAGGCTGCCGTAGACGAAGCCATTCTCGCCCGCTTCAGGGCGACGGAGATCCGGCCCCGGCCAGGCAAAGACGTTTGCCTCCGTCACCACCACCCAGCACGGCTCCGATTGCAGCCCGAGCCGCGCCCGGGTGGCAGCCGGGATCTCGACACCGGCTCCCTCCTCGACGGGAGCCGTCGAGGTGATGGGGAAGACCACCACTTCGTCACGACCGTTCTCGCCGCGGAGCAGGGCGACGACGGCCGCCGGCCGATCCTTGCTGCCCTCTTCGCGACCGGCCGCGTGCTCGTGGCTCCACAGATACGCGTAACGGATCACATCGCCGATAACCGGCAGCGTCGGCTTATCGGACCTCATGATCGAACCGCTTGCTCTCCTCCGGCGGTTCGGCCTTCAGGATCGCCTCGGCCAGATCCTGCGGCATGTCCTCGCTGCGCATCACCTCGCGGTCGCGGCGCTTGAGGCGCTCATATTCCTCGATGGAGAGCAGCACGGTGCGCGGCCGCCCGTTCCGGGTGATGGCGACCGGCTGGGTGAGAGCCTTGTCCTGATAGAGGCCGAAGTTCCGCTGCGCCTCGGCCGCCGGGACCTTGAGCATGGGCTCGGTCATCGGGGATCTCCTTGGTTTCTGCAAAATACATAACCCATGGAGGGGTAAATTTCCATGCTCACCCTCGACCTCCCGGCCGAGCCGTACTGGCTCGACCTGCCGCGCGGCGTGCGCGTCGAGATCCGCCCGGTGACCACCGCAGTCATGGCCGCGGCACAGGCCGCCGCCGCCCGCCGTCTCGCCGCGATCCGCATCGCGGATCCGGACCTCGACCCCGACATGTCGCGCGGCCTTTCCTTCGCCTTCCTGGTCAAGGCGCTCGCCCGCCACGCGGTGACAGCCTGGGAGGGCGTCGGCGACAGTGCGGGCAAGCCACTGCCGCTCTCCCCCGAGGCGGTCGAGCGGCTGATGGACCTCGATGACGTCGCTGCGGCCTTCTGGGACCGGGCCACCGCCCCCGTCGCCACGGTGGCCGTCGAGGGAAACGGCTGAGGGCCCGCGCCGCCTGGCATTTCGGCCGCGGGCCCGACTACTGCCGCGGCTGCGCTGCTCTCGCGCGCGACTGCGCCGACGCCTGCCCCTACGCTGCGCAGGCCCCGACCAGCCTCGAGGGCCACGCCTGCTGGGCTGCGGGGACCGCCTGCGCCGAGGCGTCGATGGCCGGACTGACGCTCGACACCGCCGGCGCGCTCGCCGCGGCGCGCGACATGGGCGCCACCGGTTGGGCCGCCACCGAATTGCTGCTCGCCATCCGCATCGGCATGGCCGAGGGCAGCGCCACCCGCCGCGAGGGGGAGACGACCTGACATGGCCGATGCCACCCGCCGCGTCTCGGTCCGCCTCTCGCTGGACGATGCTGCCCGGGTCAAGGCCGGCCTACGCGACGTCGGCGAGACCGGCCAGCGCTCCCTCGACCAGATCAAGGGCGGCGCCGAGCGCGCCTCCCGCTCGCTGGAGCTGCTCGACGTCGCCGTGCGGGGGATCCAGCTTGCCGGTGTGGCGGTGGCGGCGCGCGCGCTGGTCCAGGCCGGCGATGCGCTGACGCAGAGCCTCTCCCGCCTGCAGAGCGCCACCGGCTCGGTCGAGCGCGCCGGGCAGGTCTACGAGGCGCTCTACCGCAACGCGCTGTCCACCGGCGTCGCCGTCTCCGAGAGCGTCGACGCCTTCCAGCGCTTCTCGATCGCCGCGCGGGAGATTGGCGCTACCTCCGACCAGGTGGTCCGCCTGGTCGGTGGCCTGCAGCGCGTCGCCATCGTCTCCGGCGCGTCGACGCAGGAGATCTCCTCCGCCACGCTGCAGCTCGCCCAGGCGCTGGCCTCGGGGGTGCTGCAGGGCGACGAGCTGCGCTCCATCCTCGAGGCCATGCCGCTGCTGGCCGAGGGCCTGGCCAAGGAACTCGGCGTCTCCATCGGCGAACTGCGCAAGCTCGGCTCCGAGGGCAAGCTGACCGCCGAGCGGGTCTTTCCGGCGCTGCTGCGCGCGACCGAACGCCTCGGCGCCGAGCTTGACCGCGCGCCGCTCTCGCTCGGCCGTGCCTTTAGCCAGCTGACGGCGGCGACGGAAAACTTCCTCGGCCAGCTCGACCGCGCCATCGGCCTCTCCAACGCCCTGGCCCGCGCGCTCTCGGCCGCGGCGCGCGCGGTGGACGGCGTCCGCCAGGGCGCGGGTCTGCTCAGCGAGGAGGAACGCTTCGCCGGCATGCGCCGCCAGGCCGAGGCGCTGGCGGCGCAGATCGCCAGGCTGGAAAGCCAGCAGGACGGCCGCGCCAGCCTCAGCGCCCCGGTCCGCCGCGGCAGCATCCGTCCCGGCCTGCTCGGCACCGCCGAGCAGCAGGCCGGGGTCGATCGCACCGCCCGGCTGGAGGAGCTGCGCCGGCAGTACACGGAGCTCCAGGCCGAGATCACCCGCGGCGAGCAGGCCGCCGGGGAGCGCCAGCGCAGCGAGCAGGAGAGCGCCGCCACTGCCGCGGCCGATGCCCGCCGGCGCCGGGCGACGCAGGACGTGCAGGAGCTCACCCGCGACCTCGACGACCGCTTCCGGATCAACCGGGAATACGAGGAGCGCGTCCGCCGCCTGCGCGAGGCCGAGGCTGCCGGGGGCGTCACTGCCGCCGAGCGCACCCGCCTCGAGACCCTCGCCTTGCAGGAGCGCGACGAGGCGCTCCGTCGGCTGGAGCCGCGCGTCGCCGCCGTCCGCCGCGCCAGCACCGAGGGCGCGCGGGAGGCGCGCGAGGCGGAGCGCGAGCTCAATGAGCTACTGCGCGAGCGCGAGCGGCTGATCCAGCAGAACGAGACCGCCTATGAGCGCTACCAGCGTCGGATGGCCACCCTGTCCACCCTTGTGGAGCGGGCGGAACGGGCCGGCCGGGCGGTGCCCGACGAGACCATCCAGCGCGAGGCGATCGCGGCGATGGAGGAGCTGGAACGTGCCGAGCGCCGTGTCGAGGAGGGGGCGTCGCGCACCTCCGACACCGTCCGCGAGTTGGGCCTGACGTTCTCCAGCGCCTTCGAGGACGCCATCGTCAAGGGCGAGAAGTTCTCCTCCGTGCTGGAGGGGCTGCTGCAGGACATCACCCGCATCCTCGCCCGCAAGGTCGTCACCGAGCCGCTCGGCAACGCCGTCTCCGCCGGCCTGTCGGGGATCTCCTTCGACAGCCTGTTCACGGATGTCGGCTCCTGGCTGGGCGGGCTGTTCCGCGCCGAGGGCGGGCCGGTCGCGGCGGGACAGCCCTATGTCGTCGGCGAGCGGGGCCCCGAATGGTTCGTGCCACGCCAGGCCGGGACGGTGCTCCCCAACGGTGTGGTGCCGGGCGGCGGCGGCCCCACGATCCACACCAGCATCACCATCGACGCCCGCGGCGCCGATGCCGGCGTCGAGGCCCGGCTGCGGCTGCTGGCCGGGCAGATCGCCCGCCAGGCCTCGGCGATGACGCTGGACGCGATCCGCCGCGGTGGGGCGGCCTACGACACGGTGCGCGGGTAGCGGGGAGAGGTCGGCATGACCGAATACGCCTGGCCCGCCGCGCTGCGGCCGTCGCGGCTGAGCTTCTACCTGCAGCACAACACGCTGCGCTTCGTCTCGCCGGTCAGCCGCGCCACCCAGGTGCTGCGCCGCGATGGGGCGCGCTGGATCGCCGAGGCCAGCTTCGATCCTCTCAACCGCACTCAGGCCGGCGTGCTGGAGGGGTTGCTCGCGGCGCTGGCAGGCTCTGCCAACACGGTCCGCATCTGGGACTGGCGGCGGGAGTACCGCACCGGCGATCCGCGCAGCCAGGGCGAGGTGCCTTCGGGACCCTACTCCTTCTCCGACGCCACCATCTTCACCGATGGGACGGGGATGGTGGTGGGCAGCGGCATGCCGTCGCTCGCCGCCGGTGCCGCGCGCGGTGCTCTCGCCCTGCAAACGCAGGGCTGGTGGCCGAACGCGGTGGCGGTCGGCGCGGGGGACCATATCGGCCTCGCCGGTCGGCTCTACATGGCGACCGAGACGGTCACGGCCTCCGGCGCCGGCACGGCGACCATCCCGATCGCCCCGCCGCTGCGCGCCGCCGCCTCGCTGGCCGAGCCGCTGGTGCTGACCACGCCGACCGTGGCCATGCGCCTCGCCTCCGATGACGAGGGGGCCAACCCCACCCGGCCGGGGCGCTTCACCGCGATCACCATCCGCCTCGAGGAAGCTTTGCCATGACCGACGGCGTCGCCGCCACGCCGCGGCTGTCGCCCCAGGCCGCCGCCGCCGCCACCGCGCCGGTCGCCACCCCGGTGGTTCTGGTCGAGCTCGACTTCGCCTCCGGCCCGATCCGCGCCTGGACCGGCCTCGGGCCGCTCAGTTGGGCGGGGACAGTCTACGAGGGTATGGGCACCATCGGCGCCGTCTCCGACATCGAGGAGACCGCCGAGCTGCGCGCGGTGCGCATCACCCTGACCCTATCGCCTGTGCCGCAGGAGGTGGTCGACATCGCGCTCGCCGAGCAGTCCTTTCGCCTCCGCCCGGCGCGGCTGTGGGGCGCGCTGCTCGATGCCGAGGGCGCCTTTGTCGCCGATCCATTCCCGCTCTGGGCCGGGCTGATGGACACCATGCAGGTGGTGGACGGGGCGGAACCGCGCATCTCGCTCACCTGCGAGAGCCGCCTCGTCGACCTCGAGCGCGCCGAGGTGCGGCGCTACACCGATGCCGACCAGCAGGCCGAGTATCCGGGCGACCGCTTCTTCGAGTTCGTCCCCGCCCTGCAGGAGGCGGAGATCCGGCTGCCGGCCAGCTGATGGCCCGGCTCCCGGAGTGGCACGCGCGGCTAGCAGCGCTGCTGGCCGCGGTGGAGACGCGTCCCTTCGATGCGTATCGCTGGAACTGCGGGCGGTTTGCCCTGGCAGCAGTGATGGCCACCACCGGGCGCCGGCCGGCGTGGCGCAGCCTGCCGACGTTGGAGGCCACGGCCGACAGCGCTGGCTTCCCGCGCATCCCGCCGGCCTTCGCCCGCACCGGCGACGTGGTCCTCGCCGGCGAGCCACCGCGCCTCGGCGTGGTGGTCGACGGGGGCCGCGCCGCCTTCGTCGGGCCCCGCGGCCTGATCCGCGTGCCCCTCACCACCAGCACCACGGCCTGGCGCATCGACTGACATCTCGGAGGACCGCGCCCAATGCCTGCCGCTGTCCCTCTCATCGCCGTCGCCGCGGCCGGCATCGCCTCCGCCGCGGTTGGCGGCGGCCTGATCGGCGCGGTGGTCGGCGCCGGGGCCGCCTTCATCGTCTCCGCCATCGGCCAGTCAGTCTTTCCGCAAAAGCAGAAAAAGCAGGCCAGCCTCAGCCCGCAGGCCGCGGCAATCGCCGGCTTCGATGCCGGCCAGCCCGGCGCCGGCCGCACCCAGGCCTTCCGCCAGCCGGTCACCGAGCACCAGATCGTCCTCGGCCGCTGCAAGGTGTCCGGGCCGATCGTCTTCCTGCACTCGGCGACCGACGATGAGGGCCGCACCGACGGCTATTTCTATTCCGTCGTCGTGCTCGCCGCGCACCGCGTCCGCGCCATCGGCGAGGTGTTTTTGGGCGACAAGCTGGAGAGCGATGGATCGCTGGCCGGGCTGGTGCGCATCGACCGCCATCGCGGCGAGCCCGGCCAGGCCGCCGATGCCAACCTGATCGCCGAGACCGGCGGCCAGTGGACCGGCGCGCATCGCGGCCGCGGCCGCGCCTATGTCGCCGTCCGGCTGAAACTCACCGCCGAGGCCTTCCCCGCCGGCCCGCCCAACATCGCCGCCATCGTCGAGGGCGCCGACACCATCCTCGACCCGCGCAGCGGCGTGGTCGGCTGGTCGGACAATCCCGCCCTGCTGCTCGCCTGGTACCTCACCGCGCCCTTCGGCTGGCGGGCCGCCTGGTCTGACATCGACATCCCCGCCCTGATGGCCGCCGCCAACATCTGCGACGAGCTGGTCGGCACCCGGGCCGGGATCTATGAGCGCCGCTATACCGCCAACGGCGTGCTGTCGCTCGCCGAGGGCAAGATCGCCATCACCCGCAAGCTCGCCGCCGCCATGGCCGGGGCGCTGGTGGTCTCCGGCGGACGGTTCTTCATCCACGCCGGGGCGCCGGCGTTGCCGGCCGCGGCACTCACCTCGGACGATCTCCGCGGCGACGTCACCATCCAGGGCGCGCGACCGCGGCGGGATCTCTTCAACGGGGTGCGGGCGGTCTATGTCGAGCCCGCCGCCAACTGGCAGCCGACCGACGCGCCGCCGCTCCTGACCTCCAACTACGTCGCCCAGGACGGCGGCGAGATGATCTACCGCGACCTCGAATTCCCGCTCACCACCTCGGTCAGCACGGTGCAGCGGCTGATGAAGGTCGAGCTGGAGCGCAACCGCCGCCAGCGCACCGTGGCCTTCCCAGCCAACCTCTCGGCGCTGCGCCTGCGGCCCTGGGAGGCGGCGACGGTCGCCCTCGATCGCCTGACACCCTTCCCGGCGCGGGTCACTGCCTGGTCGCTGGCGGCCGAGGGCGGCGTCGATCTCACCCTGGAGGAGGAGGACGCCGCGGTATGGGACTGGAACCCGGCGGTCGATGAGCGCGCCACCGGATCGAACCCCGCCGTCGTGCTGCCCAATCCCGGTGTCATCGCTGCGCCGGCCAGCATCGCGGTGGAGACGCCGCAGGACACCTCCTTTGCCGCGCTCGCTGTGTCCTGGGCCGCGGTCGGCTCCTCGCATCTCGCCGGCTACCAGGTCGAGTTCCTGCCCGCTTCCGTCGCGGCCTGGCAGGGCTACGGCGGGTCCCTGGGGGCCACCGCCGCCGCGATCCCCACCGCCGAGCCGACCGGCTTTCGGGTGCGCGCCGTGGCGCGCAGTGGGGCGGTGTCGGGCTGGCGGCAGGCGCTGGTGCCGGCGGCGGTAGCGGCGCCGACCGCGACCGGGATCGCCGGTGGCATCCGTCTGTCCGGAGGCTTCCCGCCCGACGCTGTGCGGCTGCAGGTGTTCGAAGCGACGAGCAGCAGCCTCGCTGCCGCAGGGAAGCTGCCGGAGGAACCGACCAGTCTCTTTTGGGACCGCACCGGCCTCTCCGCCGGCGACACCCGCTGGTACTGGCTGCGCGCCGTCTCGGCCGAGGGCAACGTCTCGGCCCTGGCGGGACCGGTGACAGCGACTGCGCTGTAGGGAACTCCACCATGCCCGCCCGCATCGACGACCTGCTGGTGCTCGACACCGCGGTCAGCAAGACCGATCTCGCCAAGTATCTGCGCGACCGCGAGACCGTGCTGCCCTCCGACTTCGGCGGCCTCGGCGATGGCGTCGCCGACGATCGCACCGCCATCCAGGCGGCCTTCGACCGCGCGGCCGCGGACCAGAAATTCGCCGTCATCCCACCCGGCACCTGGAACGTCTCCGCCGGTGTGGTCCTCGGCGGCGGGGCGCGCGGCCTGATCATGCACGGGGTGCTCCGCTACACCGGTACCGCCCCGGCGACCGTGCTGACGCTGGGCGATGGCGGCACCGTCCGCAACGGCGAGAAGCACTATGCCGGACTGCAGGTCGTCCGTCAGAGCCAGTCCGACTGGCTCGACGAGGCCGATATCGGCATCCTGGTGCGCAACATCGACGCCTCGGTGGTCGAGCTGCGCCTGGTCTCGGGCTTCACCATCGGCATGCGCACCCTCGGCGACGGCCGTGGCGTCGAAGACAGCACTTTTCACCTCGGGCGGATCCTCAACAACCGCATCGGCCTCGATATCCACTGCGCCACCGCGACCGCCTGGAACACGTCTGTCCGCTACTATGGCGGCCACTTCGCGATCGCGACGGGCATCAACCCCACCATCGACCGCTTCGGGATCCGGCTGTCCAAGGCGGATGGTGCCTACAACAACCACAACCGGCACGTCTTTGACGCGCCGAACTTCGAACTGCGCCAGCTCGATCCCAATGTGGCGATCCCCTTCCTCAACGAGACCAGCGGCTCGGCGATCATCGGCCGGGCGCTGCGCATGGAAGCCTGCTCGCCGATCGTCGCGCGGCATACCGCCGCGGCGCAGGACTGCGAGTACGAGGTGGCGTGGAGCAACACCTACCAGGTCGGCATCGACTACACTGCGACCGCCACCCGCTGCGGCAATGCGGTGCTCAACCGGCATCGGGCCCCGGCCTCGCGACATCTCCGGCTGCTCGGGTCCGTGCCGAATGTCCGGGCCAGGGCATTCCGCCACGGCGCAACGGAGATCGGCGTCGAAGGGCTGGCGGTGGTCGCGACGTCCACGACCAGCGCCACGACGCTCGCCGGGCTGTCCTTCAACGGGCTGGACGACATCACGCCGACTGCCCGCGGCCTGCTGCTCGCGGCGCAGCGGGGGCTGGCCTTCGTGGTGGAGTGCTCACAGGCCAAGGAGTTCGCGCTGGTGCATTCCCTGGTCGGCGGCGCCGATGGCGGGCGGATCTTCGTGCGCTGCTTCGATGCGGCGATGAACGTGCGCGAGAACGTCGCCGGTGACGCCTTGGCCTCGATCACCACGCTGCTGTGGAACGTGCCGTCCAAGGCCTGGACCGGCGGCGCGGCGATGGCGGATGCCTCGCTGAACAAGCGCATGACGGTGCGGCTCGGGCCCGGCGTCGCCTTTGCGCAGATCGGCATCGTCGGCTTCGACGGGCAGATCGAGGTCGAGGCGCTGCGGCTCTATGGGCTGCCTGAAGCAGCGCCCGCCTTGCTCTGCGGCACGCCCGCGCTGTCGGTTGGGCAGCGGGAGTTCGCGGCGGAGGTGGCGTGGGACCTGCCGTCACTGGCACCAGGGGCGACCAGCCTGCTCGACGTCACTGTCAATGGCGCGCGGCAGGGGGACATCGCCCATGCGGCGTTCACTTCGTCCACGCGCTTCATCGAGCTCGATGCCGCAGCGTGGTCCAACAACACCGTCCGCGTCATGGCCAGGAACATCTCGCCGGCTACGTTCGACCTGGGCGCGGCAACGCTGTCGGTGCAGGTGGCGAAGCGGCGACTGCCGTGAGCCGGATGGCGGGTGCGGCACCCATCGCCTCCGCACCCGCCTCCAACCATGCGGCCGGCCCTATGACGGCCGGCCTGGTGGGCACCAGCGGGTCCGCCGCCATCCCCACCACCGCCCTTGATCTGCCCCACCGTGCAGCGTCTCCGGCGGTCCCCGCGCTTTCGGGGCCGGGTCCCCGTCTCCATGAACGCTAGCGCCGACCAGTGCACATCGCAGCGAAATTGTCCGTTGAGAAGATCCATCGGCCCCATGAGAGGGAGCGCTCGACGCAGGGGGTGCGGCATCAAGCAGTATCATCACGACGAACGCTTGGCATCTGTCGAAGGAATGGAACCATTCAGCGCGAGGGCGTCAGCCTTGGTTGCCCTCACGACAGCGTGCCCTGTAAGGATAAGGGACGTCGCAATCAGCATGAAGGGCGAGTCGTTCTGCGGTCGGCAATCACACTTCTCGCATGCGTGCTGCTCGCCGGCTGTTCACTGCCGCCCAATACTGCGTTGCGGGACTGGGCTCGCCTTGCCAGCGTCCTCGCAGACCACCCAAGCGCGGCTGCGCCAAGCCCCGTCGACCGGGACGGGCTGCTCGCGCAGCAGGAAGCGCTCGCCATCTACCTCTATGCGCTGTCGGTACTCGCGCAGGAGGAGAGCACGCTCACCTTCCGCGCCGAGGCCTTTGCCCCGCTGGTGCCGCGTGCCGCGTCGGCCGACCCCGCCGCGGGACCTGCGGTCGCCGAGATCGGCCGCCTGCTGGACGCCGCCCGGGCGGGCAACCTCGCCCCCGGGGCGCGCGCCAGCAGCGCCGGGTCGCCGACGGTGATCGAGGATCTGCGCCTGCGGCCGCTGATCCGCGCCGCCGATCCGCCGGTGCAGGTGCTGGTCGGCACGCTGTCGCGCGCCACGTTCGGCGCGCCGGGATCGGACCAGGACACCTACCGCCAGCTGCTGGCGGCGATCGGGGAGGGCCACGCCTTGCTGAAGGCACGCGCGTCCAACATCCGGCAGCGCGAGGTCGAGCGCGAGATCCATGCCCAGGAGGACCGGCTGCGCCGCCTGATGCTGATCCTCACGCCCGATCCCGAGGTGGGGCTGCGGCCTGGTGCGGCCGGGATGGTCGGCGCCGTGGTGCAGCCGTGATGCGGCGCCTCGTGTTCGCCGCCCTGGCGGCGCTGCCGGCCGCCTGCAGCGCGCCCGACTATACGCCGGTGCGCGATTGGGCCCGTACCGCCAGTCTCGCCGCCGATTTCCCCGCCGGGCGCCTGCCGCCGCCGGTCTCGGAGGATGTACGGGAAGGTGCGCTGGCGATGCGCGAGGCGCTGGCCACCTACCTCGCCGCGCTCGGGCGCATGGCCGATGACGGCGTGCTGCCCTATCCGGAGAACCCCTTCGTCGAACTGGCCCCGCAGGCCGGGCGCGCGGGCACCGGCGGCGAGCAGCCGGTCGCAGCCCTCGGCGCCGTCCTGCGGCGCGCGACCAGGCAGAACTGGCGCGCACCGCAACTGCGCGGCGCGATCGGCGAGACCGATCCGTCCGTGCAGGCGCTGGTCCAGGCGCTGACGGCGGCAATCGGCCGCAATGCCGATCCGAACGAGCCGCCCGTCATCGCGGCGGCGCGCGCGCAGTATTCGGCCATCATCGTGCGCATCGGCGAGGATCACGCGCTGCTCAGGGCCCGCGCCACCGACATCACCGACGAGGACGTGGTGGAACTGGTCCGCGCCGCGGAGGATCGCCTGCGCCGCGCCATGCTCGCCCTGCCGCGGCCATCCATCCCCGCGGCCGGGCCGGCGCCGTGATCGGCTTGCGGCGGATCGCACGTGCCCTGGCCGTCGCGGCGATGCTGGGCCTGCCCGCGATCGCAGCGGCCCAGCCGACCGGGGAGCGGGTCGAGGCGATCCTCGATCGCATCGATGCCATCCGCGACCAGATCCGGATTCGCCCTGGCGGCGTGCTCGGCATCATGGGCTACAACATGTCACCCGATGGCTCGGCGAATGCGCTGCAGATCAATCGCAGCACAGTGAGCGCCGACGAGGGCGCCTCGACCTTCACGCTCAGCCAGTTCGGCTTCGGCTTCACCTGGAGCGAGAGCTTCCCGCTGTTCACCGAGGCCTATGTCGGCACCGCGCGCTACGACCCGCGCGCGGTGTTCACCAATCTCGGCACTCGGCGCTCGCCCCTGCGGTGGAACAACATCGCGGCGACGCTGGGCGTGGGCTACGACATCCGCATCGGGGAGTATCTCTGGCTGCGGCCGATCCTGAATGTCTCGGGCGGCTATGCGGCGTCCGATGCCTCGCTGTTCGGGCAGTTCATCCAGTACCGCACGGACCGCGACATCTCGGCGCTGACCGACCAGCACGTGAATGTCGGGGGCCTCGGCGGGTCGCTGATGCTCGCCTACTACGACTACCGCCCGGCGCGCGACATCGATGTCGAGCTGCGCTACACGCAGATCCAGCTGCAAACCTTAGGCGACACGATCCGCGCGGCGCGGGGTAGGTCCACCGCGCAGACCGCCAGCCTCTGGACGCGGTATCGCTGGCCGACCGGCTGGGAGGCTTTCGGCCGGCCGGTGCGCTGGGTGCTCGACGGGTCGTTCAGCTACTACCTCGGCGACCAGGCCGACATCATGGGGTTCACCTGGTCGGCCAAGGTCGGTGGCGGCATCGAGATCGACGTGGGCCGCCAGGAGGTCGGCGCCCTCGGGCTCAACCTGTCCCGGGTGCGCTTGGTCGCGCGGTACTTCATCGGCGACAACAACATCACCGGCACGTCGGTCGGCCTTGGCTTCAGCTTCTGAGCACCCAGCCCCAGCGCAGCCAGAGACACTGTTCACGTCCAGGCCAAGTCGCTTCTGCAGGGAAGTTCCGCTTGCTAACGGCGACCGGCCCGATCAACTGGACCTCCTCGATTGGCCGGCGTGCCGGGGCGGATGCCCACGCCGGGAGCGCCCGCGCCGACCCCAGGTGCTACGCCCACGCCCGGAGCACCAACGCCGACCCCAGGCGCAACGCCCACGCCCGGCGCCCCTGCGCCAACCCCCGGCGCTACGCCAACACCGGGCGCACCGACACCCGGCGCCGGGCGCAAGACCACGCCCGGCCGGGCGACGCAGCCCGCGGGGACGCCGATATACGTGCAGTAGACAGTCGCCCGAGCAGTCCCGCCGATGAATCCCACAGCGGCGATAATCATCACCGAGCCAACAGCCGCGCCCAACTTCATCGAGGTCACTCCGTAAGGAGAAGGCGCCATTATCGGCACCTAGAAAGTTCCAAACCCTCCGGCGACGGCAGCGAGACCGCGTTGATACAGATCAAGCTGCCTAGCGAGGGTTTTCGGCACCGTTCAGTCCCACAGGCTGGACTCGCGGCACGTAGGCGTGTGCGTGACACTCCGCCCACGCCGCGCATACTGCCTGCCGGCCAAGCATACGATTCGTCGGGGAAGCCATCACCATGCGACTGCCAACGCTACTCGCCCTCACGGCGCTTGCATCGGCATTCCTGCCGAGCCCGGAGGCGACTGCCCAGCAGCTCCGCGGCACGCCCGGCGCGCCGAACGCGGTGGAGTTTCCCAACTCCCGCGTCCTCCCCGTGCCACCCGGCCGCTTCGAGGGCACCATCGCGCCCTCCGCACGGGACAGCACGCCGGCTTGGCCGCCCACGCTCGGCGCACCGGAGAATGCGCCCAACGTCCTGCTGATCCTCACCGACGATGTCGGCTACGGTGCGCCGTCGACCTTCGGCGGCATCATCGAGACGCCGGCACTGGAACGTGTGGCCCAGGCCGGGTTGCGCTACACGCAGTTCCACACCACCGCCCTCTGCTCGCCGACCCGCGCCTCGCTGCTCACGGGGCGCAACCCGCATTCGGTCGGCTTCGGCGTGATCTCGGAACTCTCCACCGGCTTCCCCGGCTACAACGCCATCATCCCGGCCGACACGGCAACCATCGCCGAGACGCTCCGGCAGAACGGCTACGCGACCTCCTGGTTCGGCAAGAACCACAACGTGCCGCCCTGGGAGGCGAGCCCGGTCGGCCCCTTCACCCGCTGGCCGCAGGGCATGGGCTTCGACTACTTCTACGGCTTCGTCGGCGGCGACACGAGCCAGTGGCAGCCCGGCAATCTGTTCCGCAACACGACGCGCATCCACCCCTTCCTCGGTCAGCCGGGCTGGAATCTCTCCACCGCCATGGCGGACGAGGCGATCGCCTATATCCGTACTCAGCGGGAAGCGGCACCCGGCCGTCCCTGGTTCGTCAACTACGCGCCCGCCGGCACGCATGCGCCGCACCAGCCGCCGCCCGAATGGATCGAGCGGTTCCGCGGCCGCTTCGACATGGGCTGGGAAGCGCTGCGCGAGCGCATCTTCGAGAACCAGCGGCGCTTGGGGGTGCTGCCGCCCAACGCGGTGCTGACGCCCTGGCCCGAGCAGTTGCCGCGCTGGGCCAGCCTCTCGGCCGATGAGCGCCGCCTGTTCATCCGCCAGGTCGAGGTCTATGCCGCCTTCCTGGCCTACACCGACCACGAGATCGGCCGCGTGATCCAGGCGGTCGAGGATGCCGGGCAGATCGACAACACGCTGATCATCTACATCAGTGGCGACAACGGCGCGTCGTCCGAAGGCCAGCTGCGCGGCACGCCCAACGAGGTCGCCTACTTCAACGGCATCGAGACGCCGGTCGCCCGGCAGCTCGCACTTATCGACGCCTGGGGCACTGACCGCACCTACAACCACATGGCGGCCGGCTGGGCCTGGGCCTTCAGCACACCGTATCGCTGGGTGAAGCAGGTCGGCTCCCATTTCGGCGGTACGCGCAACGGCATGGCGGTCTCCTGGCCGCGGCGCATCGCCGATCGCGGCGGCATCCGTCACCAGTTCCACCATGTGATCGACGTGGTGCCGACCATCCTGGACGCGATCGGCATCCCTGAGCCGAACACGGTCAACGGCATCGCACAGCGCCCGATCGAGGGCGTGAGCATGGCCTACACCTTCGATGCCACGAACGCGCAGGCCCCGACGCGTCGGCGCACCCAGCATTTCGAGATGTTCGGCCATCGCGGCATCTACCATGACGGCTGGTACGCCAACACGACGCCGCCCAACCCGCCCTGGGACAGCACGAGCCCGCCGCCCGCGGATGTGGTGAACGGCTACGCCTGGGAGCTTTACAACCTGGCGGAGGACCCGACGCAGTCGCGCAACCTCGCCGCACAGCACCCGGACCGCCTGCGCAATCTGCAGCAACTCTACCTGGTCGAGGCAACGCGCTTCGGCGTGCTGCCGATGGCCAACTCGACGCTCGACCGGCTGCTGGTGCAGCGGCCGGGCTTCTCGGCCGGCCGCACCGTGTTCAACTACAGCGGCACGGGCGTCGGCCTGACGTCCGACAGTTCGCCCCCGATCCTCAACCGCGCCTACCGCGTCACGGCGGAGATCGAGGTTCCGCAGGGCGGGGCGAACGGTGTGCTGGCCGCGCAGGGTGGCCGCTTCGGCGGCTACGGCTTCTACCTGCGCGAAGGCCGGCCGGTCTGGACCTGGAACTTCCTCGACATCGAGCGGACGAAGTGGGAGGGCACGGAGGCGCTGCCGCCCGGCCGCCACAGCATCGTCTTCGAATGGCGTCCCGACGCGTCGGGCCCGCCGATCGGGCGCGGCGGCGTGGGCACGCTCTCCGTCAACGGGCGCACGGTGGCGGAACGGCGCATGGAGCGGAGCATCCCCTTCTACATGCAGTGGGATGAGCCCTTCGATGTCGGGCAGGATACGGGCACGCCGGTCGATGACCGGGACTATCAGGTGCCCTTCGCCTTCACCGGCACGCTGCGCAATTTGCAGTTCAACATCGGTGCCAGCACCATCCCGCAGGCGGCGGCGCGGAACTGACGCGGCACTCGCCACGGCACGGCCCCGCATGTTCCCATGCGGGGCCGTGATCGCTTCCGATGCCATGCCCAATGAAGACTGACCCGCGACCGATCCTCTGGCGCGCAGCCGCGCTCGCCGTGCTGGTCGCGCTGCCGTTCGTGATTGCCGCGCTGCTGGTCGGTCGACCCGCGCCACGCGCGGCTGAACGCGCGCGCCAGGGCTTTGTCGGCACCGCCACCTGCGCCTCCTGCCACGCGGCAGAAGCCACCGCCTGGCGGGACAGCGACCATGCCCGCGCCATGGCCACCGCGGCGCCGGCGAACGTGCTGGGCGACTTCTCGGGCTTGACCGTCACCGATGGCCGCCACACCGCGACCTTCCGGCGCGAGGGCGACCGGTACGTGATCCGCACCGACGGGCCCGGTGGGACGGTCGCAGATTTCACGATCACCGAGACCTTCGGCGTCGATCCGCTGCAGCAATACCTGGTGCTGTTTCCCGATGGTCGTCGTCAGGCGCTGCCCTGGGCCTGGGACAGCCGCCCGCGCGAACAGGGTGGCCAGCGTTGGCATCACCTCGCCGCCAATGATCCGCTGCCCGCCAGCGACCCCCTGCACTGGACCGGGCGCGAACAGACCTGGAATTTCATGTGCGCCTCCTGCCACTCGACCGGGCTAGTGCGCGGCTACGACGCGGCGGCGGATCGCTACGCCACCACCTGGACCGAGATCAGCGTCGGCTGCGAAAGCTGCCACGGACCCGGCGCCGCGCATGTCGTCTGGGCGCAATCGGGCGCGCGCGGCGAGGACCCGCATCGCGGCCTCTCCGTCTGGCTGCGCGATGGCTCTGGTGGTGGGTGGCGCTTCGCCGCGAATGACCCGCGCGGCATCGCGCATTGGGACGGTTCGCCGCGTCAGTCCACCGCCGCGCAGGTAGAGACCTGCGCCCCCTGCCATGCGCGCGTGCGCCCGCTGGTCGCCGACCCGCTGCCTGGCCAGCGCTTCCTCGATACCCACGCACCCTTGTTGCTGGAGCGCGGTGAATACCACGCCGATGGCCAGATCCAGGGCGAGGTCTTCGAATGGGGCTCCTTCGCGCAGTCCCGCATGAGCCGTGCGGGCGTGGTCTGCGCCGACTGCCACGACCCGCATCGCGGCACGCTGCGCGCGGAAGGCAACGCGGTCTGCGCGCAATGCCACCTGCCCGCGCGCTTCGACACGGCCGGGCACCACCGCCACGCGCCGGGCACGCCGGGCGCGCAATGCGCGTCCTGCCACATGCCAGCCGTGACCTACATGGGCGTGGACCGGCGGCGGGATCACGCCTTCAGCATCCCGCGCCCCGATGTCGCGGCGCAGGTCCGTGCGCCCGACACCTGCACATCCTGCCACACGGACCGTCCGCAATCCTGGGCGGCGCGACAGATCGTGGAGTGGTTCGGGCCCCGCCGGCGCGACGATCCGCACCCCGCGCTCTCCATCGCCGCCGGACGCGAAGGGCGGCCCGGCGCGGACGCCCTGCTGGCCGCCGTGGCGACCGATCGCGCGCAGGCGCCGATCCTGCGCGCGACCGCTGTCTCGCTGCTGCCCATGCCGCCGTCCCAGGCCACGGCGCAGGCGATCGGCGCGACGCTGCTCGACCCCGATCCGCTGGTCCGCGCCGCGGCGCTGCGCACACTCGAAGGCCTGCATCCGCGCAACCGCCTGCATGCCGCGCGCTTCCTGGCCGACGAGACGCGGCTCGTGCGCATCGAGGCGGCACGCGCCCTGGCGCCCGTTCCGCTTGACGCCTTGCCCGATGCCGCTCGCCCCGCCTTCACCCGCGCCTGGGAGGAACTGCTCGCGAGCGAGCGCGTCGCCGCCGAACGTCCCGAGGCACATGTGAATATCGCTGCCCTGCTCGCCGCGCGCGGCGACATGGCGGGTGCCGAGGCGGCCTATCGCGATGCGCTGGCGCGCGACGCGAGGCATCTCGGGGCGCTCGTGAACGTCGCGGATTTCGAGGCGCGGCGCGGGCGGAACGACGCTGCCGAGGCGGCGCTGCGCCGCGCCGTCGCCGCGCATCCGCGCGAGGCCGAGGCGCAGTACGCGCTGGCGCTGGCGCTCGCTCGGCAGGGGCGCGCGGCG
>NZ_JACADR010000310.1 GCF_016106005.1 Roseomonas rosulenta
GCCGCGCGCCCCGACGCGACGGGCGCGCCGTGACCGCCTGGGGCGCGCTGCCCATGCTCGCGGTGGTGCTGCCGGTTCTGGGCATGGTGCTGGCGCTGCCGCTCGGCGCGCGCGGGGCCGAACGCCTGACGCTCGCGCTGCTGCCGGTCGGGGTTCTGCTCGCCGCGGGCACGGCGGCGGCGGTGCAGGCGTCCGGCGCGCCGGTCATGCATCTGCTGGGCCACTGGGCGCCGCCGCTCGGCCTCGCCTTCCGGGCCGATGGCCTGGCGGCCGCGATGCTGCTGACCGCAGCCCTGGTGGTCACCGCCGTCGCGCTGTTCGCGCGAGCCGATTTCGGCAGCGAACCCGGCGCGCCCGAGACGCGCACCGCCTTCGCCCTCTGGCCCTTGCTGCTGGCGCTGTGGGGCGCGATCAACCTCGCGGTGGTCGCGACCGACCTGTTCACGCTCTATGTCGCGCTGGAACTGCTCACCTTCGCCGCCATGCCGATGGTGTGCCTGTCGGGCAGCCGCGCGACGCTCGAGGCGGCGCTGCGCTACCTGATGTTCGCGCTGCTGGGTTCGGTGTTGTACCTGCTCGGCATCGCCTTCCTCTATGGCGCCTATGGCACGCTCGACGTCGTGCTGCTGGCCGGTCGGGCACGGGCCGAGCCGCCCACCTATGTCGCCGTCGCGCTGATGACCGCCGGGCTGCTCGCCAAGACCGCGCTGCTGCCGCTGCATTTGTGGCTGCCGCCCGCCCATGCGGGAGCGCCGCCGGCGGCGAGCGCGATCCTTTCGGCCCTGGTGGTGAAGGGGTCTTTCGTCATCCTGGTGCGGCTGTGGTTCGGCGTCATGCCGGGGCTCGCGGCACCAATCGCGGCGCAGCTGCTGGGCGCGCTGGGCGCGGCAGCGATCCTGCTGGGCTCGGTCGCGGCGCTGCGGCAGGAGAGGCTGAAGCTGCTGGTGGCGTATTCCACCGTGGCGCAGATCGGCTACCTGTTCCTGATGTTCCCGCTGCTGGTCGCAGCACCCGGCCACGAGGCCTATGCCGCCAAGGCCTGGACCGGCGGCGTGCTGCAGGCGGTCAGCCACGCCTTCGCCAAGGCGGCGATGTTCCTCGCCGCAGGGCTGATCGCTGCGCGGATCGGGCAGGACCGGATCGATGGGCTCGCGGGCGTGGCGCGCGCGCTGCCCGTGCCGGTGCTGGCCTTCGGCCTGGCGGGACTGTCGCTGATGGGCGTGCCGCCCTCGGGCGGCTTCGCGGCGAAGTGGCTGCTGCTGACCTCGGCGATCGAGGCCGGGCAATGGTGGTGGGCGCTGGTCATCCTGGGCGGCGGGCTGCTGACCGGCGGCTATGTGTACCGCGTGATGGCGGGGGCGCTGACCGGCGACGGCACCGCCGCCGCGCTGCGCCGGCCTGACAGGCGAGAGATGATCGTGCTGGCGCTGGCCGTGGTATCGGTTGTGTTGGGTGTGCTGCCGCTGGCGGCCTTCGGCCTGGTGCAGGTCGGGCGGCTGGACCTCGCGCCATGACCGCGTTGCTGCTGCTCGCCGCGCCACTGGTGCCGCTGCTGCTGCTGGGAGCGATGGCTTGGCCCGGGCTTCGCGACCGCGCCGCCACGCTGATCTGGGCTGCGCCTTTGCCCGGCCTGGCCTGCGCGGTGTTCGCCACGCCGGATGCCGCGCTGGTGGTGGATGCGCGGCTGCGGCTCGGTCTCGCGCTCGATGCGCCGGGGGCGCTGCTGCTTGGCGCGGCATCGCTGCTGTGGTGCGCAGCGGGCGTCTATGCGCGGGCCTATCTCGCAGGGCCGGGCTTCACGCGTTTCGCCGCGTGGTGGCTGGCGACGCTGTCGGGCAGCATGGGCGTCTTCGTCGCAGCGGACCTGGTCGGCTTCTACCTGGCCTTCACGCTGGCGAGCCTGCCGGCCTGGGGCCTCGTGATCCACGACCGCACCGCACAGGCGCTGCGCGCCGGCGCGCTGTACGTGCTGCTGGCGGTGCTGGGTGAGGCGGCGCTGCTCGCCGGTTTCGCGCTGCTGGCGGCCTCCTCGCCCGGCGAGAGCCTCGCCATCGCCGATGTGCTGCGCGCGATCGGCGCATCCCCGCTGCGCGATGTGACCATCGCGCTGCTGGTGACGGGCTTCGGGCTGAAGGCGGGGCTGGTGCCGCTGCATGTCTGGTTGCCCATCGCGCATCCGGCCGCGCCGATGCCGGCCTCGGCGGTGCTGAGCGGGGCCATCATCAAGGCCGGCGTGATCGGCCTGCTGCGCTTCCTGCCGGTCGGCGCGACGCCGGCGGGCTGGGGCGAGGCGCTGGTGGTGATCGGCTTCGTCACCGCCTTCTGGGGCGTGGCGCTCGGCATTGCGCAGCGCAATCCGAAGGCAGTGCTGGCCTATTCCTCGGTGTCGCAGATGGGCGTGGTGGCGGCCGCCTTCGGCATGGGGATCGCGGCCGGCATGGCGGCGACGCCGGTGGCGGTGGCGTTCTACGCGCTGCACCACGTGCTGGCGAAGGGCGCGCTGTTCCTCGCGGTGGGGGTAGCGGCGGCGAGCGGTGGTGCTGCGCGCTTCGCCGTGCTCGTGCCGGCGGTGGTGCTGGCGCTGGGCTTCGGCGGGCTGCCGCTGACCGGCGGCTGGCTGGCGAAGGAGGCGGTGAAGGGCGAACTCGGCGCCGGCGTCGTGGGGCTTCTGGCGGCGGCCTCCGCGGCGGGCTCGACGCTCCTGATGCTGCATTTCGTGCGGCGGCTGTCCTTCGCGGCCGATGGCGCCGCGCGGCCTGCGCTCGCGCTGCTGCTGCCCTGGCTGGCGCTGGCCGCGGCCTCGGTGCTGTTGCCCTGGGTGCTTTTCCCCGGTGCGCTCCCGTCCGTGCTGGCGCCGGACGCGCTGCTGAAGGCGATGCTGCCCGTGCTGGTCGGCGCGGCGCTGGTGCTGCCGTTGGCGCGCTGGGGGGCGCGGGTTCCGGAACCGCCGCAGGGGGACATCATCGTGCTCGCGCGGCACCTGCGCGGTGTCACGGCGCGCTGCGGTGATGCGCTGGCGCGTGCCGAATCCGCGCTGCGCGCCTGGCCCGCCGCGGGGCTTGCGCTGCTGGTGCTGACGTTGGCGCTGGGGGTCGCGCTGGCGGCGCGCTGAGGTCGTCGCGCGGAGAGCGCGCCGAAACCCTGCGCGCGGACAGCGCGCCGAGATCCCGCGCGCGGACATCGTGGCACATCCCTGCGCGCGCAGCGCGACGGATCACACGCGCCGCCAGCGCGCGCGGGCCCGCGCCACGCGCCCTCAGAACCTGAACGACAGGCTGATCGACCCGAACTGCGCCGTGTTGCGCTGCGTGGTGAATTCGCGCGACCGCGCCGTGTAGCTCACCGTCAGCCGCGCGAAGGGCATGATCACCGCGAAGCCGCCATTCGCGTCGCCGACGAAGACCTCGCGGTCCACGCTGCGGCTCTCGCGCCAGGTGTTGCCGTCGAGGAAGATGTCGCGCGCCACCGCGCGGCCATCCACGCCGACGAAGGCGTACCAGCCCCAGCGCCCGTCCGGCTGGTAGAAATTCGACCCCGAGATGGAGGGCCGCATGCGCGGCGGGCCGAAATCCGCGTCGAGCTCGTTGCCCACGCGCAGCATGACCCCCGCGGAGGCGTAGGTCTGTACGTTGCCCAGGCTCGCGGTGATGCTCGGTACGATGCCCACCGCCACGTCGTCCCAGACCGGATCGCTGTTGAAGCGCCACTGCCGGGTGCCGATCAGGTTGACGCCAGGCTCGTCCTTGATCTGGTAAGCCCAGCCAAGCGCACGGTCGATGTTGAGCGCATCATGCACGCCGTTCTGCGTCTGCTCGCCGAGCGCGCCCGGCCCGACGATGCCGAGCTGCAGCTCGAGGCTGCCGTATTCGCGCGCGGTGTAGGAGACCAGCCCGATCGACCCGTAGAGCCAGCCCGCATAGGGCCGGTCGAGCGGATCGGGGTTGCGCGCCTGCGTATCCGCCGGCGTGAAGATGTTCTGCCCGAAGGACAGCCCCCAGCGCGGCGTGCCGCCGGTGGGGAAGATGATGCCCGGCCCGTCGGTCAGGAAGCCCAGCCAGGATGGCGGCACGAAGGTCGGCGAGCGCCACGCCACCTGGAAGCCGCTGGTGTAGTAGCGGTCCGTGCCGGCCAGCAGGTCGTTCTCGTAGGTGAGGGTGAGGGTGCCGTACTGCCCGCCCTCGACGCGTTCCTCGGCGAGCGCGGGCAGGGCCAGGCAGCCCAGCGCCGCGGCGAAGCGCAGCGCCCTCATGCGTAGGGGGCGAAGGCGCGCGCCGCCGCGTCCCGCCCGCCGCCGCCGCGCAAGGCAAGGCCCAGCAGGAGCCTGGCCTTCAGCGCCGAGAGCATCCCCGCCGGGATGACGCCGCGCGCGATCAGGTCGATCTCCCCGCCGGGATAGCCATAGGTGCCGGTGAAGACCGGCCCCGCGGCCGAGCGCGAGGCCAGCACCACCGGGATGCGCGCGGCCAGCGCGCCCACCGCCTCCGCCGCCGCGGCCGGCACATGCCCCGCGCCCATGCCTGCGATCACCGCGCCCGCATAGCCGAGCTCCGGCAGCGCGCGCAGCACCCGCCCGTCATCGCCCATGGCCCAGGTGACCAGCGCGACGGGCGCGGGCGGGCCAGCATCCGCCGGCAGCACCGGCAGGCGCGCCACACGCGCATGGATGCGCGGTCGGCCCTCCGCCACCGCGCCGATCGGCCCGACCAGCGGCGAGGCGAAGGCGGATGGCAGGGTGGTATGCGTCTTCTGCACGAAGCGTGCGGCGTGGATGTCGTAGTTCAGCACCGCGAGCGCACCCAGGCTGCGCGCGGCCTCGCTCGCGGCCACGC
>NZ_JACADR010000311.1 GCF_016106005.1 Roseomonas rosulenta
GCGCCCGCCGCTAGCATCTCCGCGTGGCGCAGCTGCGCCGCGCCGTCGCGCGGATGGGCGGCCGCCGCACCCGCTGTGGCGGCCAGCGCGGCCGAGGGATTGCCCGTGGCCATGGCCGCCGAGGCGATGCGCGCCTGCTGGTCGGCATCGCCCGCAGCGGGCGCGCCGCAGGCCGCGAGCAGGGCCGACAGGATCACGGGGGTCAGGGTCTTGCGCATGATGCCAACTCCTTCGCCTTCAGGGACGCGCGGCGATGTCGAGCACCCGCAGCGCGGCGGGCCCGCCGACAATGAGAAAGATGCAGGGCAGGATGAACGCGATGGTGGGCAGGGTGAGCAGCGCGGGAAGCCGCGCCGCACGCGCCTCGAAGCGCATCAGTGTCTCGTGCCGCAGCTCCGCCGACAGCGTGCGCAGCGCCTGCGACAGCGGCGTGCCGTACTGCAGCGTCTGCGCCAGCGTCCCGCCCAGGCGCCGCAGGGATTCGAGCCCGGTGCGCTCGCCCATGTTCTGCAGGGCCTGGCGACGGTCGGACAGGATGCGCAGCTCGGTGCCGACATTGGCGAACTCGGCGGCGAGCGCACGGTTCGCCTCGGCCATCTCGGTCGCCACGCGCTCCACCGCGGCTTCCAGCGGCAGGCCGGATTCGGCGCAGATCACCATGAGGTCGAGCGCATCCGCGAGGCCGCGCTCGACCTGGCGCGCATGGGCCTCCTTCATGCGACGCAGGATCATGTCCGGCAGCACGAGACCCGCCACCGCGGCGCCGGCCACCAGGAGGTTGCGCCCCATCGGGCCGAGGCCGGCCGAGAGCGGCAGCATCAGCACCGGCAGGGCCACCATCAGCATCACCTTGGCGCCGATGAACACCGCGACCGGCCGGCTGCCGCGGAAGCCCGCCGCGACGACGGTGCGCTGGAGCTCGGCCAGCGTCTCGCCCTTGACGATCCCGGACGACAGCACCGCCTGCCCGACCGAGCGTGCGATACGCTGCGGCAGCGGTGCCATATCCGGTCGCGCCTGGGAGACCAGCCCGCGCAACGTCGCGAGCCGCGCCTGCAGGCGTTCCGCGCGGCGCATGCGCGGCACCAGCAGCGCCACGCAAAGCAGCATCGCCGCCACGATCGCGAAGCCAGCCTGCATCAGAAGCACCCGGTTCACGACAGGCTCCGCCGGATGATCGCGTTCATAGTGCCGAGCCCGGTTGCGAGCGAGGCGATGGCACAGACGAGCACGATGTTCCCGCGCGGATCGTTGAAAAGCACCAGCACGTAGCGCGGATTGATCAGCATGAGCGCCGAGGCCGCGAAGACCGGCACGGCCGAGAGCACATAGGCGCTCGCCCGCGCCTGGGAGGCCAGCGCATGGCCCCGCTGGCGCGTCGCCACCCGCTTGCGCACCACGTCCGCCAGGTTGTCGAGCGTCTCGGTCAGGTTGCCGCCCGCGCTGTTCTGCAGCGTCAGCGAGACCGCGAAGAAGCGATATTCCGGCAACCCCGAGCGCCGCGCGAGGCGCTTCAGCGCATCCTCTATGGTGATGCCGATCGCGAGCTGGTCCGACAGGCGGCGGAACTCCACCCCGGTCGGATCCGGCACCTAGCGCCCGACGGTTCGAAGCGCCGCGACCACCGGAATGCCGGCGCGCACGGCGCGCACCACCATGCCGAGCGCATCGGGCAACTGCTTGTAGAGCGCGTCGGCGCGCCTTCGGTGGATGACGGCGAAGATCCAGCGCGCCAACAGCACCCACATCAGCAGGGTCGAGAGCCATCCGACCCCGCCCGCGAGCTTCGCCGCATAGGCGCCGCCGGCCATTGCCGGAAGCGCCGCCAGCAGAACCATCAGCGTCGGCGCCACCGGATACTGGTCGAGCCGTTCCGAATCCCAGCCGAACAACGCCGAGAGGCGCGCTTCCAGCGGCGCCGGGATGCGAATCCAGCTGGCCTGCGGCGCGCGCTGCGCAAGCCGACTGGTCATGCGCACGCGCGCATGAGGCAGCGAGTATGCCGCGAAGCGCGCCGCAAGCCGGCGCCCACGCCCCTTGCTGCCGGTGCTGTGAAGCCCCCACAACGCCAGGCCGATGCCCAGAAGCAGCGCAAGCAGGAGAGGTACCGCGGCGTTCACGGGTCCTCCTCCAGCGCCGCATACCAGGCGCGCTCCAGCCCGAAATAGGCGAGGCGCGGCGCGAAGCCGGGCCGCGCGCGGCTGATGCGGTAGGTGCCGCGCAGCTTCCCGCCCGGTTCCTCCCCCTCGTATTCCCACTGGAAGATGTCGTTGAGCACCACGACCTCCCCTTCCAGGCCGCAGACCTCCGTCAGCTGCGTCACGCGACGCACGCCGTCGCGCATGCGCTCGATCTGGATGATGAGGTCCACCGCCGAGACTATCTGCTGACGGATAGCGCGCGCGGGCAGGCTGTTCTGGCCCATCAGCACCATGTTCTCGATGCGGGTGACGGCATCGCGCGTGGTGTTGGCATGGATGGTGGACATCGACCCGTCATGGCCGGTGTTCATCGCCTGCAGCATGTCGAAGGCTTCCGCGCCACGACATTCGCCAAGGATGATGCGGTCCGGGCGCATGCGCAGCGCGTTCTTGACCAGGTCGCGCTGCGTCACCTCCCCGCGCCCTTCGAGGTTGGCGGGCCGCGTCTCCAGCGGGATTACATGCGGCTGCTGCAGCTGCAGTTCCGCCGCGTCCTCGCAGGTCACGATCCGCTCGGTCGGATCGATCAGCCGCGAGAGCGCGTTCAGCATGGTGGTCTTGCCCGACCCCGTGCCGCCCGAGATGATGATGTTTAGCCTGGCGCGAGAGGCGATTTCCAGCACGCGCCCCATCGCCGGCGGGATCGAGCCGTTCCTCACCATCTGCTGGAAGTCGATCTTGCGCTTGGCGAACTTGCGGATCGACAGGCAGGGACCAAGCAGCGAGAGCGGTGGGAAGATGATGTTGACGCGCGACCCGTCCGGCAGGCGGGCGTCGACCATCGGGCTGCTCTCGTCGATTCGCCGCCCGACCTGGGCGGCGATGCGCTGCGCGATGCCGGCCAGGTGCGTGCCGTCGCGGAAGCGGACATTGGATTGAGTGAGCCGACCCTTCTGTTCGACGAAGACGCGGAAGGGGCCGTTCACCATGATGTCGGTGACGGTCTCGTCCTCCAGCAGCGGCGCGAGCGGGCCGAGACCCAGCATGTCGTCGACCAGCTCGGCCGCGACTTCCCGCTGCTCGCGCGCGGACAGGCCGATGCGCTGGCCGTCGGCGATCTCGGCGATCATGCGCTCGACCTCGGCGAAGAGCGCCTCCTGCGGCAGGGCTGCGACCGAGGCGGGATCGATGCGCGCAAGGCACAGCGCGCGCAGGTCCTGCTTCTGTCGCTGCACCGGGGTGAGCGCGGTGGCGGGCACGGCCGGCGCCTCGGGTTGCGGCGCCTCGGGCGCGGCTGTCGGCGCGGTGACGGCAAGGTCCTTGCGGACCAGCCGCCCGAAGGCGGGTGCCGGATGCTCTAGCGGAACCATCGCGCGAACATCCCCCGCTTCGCCTGCTCCTCGCCCTCGGCGCGGATCGAGGCCACCTCCTGCACGAGCTTCAGCAGCGCGGTACGGAAGGGCCCGCGCTTCGCACCGGCGGCCTCGCCAAGGTCGGCCGCGGCGGGAACCACCTTCGGAAGCCAGGGGATCTGCAGGTCGGGCTCCTCCCCCATCGCTTCCTTCACCTGGGCGGGGGTGAGCAGGCCCGGCTGACCGACGCAGTTCAGCACCGTCACGGCGCGGCGCGACTGCGTCGGGGCGTTCGGGATCGCGCCGTAGCGCAGCATCTCGCGCGCACCGGCAAGCGATGGGTCGGTGACCAGGATGCGCTGGTGCGCCATGTCCAGCACCTCGCGCGCCGCCGGCGCGCTGCGCGCGGGCAGGTCCACCACCACGAAGTTGTAGCGCCGGCGCAGCATGGTGATCAGCCGCGCGGCCGCGCCAGGCTGCGCCACCACCGCCTCGCCGGGCTTCTCCTCCGCGGCCAGCACGTGCAGGCGTTCGCCCACCGGCTGGGCGGTGCGCTCGACGAACAATTCATCCACGCGCTCGGGGTGTTCCAGCGCCGCGCGCAGCCCGTTGGTGGTGCGCGCGCCGAGCAGCAGCGCGGCCGCCCCGGCATGCAGGTCGGCATCGTAGAGCACGGTGTGGCGGCGCGCTTCCTCGCCCAGGTGCCAGGCGAGGTTGGCCGCGATGGTGGTGGCGCCGACCCCGCCGCGCACCCCGGTCACGGTGATGACGCGCCCGCCGCGCAGATGCATGTCGCGCTGCGTCGCGCCCTGGCGCAGGTAGGGCAGCAGGTGGCGCGCGACCATCTCCTGCGTGAGCGGCTTGAACAGATACTCCAGCACCCCGAGCCCGCGGGTGAGCTGGCGGTAGAAGGCGGCGTCCTGGCGTTCGCCGATCACCAGCACGCGGACGTCAGGTTCGACCACCAGCGCCAGTTCCTCGAGCGCGGTCAGCGGCTGGTCCACGCCCGACACATCCACCACGAGCGCAAGCGGCGTGCTGCTGCGCTTCAAGGCCTTGGTCGCGGCCACGATGTCGCCGCGGCGGACCTCGGCACCCTCGCCCATCTCGGCCAGCAGGGTCTCGCGCAGGATGGCGTCACTGTCCGCATCGGTGACGAAGGCGATCAGCGGCGCGCGGTCGGTGGCCGCCGTGCTGGACTGCGCCGCGGCGGGCGCGACGCGGTCGGGACCGTCAACGCCCGCCATCGCCGCCACCCGAACCCGGTGCCGCCGCGCCCGCCGCCCCGGTCGCCTGGATGCGCGCCACGCCGGAGGCCGCGAGCGGCCTCACA
>NZ_JACADR010000312.1 GCF_016106005.1 Roseomonas rosulenta
CGGTGCCGGCCTGAGCGCGCCCGCCATCGCGCCGGTCGGTCCGGAGGCGGCGGCGCTGCTCGCGGCGCTGCATGCCGAGGCCTTCGCGCCGGCCGATCGCTGGTCGGCCCAGGCGATCGGATTGCTGGTCGCGCTGCCGGGGCATTTCGCGCTGCTGGGAGTGGTCGGGGGGGAACCTGCCGGATTCGCCCTGGGGCGCGTGGCGGCGGGCGAGGCGGAGGTCCTGACCCTGGCCGTGCGCCCCGCGGCGCGGCGGACCGGATGCGGCGCGGCGCTGATGCGCGCACTGATGGCCGAGGCGGCGAATCGCGGCGCCAGGGAAATGTTCCTGGAGGTCTCGGCGCAGAACGCGCCGGCCCGCGCGCTCTATGCCGGGCTTGGCGCGGCCGAGGCCGGGCGCCGGCGGCGCTACTACCCGGACGGGTCGGATGCGCTGGTGCTGCGGCTGCCGCTCAGCCCTTGCGGCGCAGCACCAGGCGCATGAGTCCGCCCGGCAATTCGGCCTGCGACAGCACCTGGTGGCCCTGCTCGGCGGCGGTTCGCGGAACGTTGCGGCGCGGTTCCTCACCTTTCAGCAGGACTTCGAGTATCGCACCGGGCGGCAGTCGATCGAGCGCCAGGCGGACCCGCACGAAGGTCATCGGGCAAGTCTCGGCGGTGATGTCGAGCACGCGAGCCGCTGATTTTTCTTCACCCGATGGTGGATAGGCCTCAGGTTTCAAGAAATTTATCCTTTCCAACATGGACGCCTTCTCGGACGCGGGGTAGAAACCCGCGACAGAGAAACAAGAAAGGGGGCTCCGTCGTGCCCGAATCCAATCCCAGCAGCGAACTTCTCGGCCTGACGGCGCAGATCGTCTCAGCGCATGTGTCGCACAACCCGGTGCCGGCGGCCGAACTTCCGAACCTGATCCAGGAAGTGTTCCGCACCCTGTCCGGCGTGGGCAGCGCACCGCCGCCCGAGCCCGAGCGCCCGCAGCCGGCGGTGCCGATCAAGAAGTCCATCACGCCCGGCTATCTCATCTGCCTCGAGGATGGGAAGAAGCTGAAGATGCTGAAGCGGCATCTCAAGACCTCCTACAACCTCTCGCCGGAACAGTATCGCGAGCGCTGGGGCCTGCCCGCCGACTACCCCATGGTGGCGCCGGACTACGCGAAGCACCGGTCCTCGCTGGCGAAGAAGATCGGCCTCGGCACCACGCCGCGGTCGCGCGGGAAGGCCAAGGGCGGCTGAGCCGCCCATCACGCAAGGATTGGCCGGCCGACCGGCGCGGGACTATGGTCCGGGCCCGCGCCTCACCTGGCGCGACCATCTCCCGGATGCTGACGACCTGATGGACAGCCGGACCCGCCCGCGCGCGACGCCCGCCGAATCGCCGCCCTCCCGCATCGAGCGACTGTGCATCGAGCGTGGCCTCAAGATGACCGGGCAGCGGCGGCTGATCGCGCGCGTGCTGAGCGACGCCGAGGACCATCCGGATGTCGAGGATGTGTACCGCCGGGCGCTCGCGCTCGACAGCAAGGTCTCGATCGCGACCGTCTACCGCACCGTGCGCCTGCTGGAGGAGAACGGCATCCTCGAGAAGCGCGACTTCGGCGGCGGGCGCGCGCGATACGACCTCGCCGATCGCGGCCACCACCACCACCTGATCGACGTGGACAGCGGCCGGGTGATCGAATTCGCCGACGAGGAGTTCGAGGCGCTGGCCCGGCGACTCGCGACACGGCTGGGCTTCGACCTGGTCGGCCAGCGGCTCGAGCTGTTCGGGCGCAGGCCGGCGGCAGAGCCCCCCCGCGCGCCGGCGCGCCGCCGCCCCTCCGGAACCGGCACATGACCGGGACGGACCCCGGCTTCGGGGAGCTCCGGTCGGGCAATCTCGGCGTGCGCCTCGCGGTCGATGCCGGCGAGATCGATGCCGTGCAGGCACTGCGCTATCGCGTCTTCTATGGCGAGATGGGCGCGCATGCCGACGCCGCCACCGCCGCCGCGCAGCGCGACCGCGACGATTTCGACGCGGTGGCCGACCACCTTCTGGTGGTGGACCACGACCGGGGCGAGGGCGCGAAGTCGGTGGTGGGCACCTATCGCCTGATCCGCCGGCCGGCGGCGGCGGCGCTGGGGCGCTGGTATTCGGCGGGCGAATACGACATCTCGCGCCTGGTCGCCTTCGACGGCGAGGTGCTGGAACTGGGGCGGTCCTGCGTTGATGCGGCCTACCGCACGCGCGGCACGCTGCAGCTGCTCTGGGGCGGCATCGCGGCCTATGTCTTTAAGCACGAGATCGCGCTGATGTTCGGCTGCGCGTCCCTGCCCGGCACCGACCTCGATGCGCTGGCGGACGAGCTCACCTATCTCGCGGCGAACCACATGGCGCCGGAGGCGATCCGCCCGGTCGCGCTGCCCGACCGCTACGTGCCGATGCTGCGGCGCGACCCTGCCACCATCGACGTGAAGCGCACGCTGGTCGCGCTGCCGCCGCTGGTGAAGGGCTATCTGCGCCTGGGCGGCTTCGTGGGCGACGGCGCCGTGCTGGACCACCAGTTCAACACCACGGATGTCGCGGTGGTGGTCAAGACCGACCAGATCACCGACAAGTACTATCGTCACTACGAGCGCAGACTGCGCGAGGCGTAGTTGAACGGCCTGCCGTCGATCGCCGCCAGGCCCAGGCCGATCAGCGCCATGCCCAACAGGTGCCGCGGCGCCAGTGCTTCACCCAGCACCAGCGTACCGAGCAGGATGGCGCTGACCGGGATCAGGAAGGTCACCAGCAGCAGGTTCACCGCGCCGGC
The DNA here is from genome assembly GCF_016106005.1 of Roseomonas rosulenta. Taxonomy (GTDB): domain Bacteria; phylum Pseudomonadota; class Alphaproteobacteria; order Acetobacterales; family Acetobacteraceae; genus Neoroseomonas; species Neoroseomonas rosulenta. The sequence continues at coordinate 2,794 of NZ_JACADR010000312.1, forward strand.
CAGCGCCAGGATGCGGAAATACAGGACGTAGGCCAGCGCGGTGGACAGCGCCGCGAGGCCCAGCACCGCCCCCGCGGCCATCGCGGACGGGCGTGGCAGGCTCCAGGGGTGCTCGAAGGCCAGCGCCAGTGGCAGCATCATCACCGCCGAGGCCGTGACCTGGCCCAGCGCCGCCTGCATGGGCGAAATACCCAACCCGCGGAAGCGCCGCCCGAAAACGCCGGCAAAGGCATAGGACAGCGTCGCAGCCAGCATCGCGGCGGTGGCCCAGCCCGCCGTCGCCGCGCCGGCCAGCAGGTCGGGCCCCATCATCGCCCCGACACCGGCGAAACCGAACAACGCCCCCGCGACTTTCGCGCGCGTTGCCGTCTCCTCCTGGGTGAATGCATGCGCGACCAGCACGGTCCAGAGCGGCGTGGTGGCGTTCAGGATGGCGGCCAGGCCGGAGGGCAGCGCCTGTTGCGCCCAGACGATCAGCGTGAAGGGGATGGCGTTGTTGAGCAGCCCCATCGCGGCGATCGCGCCCCAGGCGCGCGCGCCACGCGGCGCGGACACGCCCAGGAGCGGGATCGCCGCCCACAGGATCGCCGCAGCGATCGCCACGCGCAGCGTGACCAGTGTCAGCGGCGGGACCTCGGGCCCCGCCACGCCGACGAAGAAGAAGGACCCGCCCCACAGGACGGACAGGGCGATCAGCAGGGACCAGGCGCGTGCGCTCATGGACCCTCATGGCGCGCGCCCGATGCGCCGCGCCCTCCGCGCGTTGCGGTGGCGCGGGCGCCCGCTCATGCCGACGGGCCAGATGCGTAATCCTTGGCCTGTCGGCATGGCGCGCGGGGCGGCTGGGCGGCCGCGCGCGGGGCCAACGCCTCAAATCCGGCCGACAAAGGATTGACCTTTATCGGCCGGATTTCAGTCCACCCGCGCCCCGCTCGCCCGCACGATCTCCGCATGCCTGCGGATCTCCACCGCCAGGAACTCCGCCGCGCGGGCCCGCGTGCCGCCCAGCAGCACTAGCCCCGCGCCTTCCAGCCGCTGCTTCGCCTCGGGGTCGACGATCACCTCGTTCACCAGCGTGTTCAGCCGGTCGATGATCGGCCCCGGCGTGCCCTTGGGCGCCATCACCATGAACCAGGTGCCGAAGGTCAGCCCCGCCAGGCCGAGCTCCGCCGTGGTCGGCACGTCGGGCAGCTGCGGGGATCGCGCATCGTCCAGCATCGCGAGCGGGATCACCTCCCCGGCGCGGACCTGCGGCAGCGCGCCGGTCACCAGGTTGAACATCGCCTGGATGCGGTTGGACAGCAGGTCGGTCACCGCCGGCGCGGGGCCGGAATAGGGCACGTGCTGCATGTCGGTCTGGGTCATCTGGCGGTAGAGCTCGCCCGCCAGGTGCATCGAGGACCCGTTGCCGGTCGACCCGAAGTTGATCCGACCCGGGTTCGCGCGCGCATAGGCGGTGAATTCCGCCAGCGTGCGCGGCCCCAGCGCGCGGTTCACCACCAGGATGTTGGGCACGTTGCCCACCAGCACCACCGGGTCGAAGTCGCGCAGCGGGTCGAAGGGCAGGTCGCGGTACAGCGCCGGGTTGGTGGCGAGCGTGCCCGCCCAGCCCCACAGGAAGGTATAGCCGTCGGGCGCGCTGCGCGCCGCGGTGGCGGCGCCGACATTGCCGTTGGCGCCGGCGCGGTTCTCCACCACCACGCGCTGCGGCAGGCGCTTGTCGAGCTCCTGCGCCAGGATGCGCGCGACGGTATCGGCGGTGCCCGCGCCGCCCAGCGTCGGCACGATCAGGCGCACCGGCTTGTCCGGCCAGGCCGGCGCCTGCGCGCGGGCGGCGAGCGGCGCGAGGGCGAGGGGAGCGGCGAGCGCGGCGCGGCGGTTCATCATGGCGGTCTGTCCCGGCTGGATCGCATCGAGCCTAGAACGCCGGCCGGCGCCGGTGAACAGCCCCCGCTTGCGCGGCGCCGCCCCGCGCCGCAGGGTCCGGCCGCGAGCAGATGGGGGGATGAGAT
>NZ_JACADR010000313.1 GCF_016106005.1 Roseomonas rosulenta
GATGGCAGCGCGGGCCGCGCGCCGGCACCGGCACGGCGCGCCCGGAGCCTGCGTCCGGCTGAGCGGCGGCTGTCCGGCACTCCGGGCCGCGAGCCGGAGTTTCGTGCGCCGGATGTCAGCCGGGGCGTCACGGCGCGCGGCGGGGCGGGTCCGCCGGCCGGGTGGCGCCGAGCAGCGCGATCACCTCGCGGTGCAGCGTGGGGTCCTTGTCGATGGTGAAGTGGTTGTCGCCGCGCACCGGGCGGTTCTCCAACACGCCGGTGAAGCCGCGCGCCGCCGCAAGGCGCGCGCCGCCCCAGACGTCGTTGCCCTGGAAGTAGTTGCGCACCAGCGCGGGCCCGCGCGGCACGTCGCGCACCAGCACCGGGTCGAAGGTGACCAGCACGTCCATCATGCCGGTCGCCTGGCCGAAGCGGGCGGCCAGGCGGATGCCGTCATCGGCGCCGAGCGAGTGCCCGACCACCGCGAAGGGCCGCGGCAGGCGCCCCTCGCGCGCAAGGGCCAGCGCCGCATCGGCCTGCGCGGCCCAGTCGAGGTGGTTGTGCACGGCGGCGTCGTAGCCCTCGCGGCGCAGCGCCTCCTCGAGCTCGTCCATGCCGGTCGAGAACACGTTGGCCAGGCCGCGCAGCAGCACCACGCGCCCGCGCGGCGGGCCGGGCAGCGGGACCTCCGGCTCCGCCGCGCAGGCGGTGACCGCGGTGGCAAGCCCCACCAGGGCGGCGCGGCGCGTCGGGCCCGGCATGGGCGGGTCGCGGGTCAGTGGCTGCCGGGCGGGGCGAAGGGGAGGATGCGCGGCGTGCGCGCGGCGTAGGACTCCCAGTCCGCGCCGAAGGTCTCGCGCATCAGCGCTTCCTCGCGCGCCACGCGCAGCAGGTAGAGCGTGCCGAAGCCGATGATTCCGGCCGGGCCAGCCAGCCAGTTCTGCAGGGTGAGGGCCTGCGCGATCGCCCACATCCAGAAGGCCGTGTACATCGGGTGGCGAACGAAACGATAGACCCCGCCGGTCACGAGAGAATGCTCGGCGCGCACCGCGAGCGTGACTGACCAGTTGCGCCCGAGCGCCTTGTGCGTGGCGTAGAACAGCCCCAGTGCCGTGACGAACAGCACCAGCCCCGCGAGGGCGCGCGCGGGCGAGAAGGCCTGGTCCAGTGCGGCCGGGAAGCCGGTCGCGATATAGGCGAAGGGGATCAGCCCGAGCCCGGTGAAGGACACGCCGAGCACCGCCTTCTCCCGCAGGTCCATCGCGTCGCGCAGCAGCACGTTGCGCTTCGACTTGCGTTCGAAGGGCCGGCGGATGACCCACCAAGCTACCATGCACAGGCCATGAAGCAGTTTCGCGAGCAGCGGCGTCATGCGGTAGCCTCGTGTGCGGCGCGGCGCAGCGCGCCGTCAGGGCCGATCAGCCGTTCGGGGCCGGGGTCGCGCCCGACAGCGCCCGGACCGCAGGCGATCAGCCCCCAGTCATAGAAATACCGGCGCCCGTTGCCGGTCACGTAGATGCGGTGGGCCCGCAGCATCGACAGCCGCACGCGCCGCCAGCCGGCCTCGTCCAGCATGGCGCGGGGATGGATGCGCTCCATGCGCGGCCCGGTTCCGGGCAGGCCCAGCACCGCCACCGGATCGGCCCGGTGGAACGACACCAGGTCGCGCCGGGATGTGTATTCCAGCCAGGCGAGCCCCGGCGCCGTGGCGATCCGCCCCACCGCGGCGCGCAGCCGCCCCGCCTGCGGCATCAGCGCGACCTTGAGTAGCGAGGAGCCGAGCCCCGCCAGCACCAGGCGCGGCGCCGGGCGCGGCGGGTCGGGGTCGTTGGCCAGCGCATCGGCCAGCGCCTGCGCCAGCAGGACCATGCCGAGGCTGTGGCCGGTCAGCACCACCTCGTCCACCTCGCGGGCGCGGCGCGCGGCGGCGATCTCCTCCGCGAAGCGGGCGATCCGCGCGGCGATCTCGGGCCGCGCGCCAGCGGCGAGGTCCCGCGCGAAGGACCAGTCGGCAAACAGGTGCCCCAGATGCGCCCGGCGGTCCGCCAGCAGCACCAGGCCCAGCGCCACCGCCACGCCCAGCGCCAGCCCCGGCCAGCCGCCGAGCACCCGCCCGGCCAGCAGCCCGGCCAGCACCGCCCCGCCCAGCAGCGCCACCGGCAGCGCCACGAACAGCAGGTAGCGCCAATGTGCGCGGCCGTAGCGGGCCAGCGTGCCGTCGGCCAGCAGGCGGGCCAGCGCCGTGCCGCCGCGCATGATCCGCAAGGGCAGCGGGACCGCCAGGTCGCGCACGATCAGGTCGTCCCAGGCGAGGATGCGGATCTCGGCCTCGGTGGACCATCCGGGACCGGACAGCCGCGCGGGAAAGGCGCGCACCACGCCGTCAGGCGCCGGCGTGCCGGGGCCGGTCGTGGCCGCCAGGCCCCAGGTGGCGGCACTGCGGTCAAGCGTGCGCGCGAGGCGGCGCTGCTGCGCCTCGGCCGTGAGGGGCTCGTAGCCCGGCACGTGCAGCACCAGCCGGCGACGGACGGGCAGGAGCGGGGTGGACGGCGCGATCGTCATCTGCGCCGGACCCGTCACGCGGGGCGGGGGGGTGTGTCAACCGGTTTCGGCGGCCGCACGGCACGCAGGCGCCGCAGGTCAGGCCCCGCGTGTCGCCGGCGCTGCGGCGCGCCCCACCAGACGGCGGATGGCGGCCATGAACTCCGGCGCGTCCCAGGCGGCATCGCCCTCCAGCCGGGCGCGCTCCCGCCCGCCGCGATCGACGATGAGGGTGGTGGGCAGGCCGCGCGCACCGAGCGCGCGCGCCGCTGCCCCGCGCGGGTCGAGCCACACGCGCAGGGTCTGCACCCGGGTGCGGTCGTAGAAGGCCTGCACCACCTCGCGCCCGCCACGGTCAGACGAGAGCGGCAGGACCTGGATGTTCTCCCGCTCCAGCACGGCCGCAAGGCGATCGAGCGCGGGCATCTCGGCCACGCAGGGCGGGCACCAGGTCGCCCAGAGGTTGATGACCAGGCCGCGCCCGGCGAAGTCCGCCAGGGTATGGGGCCGGCCTTCCGCGTTGGCGAAGGTGATCTCGGGCAGCGCGGCGTCGTTTTCCCGCAGTCGGTTCAGCCCATGCGGCGCGGCCATGGCTGGACGCGCCGGAAGCCCGGCCTGTATCAGGGTGGCCGCCGCCAGCGCCGGGGCGGTGGCGAGCAGCGAACGGCGCGAACGGGACAGCACGAGAGACACCCCCCAAGGTGAGCACAAGCACGTGAGCAGCAACGCCAATCGGCAATGGGGCGGACGCTTCGCGGAAGGCCCCTCCGCCATCATGGAGGCGATCAACGCCTCGATCGGCTTCGACCGCAAGATGTGGCGGCAGGATATCCGCGGCTCGCTCGCCCATGCCGCGATGCTGGCGCATGTGGGGATCATTTCCGCCGATGACGAGGCCGATATCCGACGCGGCCTGACCGACATCGCCGCGCGCATCGAGAAGGGGGATTTTCCCTTCGACGAGGCGCTCGAGGACATCCACATGAACGTGGAGGCGCGGCTGTCCGCCGCCATCGGCGATGCCGGCAAGCGTCTGCACACCGGGCGGTCGCGCAACGACCAGGTGGCGCTCGATGTCCGCCTGTGGGTGCGCGACGCGATCGACGGGCTATCCGGCCAGATCGAGGACGTGATGCGCGCCCTGGTGGCCCGCGCCGAGGAACATGCCGGCACGGTGATGCCGGGCTTCACGCATCTGCAGCCGGCGCAGCCGGTGACGCTCGGGCATCATTTCCTGGCCTATGTCGAGATGCTCTCGCGCGACCTGTCGCGGCTGCGCGACTGCCGGGCGCGGATGAACGAATGCCCGCTAGGTGCGGCGGCGCTGGCGGGCACCGGCTTCCCGATCGACCGGCACATGACGGCGAAGGCCCTGGGCTTCGACGGACCGACGCGCAACAGCCTGGATTCCGTGGCCTCGCGCGACTTCGCCGCGGAATTCCTGTTCGCGTGCTCGATGTGCGCCACGCACCTGTCGCGCTTCGCCGAGGAGATCGTCATCTGGACGAACCCCTATTTCGGGTTCGTGAAGCTGTCGGATTCCTTCACCACCGGCAGCTCGATCATGCCGCAGAAGCGCAACCCGGATGCGGCGGAGCTCGTGCGCGGCAAGACCGGGCGCGTGGTGGGTGCGCTGGTCGGGCTGCTGACCGTGATGAAGGGCCTCGCGCTGACCTATTTCAAGGATATGCAGGAGGACAAGGAAGGCGTCTTCGACGCCGCCGAGACCATGACGCTGGTCCTCGCCGCCACCGCCGGCATGGTGCGGGACCTGAAGCCCGATGTGGGGCGGCTGGCATCGGCCGCGGGCGCAGGGTTCTCGACCGCGACCGACCTGGCGGACTGGCTGGTGCGCGAACTGAAGATGCCCTTCCGCGACGCGCATCACGTCACGGGCGCGCTGGTGCAGAAGGCCGAGGGGCTGGGCGTCGATCTCGCCGGCCTGACCATCGAGGAAATGCGCGAGGCCGAGCCGCGCATCCATGAAGGCGTCTACGACGTGCTGTCCGTCGCGGCCTCGGTACGGTCGCGCACCTCCTATGGCGGCACGGCGCCGGCCAATGTCGCGGCGATGGCAGCGGAATGGAAGGCGCGACTCGCGTGAGCGCGCCGGCGCCGCGGCGTGATGGCGGCGGGCGCGCGGCCCCGCGGGTCGCGCGCGGCATGCTGGGCGCGCTGGCCTTGCTGCTGCTGCTCGGCGCCTGCGGGAAGGTCGGGCCGATACGTCCGCCCGGCCCGGCCGACCAGGTCACCTATCCGCGGCTCTATCCGAACC
>NZ_JACADR010000314.1 GCF_016106005.1 Roseomonas rosulenta
CCCGCGCCCGGGCGTCATCCCGCCGCCTCGGCGATCAGGCGCGCCGCCTCGGCGCCGCGCAGCTTCGCGATGTCGTCCTGGTATTTCAGCAGCACGCCGAGCGTCTCGTCGACCGCGCCCGGTTCGAGTTCCTTCGCGTCCAGCGCGCTCAGCGCCTGCGCCCAGTCGATCGTCTCGGCCACGCCGGGCAGCTTGAAGTAGTCGCCCTGCCGGACCTTCTGTACGAAGGCCACGATCTGCGCGGAAAGCTTCTCCGGCAGGCTTGGTGCGCGCAGCTGCAGGATGGCGCGTTCGCGCGCCGCGTCGGGATAGTTCACCCAGTGGTAGAGGCAGCGCCGGCGCACCGCGTCATGCACCTCGCGCGTGCGGTTCGAGGTGATGATCACGACCGGCGGCGTCATCGCGCGGATCGTGCCGAGCTCCGGGATGGTGATCTGGAAATCCGCCAGGATCTCGAGCAGGAAGGCCTCGAAGGGTTCGTCGGCGCGGTCGAGCTCGTCGATCAGCAGGACCGCGGGCTCGCCCTCCAGCGCCTGCAGCAGCGGGCGGGACTGCAGGAAGCGGCGGTCGTAGATGCCGCGCTCGAGCGCCTCGCGGTCGGTCTCGCCGGCCGCTTCCGCGAGGCGGATCGCCATCAACTGCTTCGCGTGGTTCCACTCATAGGCCGCGGCCGAGAGATCAAGCCCGTCATAGCACTGCAGCCGCACCAGGTGGCGCGGCAGCATCTTCGCGAGCACCTTCGCGATCTCGGTCTTGCCGGTGCCGGGCTCGCCCTCGAGGAACAGCGGGCGGCCCATGCGCAGCGCCAGGTGCACCGTGGTCGCGAGCGCGCGGTCCGCCACGTAGCCGCCGGCGGCGAGCAGCGCCTGCGTGGCCTCGACGCTGTCGGGAAGCGGCGCGGTCATCGCCGCGGTGCCGCGATGGGGGCGTGCACGGCGGCGCCGGTCCCGCTCACAGGAACATCAGCGCGAGAATGACGAGCCAGATCGCCCCGCCGATCCAGGCCATCAGCGGGATGCCGAGCGGCGCCTCGGGCAGCAGGTCGAAAATCGAGAGACCAGCCGGCGTGGTGATGGGCGCGCGCGGTGCGGCAGGCGCGGCGGCGGCGGGCGCGGCTTCCTCGGCCGGGGCCGGCGGCGTGAGGGCCGCGGCGAAGCGGTCGAAGAACTGGTCGGACATCTGCTTGGCGGTGCTGTCGATCAGCCGCGCGCCGAGCTGCGCCATCTTGCCGCCGACCTGCGCCTTCACCGTGTAGCGCAGCACCGTCTCCTCGGGCCCCACTTCCTCGAGCGCCACGTCGGCCCCGCCCTTGGCGAAGCCCATGGCGCCGCCATTGCCCTCGCCGCTGATGGTGTAGGAGGCGGGGGCGTTGATGTTCTCGAGCTTCACCTTGGCGCCGAACTTCGCCGCCATGGGGCCGATCTTGAGCGCGAGCTTCGCCTCGAAGGCGTCGTCGGCGGTGCGCGTGACGGATTCGCACCCGGGGATCGCGGCGCGCAGCATCTCGGGGTCGTTCAGCGCATCCCAGACCCGCGTGCGGGCGGCGGGAATGCGGCGCTCGCCGCTCATGTCCATCGCATTGTCTCCTGTCCGGCCCGCAACCTAGGGCCGGGGGCGGGGGTGGAAAAGGGGGGCCGCCCCCTTGTGGCCGGGGCGATGATCCTGCAAGCCACGGGCCGGGCCGGGACGGATGCCGGCCGCAACGCAAGACCGGACCGATGATGCGCCTCAGCCGCTCCCTTGCCGCGATCCCCGCCGTTGCCCTGGTGCTGGCGGCCGCCGCCCAGCCCGCCGCTGCAGCGGGCGTGTCCGGGGCCGGCATGTCCCTCGCCTGGGGCATCCCCTTCGCCGGGCTGCTGCTGTCGATCGCCATCATGCCGCTGGTGGCGGGGCATGTGTGGCACCACCACTACGGCAAGATCGCCGCGGGCTGGGGCGTGCTGCTGGTGATCCCCTTCGCGATCGTCTTCGGCCCACAGGCCGCCGCCGGCGAGGTCTGGCACATCGTCCTGCAGGAATACATCCCGTTCATCGCGCTGCTGCTGGCGCTGTATGTGACGGGCGGCGGGGTGCTGCTGAAAGGCGCGCTGGTCGGCACGCCCGCCACCAACACGGCGCTGCTGGCCTTCGGCACGGTGATCGCGTCGCTGATGGGCACGACCGGGGCCTCGATGCTGCTGATCCGCCCGGTGTTGCGCGCCAACGCCTTCCGCAAGCGCAAGACGCACACCTTCGTCTTCTTCATCTTCCTGGTGAGCAATATCGGCGGCTCGCTCACGCCGCTCGGCGATCCGCCGCTGTATCTGGGCTTCCTCAAGGGCGTGTCGTTCTTCTGGACCACCACGCACCTGTTCAGCGAATTCCTCACCTGCGCGATCATCCTGCTCGCCGTCTACTACGTCCTCGACAGCCTGGCATGGGCGCGGGAGAAGCCGGTGGTCCCGGACACCGGCGCGCGCGAGCCGCTCAAGGTCGAGGGGCTGGTCAACCTCGCGCTGATCGGCGTGGTGGTGGCGATGGTTCTGGTGCAGGGTTACTGGCGCCCGGGCGATGCGCATCTGCTGGGCGAGACCATCGGCATCGAGCGGCTGGTCGGCGTCGCGGTGTTCCTGGCCATCGCCTGGGTGTCGATGCGCCTGACCGGCACCGAGCTGCGCGTGGCGAACGGCTTCGCCTGGGGCGCGATCCTGGAGGTGGCGAAGCTGTTCGCCGCGATCTTCATCACCATGGCGCCGGTGCTGGCCATCCTGCGCGCGGGCAGCGAGGGCGCCGCCGCGCCGCTGGTGGCGATGACCACGGATGCGGCCGGGCAGCCGGTCCCGTGGGTGTTCTTCTGGCTGAGCGGCCTGCTCTCATCCTTCCTCGACAACGCGCCGACCTACCTGGTGTTCTTCAACCTCGCGGGCGGCGACCCGGGCTTCCTGATGACCCAGGGCGCGCTGACGCTCGCGGCCATCTCCTGCGGCGCGGTGTTCATGGGGGCCAATTCCTACATCGGCAATGCGCCCAACTTCATGGTCAAGGCGATCGTCGAGGAATACGGCGAACGCATGCCCTCATTCTTCGGCTATTGCGGCTGGGCGTTGGTGTTCCTGATCCCGCTGTTCGTCCTGGTGACGCTGATCTTCTTCTGAGCGCCACGGCTGGGAAGCGCGCCGCGGCTGGACTATAGGCAGGGCTCGCCGCGAGGGAGCCCTGCCATGCCATATGTGATCGCCGACGACCTGCCCGAGGAACCGGCCGGGCTGCGCTTCCGCCGCATGCTCGAAGCACCGGGCATCCTGCAGATGCCGGGCGCGCATCTGGGCATCTCGGCACTGCTCGCGAAGAAGGCGGGGTTCGAGGCGCTCTACATGTCGGGTGCTGCAATGTCCGCCACGATGGGCCTGCCCGACCTCGGCATGATCACGGTGGACGATGTCGCCTGGCACATCCGCCAGGTGGTGCGCGCCTCCGGCCTGCCGGTGCTGGTCGACGGCGACACCGGCTATGGCGAGGCGCTCAACGTCATGCACATGGTCCGCTGCTTCGAGGAAGCCGGGGCAGGGGCCGTGCACCTCGAGGACCAGCTGCTGCCCAAGAAGTGCGGGCACCTCAACGACAAGAAGCTGGCAAGCGCCGAGGACATGGCGGCGAAGGTGGCGGCGGCGCGGCGTGCGCGTCGGCACCTGGTCATCATCGCGCGCACCGATGCGGCCGCGAGCGAGGGGATCGAGGGCGCGGTGGCGCGCGCGCGGATGTATCTCGATGCAGGGGCGGATGCGATCTTCCCCGAGGCGCTGACGACGCGCGAGATGTTCGTGGAATTCGCGCAGCGCATGCCCGGCGTGAAGCTGCTGGCGAACATGACCGAGTTCGGCCGCACGCCCTTCTTCACGGCGGCGGAGTTCGAGGCGATGGGCTACGCCATGGTGATCTGGCCGGTCAGCCACCTGCGCGTCGCCGCGCGCGGCATGGAGGAGCTGTATGCCGCGATCCGCCGCGACGGCGGCACGCAGAACATGGTTGGGCGCATGCAGACCCGCGCCCAGCTGTATGAGACGATCGGCTACCACGACTATGAGGCGCTGGATGCGAGCCTGATCCGCACCGTGGTGCCGGAGGGCATGCCGCAGGGGTGAGTTGTACCCTTCGCATGCTCCTATGCTGTTAGGGCAACACCTCCAGCAACGCCGACCACCCCACGTATCTAAGTATCGAAATATATTGCGCGCTGCATAGGAATATGGATCACCTGTTTGCAAGGCTTCCTCTGGCAAAATCGGCGGTCGGCGCAATCGATGGTGCTTGCATGAGATACGATCGTTTTGCCGTATCGGCGATGGCCGTCACGTGTGGCTTGTCTTTTGTTCCTCCTGCGTCGGCTAAGTTGCCGAGCGGGCTCTACTTCGGCGCAGGACTGGGCATTTCTTGGCTGTATGAGGGCAACCAGCCAGTTGCCCCGATGGCGAATTCGGGACTTTCGACGCCAAGCGATCATTTCCGGATGGGGTGGGAGCCTGGCTTCATCGGAGACCTCTGCGAAACGCCTGGCTGATGGCGGTGAGTGCTGATTCTCTCGTGCCGTTGGAGTGACGAAGAGGCGGGGATGGGTCAGCGTCGGATCGGACAGGCGAGCTTGGCGGAGGCGCTTCTGCCGGCAGGGGCGGGTTCCAATCATCGTCTGGACTGCATTGTCGGCCTGATCGACTGGGCGCCGATGGAGCGCCTGCTGGCGCCGCTGCGCGCACCCACCGGCCGGCCCGGCTACCCGCCGCTGGCGCTGTTCCGCGCGCTGCTGCTGGCG
>NZ_JACADR010000315.1 GCF_016106005.1 Roseomonas rosulenta
CGCGGGCGGCAATCCGCGCCCGGGCAGCGGCGCGACCTCCGCGGCATAGGCGCGCCACAGCGCGCGGTCGGCCTCCGTCAGGCCGCGGAGGCGGCGGCGTGTCATGCCCCCGGCGGAGTCGTGGAGTCGGTCCTGCCCTTCGCGCGCCTGGGCCGGGCGGGCTTCGCCGTGGCGGCGCGGTCGCCTTCGGCCGGCGGCGCGACCGGGGCATCCGACTTCGCGGCCGCGGGGTCGTGCGACGGGCCGACCCCGGGCGTCTCCGCCGGGTCGTCCTCCACCAGCACGATGTGCAGCCGCCGCGGGCCATGCGCGCCCAGTTCCAGCGTCTGCTCGATATCCGCGCTGCGCGAGGGGCCCGTCACCAGCATGACGTTGCGCGGCATGAAACCGCTGGTCACCGGGTCGCTGCGCTCGCGACGCAGGATGTCCCAGGCTTCCTCGTAGGCGCCGACGATGCGGCTGCTGCGCAGCACGACGATCTCGGTCTCGGCCAGCAGGTTCAGCGTGGTCGGGCGTGTGGCGTCGGAGGGCAGCATGAGCGTGCCGGTCTCGGCGATCGCGGCGAAGCCGTGCTGCACCGAGACGGCGTCAGAGGGCGCCGCGCGCCGTGCCTCAAACCGCAGCAGCGGGCGGTTCGCCCAGGGCAGCGCGGCCAGGTCGGGATGCGGCGCCAGCACGAAGCGGGGTTCGAGGTTCTGCTGCGCCAGGTAATCGGCGATGGCACCGGGAATCGCGTCGGCGTCGGCCACGCGCGCGACGGTGCCGAACTCCTTCTCGACATTGCGGATGAACAGCGCGATCTGCTCGGGCCGCGGCACGCGGGACCGCGCCGGGATCAGATGGCGCGGATGGGTGGCCAGGCGCCCCTCCAGCATGGCGCGCTGGTCGGCCGGCAGCGGACCGCGCTTCAGCCCGCGGCGGACGGCGCCGAGGATGGCGTCCTTGCTCATCGGATCACCGCTTCCGCTGCTGCTGCGCGTAGCGCGCCATGAAGGTCCCGCCTTCCGGCACCGGCAGGTCGCGCCCCGCGGTCCAGCCGCCCGCCAGCGGCAGCGACCGGAACGCGCCCTTGCCGCGGCCGAGCAGCCCGAGCGCGCCGATCGCCGCGCGCGTCGCGATGCGATACGCCTGCGGCCGCTTCGCGAACCAGGCCCAGAGCCCCAGCCCGCGCCGCATCGCGCCCGGCGTCAGGTGGCGTTCGAACTCCCGCTCCCGCCAGTGCCGCATCAGGTTCGGCAGCGGGATCTTCACCGGGCAGACGCTCTCGCACTTGCCGCAGAAGGTCGATGCGTTCGGCAGTTGTGCCGCCTTGTCGATGCCCACCAGCGAGGGCGTCAGCACGCTGCCCATTGGCCCAGGATAGACCCAGCCATAGGCGTGCCCGCCGGTCGCGCCATAGACCGGGCAGTGGTTCATGCAGGCGGCGCAGCGGATGCAGCGCAGCATGTCCTGGAACTCGGAGCCGATCATGTTCGACCGGCCGTTGTCGATCAGCACGACATGGTATTCCTCGGGCCCGTCGAGGTCGCCCGGCCGCCGCCCACCCGTGCTGAAGGTCGTGTAGACCGAGAAATCCTGCCCCGTGGCGGACCGCGCCAGCAGCCGCAGCAGCGATGTCGCGTCCTCCAGCGTCGGCACCACCTTCTCGATCGACGCCAGCGCGATGTGTACGCGCGGCAGCGTCTGCGTGAGGTCGCCATTGCCCTCGTTGGTCACGATGACGGACGACCCGGTCTCGGCGATCAGGAAGTTCGCCCCCGTGATGCCGACGTCGGCCGCGAGGAAGCGGTCGCGCAGCCGGGTGCGCGCCTCGGTCAGGATGTCGCGGCGCTCGTTGAAAACGCGGTTGGGGTCGAGGTCGGTGTGCATGCGGCGGAAATCCGCCTCCCAATCCTCGCGGTTCAGGTGGAAGGCGGGGGCGATGATGTGGGAGGGGTGCTCGCGCCGCAGCTGGATGATGTATTCGCCGAGGTCGGTCTCGACCGGGGTGATGCCGTGCGCCTCGAGGTGGTCGTTGATGCCGATCTCCTCGGAGATCATCGACTTGCCCTTGGTGACGGTGCGCGCGCCGGCCTTGCGGCAGATCTCGAGCACCGCGGCGCGGGCGTCCTCGGCGGTCGAGCACCAATGCACCGTGCCGCCGGCGCCCTCGACATTCGCGGCATAGGTTTCCAGGTAGAAATCGAGGTTCGCCAGCGTGTGGTTCTTGATGTCGCGGCCGATGTCGCGCAGCTGCTCGAATTCCGGCAGGCGGGCCACCGCCTCGGCGCGGCGCTGCAGGAAGGCGCCCTTGGCCTTGCCCAGCGCCTTCTGCAGGCCTGCATCGGCCAGGGCGCGGGCGGCATTCTGCTTGAAGGCGGGGGAGGTGACCTGGACCAAGGCGGGGCTTCCTGCGTGATGGGCGCAATGTAGCGCGAAAGCGGCGTCCGGACAGGGCAGGACGTCTCGGGGCTTGCCCTGGGCCGCCCGCGGCGCGAAAAGGCCGCGGCCCCAAGCCACGGGCCGATTCGCGCCCTTTCAAGGAGAAGCGCCGGTGATCACGCGTCGTTCCCTTTTCGCCGCCGGCGGCGGAGCCCTCGTCCTGGCCGGCTGCGCAGGCGAGCAGGTCACTGCCGATGGCCGCTTCCCGATCATGGACGTGCTCGGCATCCTGTCGAATGTCTCGGACTTCCGTTCGGCGCTGCGCCGCGCCGAGCTGGCCGAGTTCCTGAACGGGCCCGGCCCCTTCACGGTCTTCGCGCCGACCAACCTGGCCTGGGGCGCGGCGCCGGCCAGCTTCAAGGACGGCGGCGCGGCCTCCCTGCGCAGCCTGATTGCCGGCGGCCGCCTGCGCCTGCCCGATATCCAGGCGCGCGGCGGGCGCGTGCGAATGCTGAGCGGCATCGACATCCGCGTGGTCGGCGGCACGCCGACCGAGCCGCGCATCCAGGCGGCGCGGGCCGGCGGCCCGCCCTCGGGCGCCTCGGCCTCGATCGTGCAGCCCAATATCCTGTGCAGCAACGGCGTGATCCACGTCGTCGGCGGCGTGCTCATTCCGAGCTAGGTCTGGTTCGCCGGGCGGCGGGTGCCGGGCATGCGCCCGGCTTGCCCGGACGCCCCGCACCGGCGCGGTCGGGACTGCGGACGCCCGGCATCGTGCGCGGGCATAGTGCTTGCGCGGTATGATTCAGCCCGGCGGGCCGCCGCGCTTCCAGGTCAGCACCAGCACGTCCCGGCAGGATGGCAGCGCGGCATCCTCCGGCGCGACCGGGGTCACGCCATGGCGCACGCGCGGATCGTTCAGCAGCGCGGTGTCCAGCGGGTCGCGCAGCACGAACTGCGCGAGGCGCCGTCCGTCGTAATCCTCGATCACCGTCTCGCCGCCCACCAGGTTGGTGCGGGCGATCATCGCGATCAGAACCACGTCCACGCCATCATGGTGCACGCCCTCGGGCGTGGGGAAGCCGGGGGTGCCGGCGGCAGCCTCGATGCGGAACTGATGCGCCTCGACGAACCAGGGATGCGCGCCGTGCAGCGAATCCGCCATGGCGCGGCCGAGGTCGAGCATCGCGCGCAGCGGCGCGCTGTCGGCGACGGCGTCCTCCATCGGCGCGAACCAGCGGTCCACGCCACCGTTCAGCGTGTTGTGCACCACCGCCTGGAAATGCGGCCGGTGCGGGCCGCGCACATGGCCCGGCATGCCCGGCTCGGCGGTGAAGTTGGCGATGCGGCGGCGGCGGTAGCGCCCGCCGTCGCGCATGAAGGCATCGGTCTCGAGCCGGCTCCAGGAGGCGAAGAAGGGGGCCAGCACGTCGGGTCGCCCGCCCGCACCCATCAGCGCCGCCATCTGGGTGCCGGGCACTCGGGCGAAGCCGCGCGCGGCGAGGTCGGCGAGCGGTCCGGCGGGCAGCGTCATGGCGTCATTCCCCGATCGGCGAGACGTCGCGCGTCATGCCGGCCAGCACCTCGGCGACGTGGCGCACCTGCACGGCGCTGCCCTCGCGCTTCAGGCGGCCGGCCATGTTCAGCAGGCAGCCCATGTCGCCCGCCAGCAGCGTGCCCGCGCCAGTGGCGGCGATGTCGCGACACTTGTCGGTGACCATGCGCGTCGAGATGTCCGGATACTTCACGCAGAAGGTGCCGCCGAAGCCACAGCAGATCTCGGGGTCCGCCATCTCGGCCAGGGTCAGGCCCTCGACGCCGGCCAGCAGCGCGCGCGGCTGCGCCTTCACGCCCATCTCGCGCAGGCCGGCGCAGGAATCATGGTAGGTCACCACGCCGTCGAAGCGCGCATCGACCTTCGTCACGCCCATCACGTCACGCAGGAAGGAGACCAGCTCATGCGTGCGCGCGGCGATCGCCTCGGCGCGGGCGCGGTATTGCGGGTCGTCCTCGAACAATGTCGGCAGGTGGTGCCCGACCATGCCCGCGCAGGAGCCCGACGGTGCCACCACGTAGTCGTAGCCCGCGAAGGCATCGACGATGCTGCGCGCCAGGTCGCGCGCGGTGGCGCGGTCGCCGGCGTTGAACGCCGGCTGGCCGCAGCAGGTCTGCGTCGGCGGCACCTCGACCAGGCAGCCGGCCTGCTCGAGCAGGCGGATCGCCGCGAAGCCCACGCTCGGCCGATAGAGATCGACCAGGCAGGTGACGAGAAGGGCGACGCGCGGCTGGCTCACGGACATGCGGCTGAGAATAGGGACGCCCCCGCCGCGCGCACAGCCCCCGCCGCCCGCGCCGCGCGCCGGCCTGCCATTCCGCCCCCGGCGCCCCGGTCGGGACACGCGACGCACGATCCGGGAGCGCACG
>NZ_JACADR010000316.1 GCF_016106005.1 Roseomonas rosulenta
GCCGCCGCGCCAGGGCAGCGGCTCCGCGGCGCCATGGCGGCGCCGTTCGGCCAGCCAGGCGGCGAGGCCGGCGGCGCCCAGCAGGGCGAGGCTCAGCGCCACCGCCCCCCACAGCCCAACCAGGCCGGGCAGCGTCACCGCCGGAAGTGCCGGCAGGTCGGACCAGGCCTCCGCCTGCCAGGCGGCCAGCGTCGCGCCGGCCACGAAGAAGGCCAGGGTCAGCAGCATCCGCGGGCTGCCCCCGCCTGCCGTGTAGAGCGTGCCCGACCCGCAGCCGCCGCCGAGCTGCATGCCCATCCCGAACAGGAAGGCGCCGACCACCACCGCGAGGCCGAGCGGAAAGACGATGCCGCGCACCGGCGCACCGGCCAGGCTGCCGGTCTCGATCGCCGGCAGCATCAGCGCGACCAGCATCGCCAGCATCGCCAGCTGCGCCCGGAAGGCCGCGCTGCGGCGCCGGGCCAGCAGGGCGCGGAAGCCGCCGGCGAAGGAGAAGGTCGCGTGGTAGAGCGCGACGCCCAGCGCCGCGCCCACCCCCCACAGCGCCGCCTGGCGCCAGCCGAAGCCCGCGCCGAGCCACGCCGCGCCACCTGCCAGCAGCAGGGCGGCAGCCAGCGCAGGCCAGGGCATCGCCCCGGCGCGAGCCGTGGTGGCGCTCATCGCCGCCGTGTCAGACGCGTTCGCTGAGGCGGATCGCCACCTTGCAGCCGGCCTTGATGGCGGCACTCAGCAGGCGATAGGCCGGCGCCTGCTCGGCCTCGTTCTCCAGGCCGATGTCGCGGTGTTCCAGCTCCTCGGCGCGGAACTGGGCGATATGGGCCTTGAGCTCGGCCTCGTCCTCGCCCAGCGCCTCCTCCTGCGCGCGGTAGTGCTCGTCGATCGCTTCCTCGACCGCGACGGTGCAGGCCATCGCGCCCCGATGGCCGAGCAGCGCGGTGGCGGCGCCGAGCGCGAAGCCCGCCACGTGCCAGATCGGCAGCAGCGCGGTGGGGCGCACGCGGCGCTGGCCGATGAGGCGGGAGAAGGTGTCGAGGTGCACCTGCTCCTGCGCCTGCATGTGCTCGATCATCGGGCCGTACTTGCTGCGGCCGAGCACCGCCAGCTGGCCCTGGTAGATGCGCTTGGCGCCGTATTCGCCTGCATGGTCCACCCGGATGGCACGCTCGACATAGTCGCGTGGGGTGGGGTCGCCGGGCAGGCGGGTCTCGCCGGTGGTGCGGGTGGTCATGCGCTTCGTCCTCTGCGGGCCAGGGTCAGGGCAAGCAGCCCGAGCCCCACGCCATAGATGAGGTTCATCGCCGCCATGGAAAGCGGCAGGCCGGGGACCAAGAAGGTAGGCGCGTCGCAGGGCTTCGTGGGGGCCGCGGCGAGGCTGCGCATCATGTCGTCGATCGACAGCGCGGCGCCCGCGGTGGGCGCGGCGCAGCCCGGCAGCGGGGAGGGCCACCAGCCCTGCTCGACGCCGACATGGAAGCCACCGATCGCCGCCGAGGCGAAGGCCGCGAGACCGGCGGCGGAGAGCAGCAGCACGCGCCCTCGCCCCGGCAGCACCACCGCGGCCGCCGCGAGCGCCGCCGCCACCCAGTAGGGCCAGCGCTGCCACAGGCAGAGCGCGCAGGGGGCGAGGCCCCACCAGGTCTCGCTGCCCATCGCGAAAAGCGGCGCGCCGGCGGCCAGGAGGAGGATGAGGAGGGCGGAGGCCATGGCAGGGGATGTCGCGCGTCGCGCCCTGGCGCGCAACAGCCGGCGATGCCCCGGCACGCAACACCCGCGCCGCGGGGCGGAATGCCCCAGTCGGTGCCATGGCGGCGCGGACGCCACGCAACAGCGCAGCGCGCAAGGGGGCGTGTCGCGATGGCGCGCGCCACTGCGGCGCACCACCCCGCTGGACCGCCGCCCGCCCCGCGCCTAGCCTCTCCCGGACACTGCGGGAGGGGCGTGATGCGCAAGCTCTGGGGCCGGGCGAGTTCGTCCAACGTCATGAAGGTGCTCTGGACGCTCGAGGAACTTGGCCTGGACTACGAGCGCATCGATGCGGGCGGCGCCTTCGGCCGCACGCGCGAGCCCGAATACCGCGCCATGAACCCGATGGGCCTGGTGCCGACCCTTCAGGAGGAGGATGGCTGGGCGCTGTGGGAGAGCAACGCCATCGCCCGCTACCTGTGCAACGCGTACGCCCCGGGCGGGACGCTCTATCCCGACGCGCCGCGCGCGCGCGCCGAGGTCGAGACCTGGATGGACTGGGCGCTCGGCCATGTCACGGCGCCGATGGTCACGATCTTCTTCACCCATGTACGAATCCCCGAGCCGGACCGCGACTGGAAGGCCGAAGCCAAGGCGCGCGAGGATGCCGGCCGGCTGTGGAAGATCCTGGATGCCAGGCTGGAGGGCCGGCGCTTCCTGTGCGGCGAGGCGCTGACGCTGGCCGACATCGCGCTCGGCTGCTGGGTGCATCGTTGGCACGTGTTGCCGATCGCGCGGCCCGATCTGCCGAACCTGGCCCGCTACTACGAGGCGCTGAAGACGCGGCCCGGCTTCACGCGCCACGTCGCCCTGCCGCTGGCATAGGACAAGGGAGGACAGCATGACCCGCACCACCACGAGCCACGCCGCCGAGGCCGAGTTCAAGCGCGGCCTTCGCGCCTTCTTCGAATACCGCGACCTCGGCATCAAGGAGGCCACGGGCGGCGCCTTCGGGGCGCATGTGATCCGCGGCATCCCCGGCGCGCACGCCACCGGCGCCTGGCACACCCACGACCTGCCCTTCCAGATGTTCTTCGTGCTCAAGGGCTGGGTGAGGTTCGAATACGAGGATATCGGCGAGAAGACCTTTCACGCCGGGGATTGCTGCTACCAGCCGCGGCTGGTGAAGCACCGCGAGATCGCCCATTCCGAGGATGTCGAGATCCTCGAGATCACCGGCCCGGCGGAATTCGAGACGCGCGAAGTGCCCGCGCCGGAGCGGGCGGCGGCGGCGGAATAGGCCGTCTGGACCGGCGCGGCCGGCCCGGTTAGGGATGGGAGCGGCCCAGGCCTGGGCCCCTGTGGCGGAACGGTAGACGCAGGCGACTCAAAATCGCTCGCCCGCAAGGGTGTGGGAGTTCGAATCTCCCCGGGGGCATGGCCGGGGGCGTCGCCGCGCCCCTATGCTTGCCTTCCGGCGCCTTTCGCGCCAAAGACGCCCCCCAACCCGCACCCCCACCCCGGATTCCCCACGGAGGGCCACCCATGGCCTCGTCCTTCGACCGCATCGCCGACATCATCGCCGAGAACAGCGAGGTCGAGCGCGACAAGATCCTGCCCGACAGCCATGTCATCAACGACCTGGGCATCGACAGCCTCGACTTCCTCGACATCGTCTTCGCCATCGACAAGGCCTTCGGCATCAAGGTCCCGGTCGAGGCCTGGACGCAGGAAGTGAACGCCGGCACGGCGCCGGCCGAGCAGTACTTCGTGATGAAGAACCTGGCCGCCCGCATCGACGAGCTGGTCGCCGCCAAGGGCGGCTGAGACCCGGCGACGTGCGCCTCGAATACTTCCAGATGATCGACCGCGTGGCCGCGCTGGAGGGCGAGGCCATCGTGGTCGAGAGCACCATCCCCGAGGCCTCCCCGGTCTTCGAGGGGCATTTCCCCGGCTATCCGCTGATGCCGGGCGTGCTTCTGGTGGAGACCATGGCGCAGGCCTCCGGCTGGCTGCTGCTCAAGCTCATGGCGTTCGAGCGCATGCCCTTCCTGATGGGGGTGAAGGAGGCGAAGTTCCGCTCCTTCATCGGGCCCGGCACGCCGGTCACGGTGCATGCGCAGCGCCTGCATGACGGGTCGGGCTATGCCGTGACCAAGGCGCGGATCGAGGCCGGCGGCAAGCGCATCTGCGACGCGGAACTGACCCTTCGCATCATGGATTTCCCCGCCCCGGAACTCGCTGCGGCGATGCGGGCGCGCGGGCAGGAGCTCGGCCTCGCATGACGCGGCAGGATGTGGTGATCACGGGCATCGGCCTGGTCTCCTCGCTGGGCGAGGGGCCGGAGGCGCATTGGCAGGTGCTGTCGCAGCCCGGCGCGAAGCCGGTGCTGGATGAGGCGGCCTTCGCGCCCTATGCCGTGCACCCGCTGCCGGCCATGAGCTTCGACGCGCAGATCCCGAAGAAGGGCGACCAGCGCCAGATGGAGCCCTGGCAGCGCCTGGGCACCTATGCCGCGGGGCTCGCCATCGACCAGGCCGGCGCGCGCGGGCTGGTGGCGGACATGCACCTGGTGGTCGCCGCCGGCGGGGGCGAGCGCGACATCGCGGTGGACGAGGCCGTGGCAGGCGCGCTGTGCGCCATGCCGGCCGCCGAGGCCGGGCCGATCCTGAACGAGAGGCTGGCCACCGACCTGCGGCCGACCCTGTTCCTGGCGCAGCTGTCGAACCTGCTGGCCGGCAACATCTCGATCGTCCACGGCGTGACCGGATCCTCGCGCACCTTCATGGGCGAGGAGGCGGCGGCGGCGGACGCGGTGCGGATCGCCGCGGCGCGGCTCGCCGAGGGGCGCGGGGGGATCGCGCTGGTGGGCGGCGCCTACGTGTCGCAGCGCTGGGACCTGGTGTTGCTGTATGGCGCGGGCGGTGCGGTGTGGCGCGGGCCTTTCGCGCCGGTCTCGGCGCGCGGCGGCGCGGGCGGCTTCGTCGGCGGGGCGCTCGGCGCCTTCCTGGTGCTGGAGACGGCGGACCATGCCGCGGCGCGCGGCGCCGTGCCGCTGGCGCGCATTGCCGGTGTCGCGACG
>NZ_JACADR010000317.1 GCF_016106005.1 Roseomonas rosulenta
GGCCGCCGGATTGCCCGCCGCCTGGGCCTGGCTCGGCGGCGCCGGCGCCGGGCCGACCGCCTGGCCGGTCGCAGGGTCGCGCATGCGCTGCCCCTCCTGCGCCGCCTGGTCGAGCCGCGCGGGCACCGGCGGCACCGCATCGACCACCCGGTTGCCGGACCCGCTCCAGTTGTACCAGGCCACATAGGCGCCGAGCGCGACCACCACGCCGGCCGCCACCAGAACGCCCGCCGGCATCCCGCGGGAGGGCACGGGTTCCGGAAAGACGAGCTCGCCGTTCTTGGTCGCCGCACCGCCGGTCACGTCGCGGAAGCGGCGCACGGCTTCGTCTGCATCGAGGCCGAGGGCGCCCGCATAGGACCGCACGAAGCCCACGGCATAGGCCGGTCCCGGCAGGTCCTTGATCCGCCCTTCCTCGAGCGCATGGATATAGCGGCGGTTGATGCGCAGCCGCTCGGCCATGTCCTCGACGCTGGCGCCGAGTGTCAGGCGGGCCTCGCGAAGGTCCTCGCCCACGCGGGCGGCCTCGGCGGCGGTGATGTCGGGACGGGGGGTTCGCTTCATGATGGTCCGGGTTCAGGGGCGGCTTCTAGACCCGGCCGCCGGGTCCCGCAAACTCCTATCGCGGTGTCAGGCGGCGTTGCGGCCGCGCGCCATGAGCGCGCCGACCGCCTGGTCCATCAGCTCGGCGATGATCTCGGCCGCCGGCTGTTCCTTCGTGACCATGCCGACCGACTGCCCGGCCATCAGCGAGCCGTTCTCCACATCGCCCTCGATCACCGCGCGGCGCAGCGCCCCGGCCCAGAAATGCTCGATGTCGAGCTGGGCGGCGTCCTTGTCGAGCTCCCCCGCGCGGAAGCGCCGGATGGTCGCGGCCTGGTGCTCCAGGAAGCGCTTCGTGCCGGCATTCTGAAGGGCGCGGACCGGGATCACCGGGAAGGCCTCGTCCAGCTGCACCGTCGGCATGGCGTCGCGCGCATTGCCGCGGATGAAGGCCTGCTTGAAGGCCGGGTGCGCGATCGATTCCGTCGCGCAGACGAAGCGCGTGCCGAGCTGCACCCCGGCCGCCCCCATCTCGAGGTAGGACAGGATCGCCTCGCCGCGCCCGATTCCGCCGGCCACGAAGACCGGCACCTCGGTGACGTGGGGCAGGATCTCCTGCGCCAGCACGTTGAGCGAGACTGGTCCGATATGCCCGCCGGCCTCCGACCCCTCGATCACCAGCGCATCGGCGCCGCTGCGGATCATGCGCTTGGCGAGCACCAGGGCCGGGGCGAAGCAGACCACCTTCGCCCCGCCGTCCTTGGCCTTCTTGATGGCCGCACCCGGCGGGATCCCGCCGGCGAAGACGATGTGGCCGACCTTGGCCTCGAGGCAGGCGTCCACCAGCTGGTCGAGCCGCGGATGCATGGTGATCAGGTTCACGCCGAAGGGCTTGCCGGTCAGAGCCTTGGTCCCGGCGATCTCCTCGGCGAGCCGTGGCGGTTCCATCGCCCCGCAGGCAATCACCCCGAAGGCGCCCGCATTCGACAGCGCGGCGACCAGGTGCCGTTCGCTGACCCAGGACATCGCCCCGCCCATGATCGCCACACGGCTGCCGAAGAAGGCCGCGCCGCGCGCCATCAGCGCGGCGAGCCGCGCCTCCGCCGTGCCCCGGTCCATACCGCTCACGCCGGCGCGTCCAGCCCGTAGGCGGTGTGCAGCGCGCGCACCGCGAGCTCGGTGTAGTCGGCCGCAACCAGTACGCTGACCTTGATCTCGCTGGTCGAGATCACCTGGATGTTGATGCCCTTCTCGGCCAGCGCCTTGAACATGGTGTTGGCCACGCCCGCATGGCTGCGCATGCCGATGCCGACAACGCTGATCTTGGCGACGTCCGGGTCGGCCAGAACCGCCTCGTGGCCGAGCTCATGCTGTTCCTTCGCAAGCATATCCTGCGCGCGTGCGAGGTCCGCCTTGCCGACCGTGAAGGTCATGTCGGTCATGCCGTCGGCGCCGACATTCTGCACGATCATGTCCACGTTGACGTTGGCCTTCGCCAGCGCACCGAACACCTTGGCCGCCACGCCGGGGCGGTCGGGCAGGCGACGCAGCGTCACCTTGGCGTCGTCGCGCGAATACGCGATGCCGGAAACGACGGGCTGTTCCACGATCTCGTCCTCATCCACCACCAGCGAGCCGGGCTTGTCCTCGAAGCTCGAGACGACCTGCACCCGCACGCCGAGTTTCATCGCCAGTTCGACCGAACGCGTCTGCAGCACCTTGGCCCCGACCGAGGCGAGTTCGAGCATCTCCTCGAAGGAGATGCGCTCGAGCTTGCGCGCGCGCGGCACGATGCGCGGGTCGGTGGTGTAGATGCCATCCACGTCGGTGTAGATGTCGCAGCGATCCGCCTTCACCGCCGCCGCGACCGCCACGGCCGAGAGGTCCGACCCCCCGCGCCCGAGCGTGGTGATGCGGTTGCGCATCAGGTCGATGCCCTGAAAGCCCGCGATCACCGGAACCTGGCCGGCCTCCATGCGCTCGATCAGCAGCGCGCCGTCGATGCGTTCCACCCGCGCCTTGCCATGCGCCTGGTCGGTCACGATCGGCACCTGCCAGCCCTGCCAGGACCGCGCCTCGACCCCGATGGTCTGCAGCGCGATCGCGGTCAGCCCCGTGGTCACCTGCTCGCCGGTCGCGACCACGGTGTCGTATTCGCGGGCATCGTGCAGCGGCGAGAGGTCCTGGCACCATTTCACCAGCTGGTTGGTCACCCCCGACATGGCCGAGACCACGACGGCGACCTGGTGGCCTGCATCGACCTCCCGCTTCACGCGGGCGGCGACGTTGCGGATACGGTCGAGATCGGCGACGGAGGTGCCGCCGAACTTCATGACAATACGGGCCATCGGCGGTGCGTGGGTCCTGGGGGCCGGGCGGAAATGCTGCACGCCGGCGGTTGCGCCGGGCGGCGGGGCGGGACAGATACCGATGGCCCGGGTGCCACGCAACCCGCCCGGATGCGAAAGGGACCCCCAATGCCGCCTGCCGGCACGAAGATCGGCGCCGAGGTCGCAAAGTTCGACGCCCTGGCCGCCCGCTGGTGGGACCCGGACGGGCCGATGAAGCCGCTGCACCGGATGAACCCGCTGCGCACCGGCTGGATCGCCGAGCGCATCGCGCGGCTTCATGGCCGGGACGCGACGGCGCCGGATGCCCTGGCAGGGCTGACGATCCTCGATGTCGGCTGCGGCGCGGGGCTGGCCTCCGAGGCCCTGGCCCGACGCGGGGCGCGCGTCACCGGCCTCGATGCCGCAGGCGAGGCGCTGGAAGCCGCCCGCACCCATGCCGCCGATCAGGGCCTCGACATCGCCTATCGCGAGGGCCTGCCCGAAGACCTGCCCGAGGGCGAGACCTTCGATGCCGTGATCGCCCTCGAGGTGATCGAGCACGTCGCCGACCGCGCGGCGTTCCTCGCCGCCCTCGCCCGCGCGGCGAAGCCCGGCGCGCCGGTCTTCCTCTCGACCCTGAACCGCACGCCGCGGGCCTTCCTGATGGCGAAGGTGGGCGCAGAATACCTGCTGCGGCTGCTGCCGGTGGGGACGCATGACTGGCGGATGTTCGTCACCCCCGGCGAACTCGGCGCTGGGCTGCGGCAGGCCGGGATGGAGGTGAAGGACATCACGGGCATGGTGATGGAACCGCTGTCCGGCCGCTGGCGCGCGAGCCGCGACGTGGGGGTGAATTACATGGTGATGGCGCGCTCAAGCTGACCAGCGCATCGAGGGCGCGCTTCGTTTCGGCGCGAGTGGCGGAGGAGCCGCGGCAATTCGGTCGCAGCGAAAGCCTACCCGGGACGCGGCGCCATCAGGGAAAGTTATTCGCTATTGTAACCAAGCTGAAGACTTCGACAGCTTCGCGAGTTCCTAGAAACATGACGGCTGTCGTCCGCGCGAACGAAAATGGAATCCAGGATCCAGGCACCGATTGACTACAACTCATGTCAATGGCAGCGCGTCCACTGGTGCCGCGACTGCCGCAGCGAAAACCTCGACTGCTGAGGAATTCGACCAGCTCTTGTGGGTCTCTGCCCAGGAAATGCTCTCGTAGTGCGCGCTCCGATCGCTCGATCTGACGCATCGTCCGAAGATCCTCCAGACGGAGCTCGGACATCCCTCTTCCTTCGCGAATGGATAGCAAAAGAACCTTGAACTCCCGCGCGTCATCAGCGCCAAGCGGCTCTGCGGAAACGCCCGGGGCTGCCGGAAACAGCGCAAAGAACCCAAGCGCGAGAACACGAAGAAGACGCAGCGGCATCAGCAAGCCTCATGTCTGAGCAGGCGCAGCACCCGGCCCGATGCATCGACGACTGAGTGATCGACCAAGAACCGCCCCCGCAGCGCGACAAATGATACCGGACCGCGCATCGATCTGTCGCGACCAATGTTCGGACCACCTGCTCTTACGCTTCTCTGCGGACCATCACTGACGCGGCGCGGCTGAGCCCCGCTTAGGCGTCCGCCGGCGGCACCCAGGGGATCCGCGCCACCTCGATCCCGTCCTCGCGCAAAGCCTCAGCCTGGGCCTCGCTCGCCTCGCCGAAGATGCCGCGGCGTTCCGATTCGCCGTTGTGCATCCGCCGCGCCTCCTCGGCGAAGTCGGCGCCGACGTAGTCGCAGTTCCGCTCCACCTCGGCGCGCAGCTTCTGCAGCATGGCGCGCACCTGGTCGGGCAAGGGGCCGGCAGCGGCGGCCGGCGCTGCGGGCGGGGCCGGGGCGGC
>NZ_JACADR010000318.1 GCF_016106005.1 Roseomonas rosulenta
CCGCCGCTTGGGGCGGGCGGAATAGCTGGAGGTCGAGCCCGCGGGCGCCTGAACGGGCGCCGGGTGCGTGGCCCGGACGGGCCCGGGACACACGGCCTGGAAAGGGCCGGGACGCGGGGCCTGCAGAAGCGCGAGGCGCGTGCCCTGGCGGGACACGGCTGCGGCGCGCGGAGCCCTCGCCCCGCGCGCCGCGCCCGGTCAGGCGGCCGCCGCCAGCGCCGGGTAGTCGACGTAGCCCTTCGCATTGCCGCCGTAGAAGGTGGCGGTATCCGGCGCGTTCAGCTGTGCGCCCGTGCGCAGCCGCTCCGGCAGGTCCGGATTGGCGAGGAAGGCCGACCCGAAGGAGATGATGTCGGCCCGGCCCGAGGCAATGTCCGCCTCCGCCCGCGCGCGGTCGTAGCCGCCGTTGAGCATCAGCGGACCGTCGAAGCTGCGCCGCGCGATCCCCGCCGCGTCGTAGCTGTAGGCGCCGCCCACCAGATGCAGGTAGGCGAGGCCCTGGCCCTTCAGCGCGGTCGCGATGTGCGTGAGCGTCGCCGCGGGGTCGGTGTCGGCCACGTCGTTGAAGGTAGCGCCCGGGTTCACGCGCAGGCCGACGCGACCGGCCCCGATCGCCCGCGCCGCCGCCTCGACCGCGCCGAGCAGGAAGCGCGCGCGGTTGGCCACCGATCCGCCCCACTCATCAGTGCGAAGATTCGCGTTGGTCGAGAGGAACTGGCTCGGCAGGTAGCCGTTGGCGCCGTGGACCTCCACGCCGTCGAAGCCGGCCTCGATCGCGAGCCGCGCGGCGCGGCCATAGGTCGCGATCACCCCCGGGATCTCCTCGGCCGCCAGCGCGCGCGGCACCGGATGTGGCTTCTGGCCTTCCTTGGTGAAGATCGCGCCGGCGGCCGCGATGGCGGAGGGCGCGACCGGCGTGCCGCCATCGAGGAAGTCGGGATGCGAGATTCGCCCGGTGTGCATCAGCTGCACGAAGATGCGCCCGCCCTTCGCATGCACGGCACCGGTCACCTTCCGCCAGCCGGCGACCTGCGCCGCGTCGTAGAGGCCGGGAATGTCGATGTAGCCGCGGCCCCCGGCATCGGGCGTCGTGCCCTCGGTGATGATGAGCCCGGCGGAGGCGCGCTGCGCGTAGTAGAGCGCATTGAGTTCATTCGGAACGGCACCCGGGCTCCGGTTGCGCGTCATCGGTGCCATCGCGATGCGGTTCTTCACGTCGACATCGCCGATTCGGGCGGGGGCGAACAGGTTGTGTGCGTCTGTCATGGTCATGGTCCTTGAACGCGAAGGGACGGGGCATCGCTGCCCCGCCCGCGCTTCGCAGGGGTCAGGCGGCGACGGCGGTGGCCTGGCGGCCGAGCAGGCGCTTCACGTCCAGCGCATGGGCGCCGGCGCCGAGCCCCGCCTGCACGAGCAGCGCGACCGTCCAGAAAGCCGGGAACTCCCAGCCGCCGCCCTGGCCGGAGAACATCCAGCCGGCGGGCAGGTGCTGGATCGTGGCACCGACCAGGATCGGGATCGCCAGCAGGCTCACGGTACGCACGCCCACGCCGGCAATCAGCGCGATGCCGGCGCCGATCTCGGCGAAGGTCACCACGGCGCCCAGCACCGGCGGATAGCCGAGCGAGCCGAAGAAGCCCATGGTGCCGGCCAGCCCGAAGGTGCCGAGCTTCAGCAGCGCGCCATGGGCGAGGAACATCACGCCCATGCTCACGCGGAGCAGCAGGGCGGCGTAGGGGGTTGTGGTCTTCACGTCGGTCATCGTCGTGGTCCTTTCGGGATGAGGCCCCGTGGGGCCTTCGATGGCGCTGACCATGCGCCCGGGAAGGCCGCCGCTTCCAACCGCGGTTCGGAACGGCCATCATCACCAACACGAATGGCGGACCTCTCGACCCTCGACCTGAACCTGCTGCGGGTGTTCGACGCTGTCGCGCGCGAACGCCACGTCACGCGCGCGGCGCAGCGGCTGAACCTGTCGCAGCCCGCGGTCTCGAACGCACTGGCCAGGCTGCGCGGGGCGCTGAACGACGAACTGTTCCTGCGCCGGCCCGGCGGCGTCGAGCCCACCGAGCTTGCCCTGGCGCTCGCCGGGCCGGTCGCGGAGGTGCTCGACCGGCTGCGCGAGACGCTGGCTGTCCACGCCCCCTTCGATCCCGCCACCTCCGACCGCGTGTTCACCGTCGCGCTCAGCGAATACGCCGAGGCGGTGCTGGCGCCGCGCCTGCTCGAACGCATGGGGCGCGACGCGCCGGGCTGCCTGCTCGCGATCCGCCACGCCGACCGCACCAACTGGCAGGAGCTGCTCGACCGCGGCGAGGCGGAACTCGCCATTGCCGTGCTGCCCGAACCGCCGGCGATCTACACCCGCATCCGGCTGCTGCCGGAAGACTTCCTGACGCTGATGCGGCCTGGCCACCCGCTCGCCATCGGGGTGCTGACGGAAGACCGGCTGATCGAATTCCCCCACCTGCTGCATTCGCCGAACGGATCGCGCGATGGCGCGCTGGACGTGGCACTGGCCGCGCGCGGCAAGCGGCGACGCCTGGGCGCCGTGGTGGCACACCTCTCGGCCGTACCGGACATCCTGGCGCGCACGGACATGGTGATGACGCTCTCGGCGCGGCTTGCGCGTCGCCTGGCGGAAGCGCACGGCCTGGTGCTGCGCGAATCCCCCGTCGAGATCCGGCATACGCGCCTGTCGCTGATCTTCCACCGCCGCTTCGAAAGCGACGCCGGACACGCCTGGCTGCGACGACTGATGCTGGCTGTGGCACGCGAGGTGCCCGCGCTGGAGGGCATGGACGGGGGAGGCGTTGCCTCCCCCGAACGCCCACCGCCGAAGGCCTGAAGGCCGCTGGACACCGACAGCTGATCGGGGCGGTGGGGGGCGTCATGCCGCTCCCCAACCACCCCGATTGAAGTCAGGGGTTCCAAGGGCTTGGTCCTTCTTTTCCGGCGGTCCGTCGGATCACGCGGCAACGGGCGTTACAGGCTGGAGAACGGGCTGCAGCCAGGCGCGGCAGCTGGGACAAGTTCCGTGCCGAGCACGGCGATGATGTCGCCGGCTATCTCGTCGCCGACAAGGGATACCTCCCGCGGGTGGTGAAGGGCGCAGCGGTCGCGAGTGACGAAGGCGACATGGTGACCTTCCGGCACCAGCCCTGCCCGAAGCTCCGCATCGTCATCCCGTTGGCGCGACCGTGGCGAGCGGGCGCCTATGACAACCACAACGCGGCCAACGCTGCCTGGAAGCAGCGCATCGAAGCATTCGCAGCGGCGCTGGGCCTGCGTCACGACCAGCCCTGGACCGACACCAGCCGGCTGTTCCACCTGCCGCGCCGCCCGGCCGATGGACCGCCGCCCGAGGTGGCACTCCTGGACGGGACCGACTGCGACATCCTCGCGCTGCCGAAGCCTGCCAAGCCGAAGCGCACCAGCCGTCGCCGTAAGGCTCAGGCCCACCCGTTCGATCCGATGGAAGTGGTCGATCCTGCCACTGCCGAGGTGTTCGACCTGCGCCGCTGGGAGCGCGGCAATACCAGCCGGTTCCAGGTCGTGACCGCGCTAACGGCGCGACAGCCCGGCGTACTCCGCGGCAAGGTGGTCGACGGCAAGTACCACATCCGCTGCGTCAACGCCGCTTCACACACGTCCGGCGAGGACGACTTCGCCACCATCGCGATCAACGCATCGGAATCGGAATCCGGCCGCTTCGTGATCCACTGCATGCACGGCCACTGCGTCGAGCGCGGTCACCTTGCCTTCCTCAAGCAGATGATCGAGCGGCGGTGGCTGTCCGTACGCGACCTGTCGGAGCCGGCCTTCCAAGTTGGGGGACGACCACCGCCACCCACCATCCGCTACGTCGCCGGTGAGCTGCCTGAAGCCGTCAACCACGCTGAACGCGCACTGATGCGGGCAGACCTCGGCCTCCTTCAGCGGGGCACCTTCATCGTTCGTACGGGGGTCGTCCGTGCCACCATCGACGACGGTAACCAAGCCGATCGTCGGCGCATCATCGCGCGGAGAGAGCGCGCCCCTGTTGCAGCCATGACGCAGGCCGCGAGGTGGGAGCGCTTTGATGGCCACAGCGAAGAATGGGTCGGCATCGATGCCCCGCTCGTCGTCGCCAATACCGACCTGCAGCGTGTCGGTCGCTGGCGCCTGCCCGTGCTGACCGGCCTGTTGAACGCATCGACGCTTCGCACGGACGGCTCGATCCTGGCTCACCCAGGCTGCGATCCGGCGACAGGGCTGCTGCTCGACGCAAGCGTGCGTCGCTTTGCTCCAGTGCTGGACGAGCCAACTCGCGAAGATGCCCGCGCCGCTCTCGATGTATTGGCCAGCCTGATCGTCAACTTTCCCTTCGTCAGTGGGGCCGATCGGTCCGTCGCGCTGTCGGCCATCCTCACCGCTTGTATCCGGCGCAGCCTTCCGACTGCTCCGCTGCACGCATTCGACGCGCCGGTGGCGGGATCGGGAAAGTCGAAGCTCGTCGACATTGCCACGCTGATTGCCACGGGCCGGGTGGCGGCAGTGATCGCGCAGGGGAAGGACGAGGAGGAGCTACAAAGACGTCTAGGAGCCCTGATGTAGCCGCCGGAGTGAAACTGACCCAGTCGCCGGTTGAAAGCTGACCCAGGCTTAGGGTGCCTCGTCGTTGTGGCGGGGGCCTGGATGGTTGGGGGAGAGCTGGCGTTGGAGATCCGGGTATTGG
>NZ_JACADR010000319.1 GCF_016106005.1 Roseomonas rosulenta
CGCGGAGGCACCGGCGGCCTTGCCCTGCGGGCGCGCGGCGGCGCCGTCGTCAGGCATCGGTGCGGGCCGGCGGCGCGGTCATCCGCTTCACGCCTCCTTGTAGCGATATCCGATGCCGTAGAGCGTCTCGATCTGGTCGAACTCGCCGTCCACCTGACGGAACTTCTTGCGGATGCGCTTCACGTGGCTGTCGATGGTGCGGTCGTCCACGTAGATGTTTTCGCCATAGGCGGCGTCGATCAGCTGGTCGCGGTTCTTGACCATGCCGGGGCGAACGGCCAGCGCCTTGACCAGCAGGAATTCGGTGACCGTCAGCTGCACCTGGCCGCCCTTCCAGACGCAGGTGTGCTTGGTCTCGTCCAGCACCAGGTCGCCGCGGGCGATGACGCCGCCGGGGGGCGCGCCCGAGCCCTCGGCGCGGGAGACCTCGTTGCGGCGCAGCAGGGCGCGGATGCGCTCGAGCAGCAGGCGCTGGCTGAAGGGCTTGGTGATGTAGTCGTCCGCACCCAGGCGCAGGCCCATCAGCTCGTCGACCTCCTCGTCCTTCGAGGTCAGGAACACCACCGGCATGCTGGAGCGCTGGCGCAGGCGCTGCAGCAGCTCCATGCCGTCCATGCGCGGCATCTTGATGTCGAGCACCGCGAGGTCGGCGGGCTTGGACAGCAGGCCCTGCAGCGCGCTCTCGCCATCGGTGAAGGTGCGCACGGTGTAGCCCTCCTGCTCCAGCGTCATCTGCACGCTGGTCAGGATGTTGCGGTCGTCATCCACGAGGGCGATGGTCTGCGGCATTGGTCCTGTTCCGGGGTGTGGCGCGCCCGCCCGAGGTTGCGCGGCGCGGGGAGCGACGCCAGTTTCGCGGCCTATTGTGGCACGAGACGGGCCGGAGGGTGACATGGCGTCGGAACAGGGGATTCGCGAGGCCCGGGCGCTGATCCGCGGCGCGGGCGCGGCGACGCTGGCGAGTGCCGCGGGCGGGCAGCCCTTCGCCTCCCTGGTGACGCCGGCCCCGGCGCCGGACCTCTCGCCGCTGCTGTGGCTGTCGACCCTGTCGGAGCACACGCGCCACCTGGCGGCCGAGCCGCGCTGCGCCCTGTTGTTCACCGGCGCGGCGGAGGGCCCGAATCCGCAGACCGCCCCGCGCGTGACGGTCACGGGACTCGCGGAGCAGGTGCCCGAGGCGGAGGTCGCGCCGCTCAAGGCGCGCTGGCTGGCGCGCCACCCCTACGCGGCGCTCTATGCCGACTTCGCCGATTTCGGCCTGTGGCGCATCCGGATCGGCGGTGCGCTGCATGTCGGCGGCTTCGCCCGGGCCGAGCGGATCAAGGCCGCCGAACTCGCGCCGGACCCCGGGGCCGTGGCCGCGGTGCTGGCCGCCGAGCCGGACATCATCCAGCACGTGAATGATGATCATTCGGACGCCGTGGCGGCTATCGCGCAGGGCCTGCTCGGCGCGGGGCCGGGGGACTGGCGGCTGGTGGCGGTGGACGTGGACGGTTGCGATTTGTCGGAAGGTAACCGGACGGTTCGTCTTGCCTTCTTAAGCCCGGTAAGCGATGCGGACGCCGTACGCGCGGCGTTGATCCGCGCGGCTCGGGAGGGACGGGCGCGTTCCGGACAGGCTGGCTGAGGCGCGGCGGTCTTCGCCGCAATTCCGCCGCGGCCGTCGTGGACATGCCGCGGTCACCGAACTGCAACGCGACGTCCAGGAGAGTTGTCCCGCAATGTCTACCCCCGAGTCTGCCCTCGCCGGCACCGGTGTGCTCGCGCGCGGCGAAGTCCACGCGAACCTTGCGGCCCCTGCCCTGGTGCAGCAGGCGCTGCGCCGTGGCGAAGGGCGGCTCTCCGCCGATGGCGCCTTCATCGCGGTGACCGGCGCGCATACCGGCCGCTCCGTGCAGGACAAGTTCGTGGTGGACGAACCGGCCACCCGCGACGCGGTGTGGTGGGGTAAGATCAACCAGCCCCTGCCGCAGGAGAAGTTCACCGCGCTGGTCAGCAAGGTGCGCGCCTACCTCTCCCAGAAGCCCGAGCT
Organism: Roseomonas rosulenta; assembly: GCF_016106005.1. Classification (GTDB taxonomy): domain Bacteria; phylum Pseudomonadota; class Alphaproteobacteria; order Acetobacterales; family Acetobacteraceae; genus Neoroseomonas; species Neoroseomonas rosulenta. The sequence goes on from NZ_JACADR010000319.1 coordinate 2,033, forward strand.
CTTCACCCAGGACCTTCACGCCGGCGCCGACCCGGCGCACCGCATCCGCGTGCGGCTGGTGACCACCAGCGCCTGGCACGCGCTGTTCGCGCGCAACATGTTCATCCGCCCGGCGCGCGAGGCGCTGGCCGGCTTCGGCCCCGACTGGACGATCCTGCACGCCCCGGAATTCGAGGCCGATCCCGCGACCGATGGCTGCCGCAGCAGCACCGTGATCGCGCTGTCGCTGGCCACGCGCACCATCCTGATCGCCGGCACCTCCTATGCCGGGGAGATCAAGAAATCGATCTTCACCGTGATGAACTGGCTGCTGCCGGAGCGCGGCGTGCTGCCGATGCATTGCAGCGCCAATGTCGGCGCCAAGGGTGACGTGGCCCTGTTCTTTGGCCTGTCGGGCACTGGCAAGACGACCCTGTCCTCCGACCCCGAGCGCGCGCTGATTGGCGATGACGAGCACGGCTGGTCCGATGCCGGCGTCTTCAACTTCGAGGGCGGCTGCTACGCCAAGGTGATCCGCCTGAGCCGCGAGGCCGAGCCGCAGATCTGGGACGCCTCCCACCGCTTCGGCGCCGTGCTCGAGAACGTGGTGGCGGATGCCGATGGCCGCCTGGATCTCGACGACGGCTCGCTCACCGAGAACACGCGGTCCTGCTATCCGATCGACTACATCCCGAACGTGGTTTCCTCGGGCACCGCGGGCCTGCCGAAGAACGTAGTGATGCTGACGGCGGATGCCTTCGGCGTGCTGCCGCCGATCAGCAAGCTCTCGGCCGCGCAGGCGATGTACCACTTCCTGTCGGGCTACACCGCGCGCGTCGCCGGCACCGAGAAGGGCCTGGGCAAGGAGCCGCAGGCGACCTTCTCGACCTGCTTCGGCGCGCCCTTCCTGCCGCGGCACCCGGAAGTCTACGGGCGGATGCTGTCGGACCTCATCTCGAAGCACGGCGCCGATTGCTGGCTGGTCAATACAGGCTGGTCGGGGGGCGCCTATGGCACCGGCAAGCGCATGTCGATCCAGGTGACGCGGGCGCTGCTGCGCGCCGCGCTGGACGGCTCGCTGGCGCAGGCGGAATTCGTGGCCGATCCCTTCTTCGGCCTGATGATGCCCAAGGCCGTGCCGGGCATCGACCCGGCGGTGCTGAACCCGCGCGACACTTGGGCGGACAAGGCGGCCTACGACCGTACCGCCGCCAACCTGGTCGCGCTGTTCGAGAAGAACTTTGCCGGCTTCTCGGGCGGGGTCAGCGAGGACGTGCTGGCCGCGGCGATCCGCGCCGCGGCCTGATCAGCGCAGGAAGTCCAGCAGCAGCGCGACGGTTTCGGCCGGGCGTTCCTGCTGGACCCAGTGGCCGGCGCCCGGCACCAGGTGGGTGCCGCGCCAGTCCGCGGTCGCTTCCCGTTCCATCTTGGCCAGCGCGCCGGGCGCCTGCTGCACGCCCCAGTCGCGCGCGCCGCCAATGAAGGTTGCCGGCACCACGATGCGCGCGCCGGCGAAGGCCTCCATCTCGGCATTCGTGCCGGTGAAGCGCGTGCGGTACCAGTTCAGCCCGCCCTGGAAGCCGGTGCGGCCGTATTCCATGGCGTAGACGGACAGCTCGTCCTCGGTCAGCCAGGTGCAGGCGGCGATGGTCGCGGCATCGGGCATTTCGTGCGCGACGGTCTGCGGCATCGTCTCGTGCAGGTCCATCACGTAGTAGGTCGGCAGCTTCGCCAGTTCGCTCGCGGTCCAGCCGGCCAGCGGATAAACGTCGTTGCCCGCCCAGTCGCCCGACTTGTGGTGGTAGTAGGCGCGGATGAAGGCGGGCAGCCCCTGCGGCGAGGCCATCAGGTCGCCGTTCGCCGGCCGCGTCGCATAGTACCAGTGGTAGTGCTTGCGCGGGCGCGGCAGGGCGGCGAGGTCGGCGGCGATGTCGCGCGCCGGCGCGCGCAGGGAACTGCCCAGCGCCGGCGGGCCGGCGAAGGGCGCGCTCATCAGCGCCACGCGGCGGAACACGTCCGGGCGCACGAGTGCGCAATGGGCGGCGACCGGCGATCCGAAGTCATGCCCGATCACCGCATGCACCTGCGCCACGCCGAGCGCCTGCAGCAGTGACAGCTGGTCGCGGATCAGCGTGAACAGCGAGAAGTCGCGCAGGTCGGTGTCGTAGGCGTCGGACCAGCCCGTGGTGCGGCCGTAGCCGCGCTGGTCGGGGGCGATCACATGGTAGCCCGCCGCGGCCAGCGGGACCATCACGCGCCGCCAGGAATAGGCGAGTTCCGGGAAGCCATGCAGCAGCAGCAGGACCGGCCGGCCGGCCTCGCCGGCTTCCAGCAGGTGCATGGTCAGGCCGTTGATGCCCTCGATCCGGCGGCTACGAATGCCGACGGGCAGGGTGGGGTGGGTCAGCGGGTCCATGGGCGTTCCTCCAGTTGCCCGCCATCCGGCACGCGAAGCGCGGCGGGATCAAGCCGGGGGGGGCGCATCGGCGTTTCCGCCGCACCCGATCGTGGTCTATAGCCGCCGGATGGCCCGTGGCCCCTCGCATCGCGTCCTCCTGAACCTGGCGCTCGACAGCCTGCTGGCGCTCGCCGCCCTGCCGGCGGCGGTGTGGGCGGCCGCGCCCGGCGCCTGGCCGCCCGCCGCCTGGTGGGCGGGGGCGCTGCCGGG
>NZ_JACADR010000032.1 GCF_016106005.1 Roseomonas rosulenta
TGATCGCCGCCGCGCTGCTCGCGCTGGCCGCGCCGGTGGTGGACGCCGCCCGCGCCACGCTGCGCGCCGCGCGTCCCGGCGCGCCGCCGCTGGTGCTGGAAGCCCGATCGACCGACGAGCAGTGGATCATCCGCGTGCTGGAAGGCGGGCTCGAGACGCAGCTGATCACGCTCGACACCGACCTGCCGGACACGCGGCCGTGGCTGGCCGATGCGAATGGCGACCGCGCAGCGGATCTCTGGATTCCGGTGATCGGCGGCAATGCGAATACCGCCTGGGACCTGTGGCTGATGCAGCCGGGGGAGGGACGCTTCCGCCGCGCGGGCGAGATCGGCGGCCTCGGCTTCTCGCGCGACCAGGCGGGCCGCCTGGTCGCGCTGGGGCGCGAGGGGTGCTGCACGGTGTCGATGGTGTTCCACCGCTTCGGACCTGACGGCGCGCTGCGCGAGGCCTTCGCGGTGAACCGCCGGCTCGATGAATACGGGCCGAACCGGTGCACAGGCTCGGCCATCACGGAACCGGCGCCGGCCGCGGTGGTGCGCGCCGCCTGCGGGCTGGAGGCCGGGCGGATGCCGGGCGTGCGGCTCGGGCCGCCCTGATCGTCGGCTGACAAAGGATCGACCTTCGTCAGCCGGGTATCAGCCTTTGGTGTCGCGCGCGGCCGCCCCACCAACCACGCATGCCGGCATGACGCCTTCGCGTGCGAGGTCCGCTGGCCAGGGGTCAAGCCCCTGGCCCACTATCATCCGGCGCGCTACCGCACCGCACCGGTCGCCAGCGCGTCGCGCGCGGCGGAGCGGAACTCGCGGCGGTGCACCTCGCGCAGCACCAGCAGGCTGGCGGCGATCAGCGCGACGGGATGGATGATCCAGGCCAGCGCGGCGAGGCCGAAATAGTAGGACCGCAGCCCGGTGTTGAAGTGGCGCGCGCCGCGATTGGCCAGGCGTGCCGCGGCCTCGGCGGCGCCCGTCGCGGCCGGGTCCTGGGGCATGCCCATCACCAGGATCGACACGTAGTTGAACTGGCGCAGCGACCAGGTGAGCTCGAAGAAGGCATTGACGAAGATCAGCAGCAGCAGCGCGATCTTCACCTCCCACATGGCGTCGTTCGGCACCTCGCTCCAGGGGAAGGCGGCGACGACGCGCCGGCCGAGATCGGGCGCGGCCAGCATCGCCACCAGCCCGCCCAGGATCAGGATGGAACTGGTCGCGAGGAAGGAGACCGAGGACATCAGGTTGCCGATGGCGGCGATGTCGGCGATGCGGTTGTCGCGCAGCAGGGCGGCGATCATCCAGCGGCGGCGGTGCTCGTCCATCGCGGCGATGACGCTGCGCGCGCGGATGGCGGGGACGCGGTCCACCACCAGGGCATAGACCACCCAGCAGGCGACGAAGACGCCGAGCGCGATCCAGTCGAGCGGCGTGAGGGGCAGGCTCACCGGGACGATCCCGCATCGACGGCGCAGGCGCCCTCCATCGCCTGTCGCGCGGCGGGCGAGGCACCAACGAAGCGCTGCGCCGCGCGATCCCAGGCATAGGTCAGCGGGATGTCGCGGCACTGCTGATCCCCGGTGCCGCAGGCGGTGATTCGCAGGCGCAGCATCGCCCCCTGGCGGTCGATCTGCACGCGCCCGTCCTGCATCCCCTCGAAGATCCGCTGCGTGCGCGTCGGGCCTCCGGCCGGTGTCCAGCGCAGGTCGACCGCGGTGGACAGGTGCACGCCCCCGGCCGGGGCGCGGCCGATGCGCCAGCGCAGCGGCCCGGTTGGCAGGCCCTGCAGCGTGCCCTGTTCGATCGCCGCCTGCGGGTGCTGCCAGTCGAAGCAGTCGGCGCGGGCGGCGGTGACCGCCAGCGCCAGGGCGGTGCCGAGCGTGCCGCATCCGAGGATGACGGCACGCATCGGCGGGGCCATGTCAGGCCATCGCCTTCTTCAGGTTCTCGTCGATCTTGGCCAGGAAGGCCTGGGTGTTGAGCCAGGGCTGGTCTTTGCCGATCAGGATCGCGAGGTCCTTGGTCATGTAGCCGCTCTCGACCGTGTCGATGCAGACCTTCTCGAGCGTCTCGGCGAAGGCGGTGACGTCGGGCGTGCCGTCGAAGCGGCCGCGATACGCAAGCCCACGCGTCCAGGCGAAGATGGAGGCGATCGGGTTGGTGGAGGTCTCGCGGCCCTTCTGGTGCTCGCGGAAGTGGCGCGTGACGGTGCCGTGCGCGGCTTCCGATTCCACCGTGTTGCCGTCCGGGGAGAGCAGCACGGAGGTCATCAGGCCGAGCGAGCCGAAGCCCTGCGCCACGATGTCGGACTGCACGTCGCCATCGTAGTTCTTGCAGGCCCAGACATAGCCGCCTTCCCACTTCAGCGCGCAGGCCACCATGTCGTCGATCAGGCGGTCCTCGTAGGTCAGGCCGGCGGCCTTGAAGCGGTCGGCAAACTCGGCGTCGAACACCTTCTTGAAGATGTCCTTGAACTCGCCGTCATAGGCCTTGAGGATCGTGTTCTTGTGGCTGAAGTACACGCTGTAGCCGCGCGCCAGGCCGTAGTTCAGCGAGGCACGGGCGAAGCCCTCGATCGACTTGCGGGTGTTGTGCATGCCCATCAGCACGCCGCCGCCGGCGGGGAAGTTGGTCACTTCGAGTTCGATCGGCGCGCCGCCATCCGCTGGCGTCCAGGTCAGCGTCGCCTTGCCCGGGCCCGGGATCTTGGTCTCGGCGGCGCGGTAGATGTCGCCATAGGCGTGGCGGCCGACGACGATCGGCTTCGACCAGTGCGGCACCAGGCGCGGGACGTTCTTGCAGATGATGGGCTCGCGGAAGATCGTGCCATCCAGGATGTTGCGGATGGTGCCGTTCGGGCTGCGCCACATCTTCTTGAGGCCGAATTCCTTCACCCGCGCCTCGTCAGGGGTGATGGTCGCGCACTTCACGGCCACGCCGTACTGCTTGGTGGCATTGGCGGAATCGACGGTGATCTGGTCGTCCGTCTCGTCGCGCTTCTGTATGCCCAGGTCGTAGTACTTCAGGTCGATGTCGAGGTAGGGCAGGATCAGCTTGTCCTTGATGAACCCCCAGATGATGCGGGTCATCTCATCCCCATCCATCTCGACGACGGGGGTCTTCACCTTGATTTTGGCCATGCCTGTCCTCTGGAGCGCGTGCGTGTAGCGGGCCTGCCCCAGGGGGGCGGCCGGCGCGGGCGGACCTTGCACCCGGGGGGCGGGTGCGGCAAGTCCGCGATGAGGAAAAAGCGGCCCGCGACCGCCCTTTTCGCAGGATGGAGGGATGCATGAAGGACGCCCCGCGGGGCATCGCCGCCGGGATCGCCCGCAGCCTGCAGAAGGCCACGGGCGAGGGATACCGGCTGGGCTACGAGATCGCCCGCGACGAAGCTGCCTTCCTGGCCCTGGAAGCGGGGCGTCCCGACCTGGCCGAGCGCATCCGCGCGCTGCGGCCGCTGCCGGACCGCACCGCGCGGAAGGGCTGAGCGGGCGGCGTCAGCCCATCGGATCGCGGTGAAACCGCGATCCGGGAGCGCAAGGCGCGACCGCGCCCAGACCTTCAGTCGCCTCCGGCGCGCCAGCGCATGGCGCGAAGGCGAGGCGGCCGGATGGCCGCCGCCCACCGCCTGAGGGCATCAACCAAGGCTTGTGACGTCCATCGGTGCCGGCACCCAGCCATAGCCCTGGCCTTCCTTCACCACATTGCCCAGCCCCGGCCAGGGGAAGTGGTAGGAGAGCAGCTGCGGCTGGTCGGTCGCGAAGCGTTCGAGCAGCCGCGACCGCGTCTGCGCCGACTGCTTCGGGTCTGTATCGAAGGCGAATTCCAGCAGCGGGCGGCGCAGCAGCAGGATGTGGTGATGCGCGAGGTCGCCGGTATAGACCAGCACCCGCGGCCCCGAGGCGATGGCGTAGATGGTGTGTCCCACCGTATGCCCCGGCGCGGAAATCGCGGTGACGCCCGGCACCACCTCGGCCCCGTCGCGCACCATCACCATGCGGTCGCGATAGGCGGCGAGGTTCTTCTGCGCGCCGCGGATGAAGGGCTCCATGAAGGCGGGGCCGCGGATATTGGCGTCGTTGGTCCAATAGGCCAGGTCGGCCTCGCTGATCGCAACCTGGGCATTGGGGAAGTTCCGGTTGCCCTGCGCATCGACCAGCGCCCAGCAATGGTCGCAATGCGCGTGGGAGAGCACGACCAGGTCGATCTGTGCGGGCTCGATCCCGGCCGCTCGCATGTTGCGCAGCAGGCGCCCGGTGGTGGGCCCGAACATCTGGCTGGCCGCGCCCATGCTGTCGCCCATGCCGGTGTCGAATAGGATCAGGTGGCGGCCGGTGTTGAGGATGACGGCGTTCTGTTCGAGCAGCGCATTGGCGGGGTCGAGCAGCGCGCTGCGCATCATGGCGTTGACCTCGCCCGGCGCGGCGCCGACGAAGGAATCCTCCGCCTTGCCGAGCGGCAGGGCGCCGTCGGAGACGACCGTCACCTCGTACTCCCCGAAGCGGAAGCGGTACCAGGCGGGCGCGCCGCGGCCGATCATGGGGGCGGCGGCCTCGAGCCGGGCGAAGGGCAGGGCCGCGGCGGCGAGCCCGGCGCCGAGCAGGGCGCGGCGTTGGATGGACATGGATGGTCTCTCCCTCGTTGTTCGGCATGGCCGCGACGGCGCCGCGGCGGCAGGCTAGTGTTCCGGCACAGGACGACCCGGCTGCGTGTGTGGCCGGGCGACGATACTACCGTGACGGGAAAGGGGTGATGCAATGATCCTTCGCGTGATCGGGGCGGGCATGCTGGGCGTGGCGGTGGCCTCCGCGGCCGCGGGCGTCGCGGCGGGCGTGCTTGCGGCCTGCGCGCTGCGGCAATGCGCCAGGCGGCGCGCCGCCTGGCCGGAGGAGAGCACGCCGCCGCTGGACGAGGAAGCGTGAGCATCCTGGTCGCCGGCGGCGGGGTGGGCGGGCTCGCGCTCGCCCTCTCGCTGCACGAACGCGGCATTCCCTGCACGGTGTTCGAGGCGGCCGACGCGGTGCGGCCGCTCGGTGTCGGCATCAACACGCTGCCGCATGCGATTCGGGAGCTGGCGGCGCTCGGGCTGCTGCCGGCGCTCGATGCCGTGGCGGTGCGCACGCGGGAATTGCGCTACCTGAACCGCTTCGGGCAGGAGATCTGGGTCGAGCCCCGCGGCACATGGGCCGGGCATGACGTGCCGCAATTCTCCATCCATCGCGGGCGTCTGCACGCGGTGCTGTGGCAGGCGGCGCGCGAACGCCTGGGGCCGGAGGCGCTGGTGACGGGCGCCCGGCTCGCGGGCTTCGCGCAGGATGCGGAGGGCGTCACGGCGCGCTTCGCCGATGGGCGCAGCGCGCGCGGCGCGGCGCTGGTCGGTGCGGACGGCATCCATTCCGTGCTGCGCGCGGCGCTGCATCCCGATGATGGCGGCATTCGCTGGAACGGCATCCAGATGTGGCGCGGCGCGGTGGACTGGCCGGAATTCGAGGGCGGCGACACCATGATCGTCGCCGGCGACATGGCCGAGAAGCTGGTGCTGTATCCCATCGCGCCCGGGTCGCGGCCGGGGATGCGACTGACCAACTGGGTGGTCTGCGCGCAGATCGGCGATGCGACGAAGCCGCCGCCGCGGCGCGAGGACTGGTCGCGGCCCGGGCGGCTCGAGGAGGTGATGGCGCATGTCGCGCGCTTCCGCATCCCGTTCCTCGATGTGGAGGCGCTGGTGCGCGGCACGGCGGAATTCTGGGAATACCCGATGTGCGATCGCGACCCGCTGCCCTGGTGGACGCAGGGGCGCGTGACGCTGATGGGGGATGCGGCGCATCCGATGTACCCGGTGGGGTCGAATGGGGCCTCGCAGGCGGTGCTCGATGCGCGCTGCCTCGCTTCGCTGCTGGCGGAGCGCGATGCGCCGGCGGCGCTCGCGGCCTATGAGGCGGAGCGGCTGCCGAAGACCGCCGAGATCGTGCGCAGCAACCGCCGCGGCGGGCCGGAGCGCGTGGTGGACGTGGTCAGCGCGCGCGCCCCCGAGGGCTTCGCGCGGCTGGAGGACGTGATCGCGCGGGAGGAGCTGGCGGCGATCGCCGGCGGCTATGCGGCGATGGCGGGCTTCGCGGTGGCGCGCTGAGGGCGCGCCCTTCCGCGGCCCCACCGTAGGGCGCAGGATGCCGCGCGGGAGGAACACCGATGGCCGGACGGATCGACGTGCAGCGCAGCCACCAGGGGCGCGTCGCGCGCGTGGCGGTGGACCACGACGCCAAGCTGAACACGCTGAACCCGGCACTGATGCGAGACTTCGCGGCGGCCTTCGCGGCGCTGTCGGCCGATGACGGGCTACGCGCCGTCGTGCTGACCGGGGCGGGGCCGCGCGCCTTCATCGGGGGCGCGGATATCGGTGTCATGGCGGGCATCGCGGACGAGGCGGGTGCGGAGGCCTTCATCCGCCTGGTGCATGGCTGTTGCCGCGCGGTGCGCGACTGCCCGGTGCCGGTGATCGCGCGGGTGAATGGCTGGTGCCTCGGCGCGGGGCTGGAGGTGGCGGCGGCCTGCGACCTGCGCATCGCGAGCGAGACCGCGAAGTTCGGCATGCCGGAGGTGCGCGTGGGCATCCCCTCGGTGGTCGAGGCGGCGCTGCTCCCGGGGCTGATCGGCTGGGGCCGCACGCGCCGCCTGCTGCTGCTGGCCGAGACGATCGACGCGGCGGAGGCGCTGGACTGGGGCCTGGTGGAACGTGTGGCGCTGCCTGCCGCCCTGGATGCCGCTGTCGAGGAATGGGTCGCGCTGCTGCTCGAGGCCGGGCCTGCCGCGATCCGCGCGCAGAAGGCGCTGATCCGGCGCTGGGAGGACCTGCCGGTGGGCGCGGCGATCGCGGCCGGGATTGGCGCCTTCGCGGAGTCCTGGCGGACGGAGGAGCCGGCGCGGATGCTGGGGGCCTTCGCGGCGCGGCGGAAACGCTAAGGGCGCACCAGCATGATGCCTTCGGGGTCGAAGGTGAGGGCAATTTCCTCGCCCGGTGCGCGGCGATGCGTGCGGTCCGGGGAGGTGGCGAAGATCTCGCCGACCTCGGTCGCGAAATGGTATTCCATCTGCGAGCCCATGTAGGTGGCGCGCGCGACCGTCGCGGGCAGCCCGGCATCGGCGATGCGCACGGCCTCTGGGCGGATCACGATATCGGCCGCGCCGGCCGGAAGGCCACGATGCGGCAGGCGGATCCGCAGCGGGCCGAGGGCGACATCGGCCATGTCGCCGTCCAGCGCCATGACGGTGCCGCGCACGTGGTTCGCCTCGCCCATGAAGGTGGCGACGAAGACGGAATCGGGCGCCGCGTAGAGCTCGGACGGCGTGCCGGCCTGCGCGATCTCGGCATTGCGCATGACGATGATGCGGTCTGAGACGGCCAGGGCCTCGGCCTGGTCGTGCGTGACGTAGATGACCGTCACACCCAGGCGCTGCTGCAGGGCGCGGATCTCCTCGCGCATCGACCGCCGCAGCCGGGCATCGAGGTTCGACAGCGGTTCGTCGAACAGCAGCACCTCCGGTTCCAGCACCAGGGCGCGTGCCACCGCGACGCGCTGCTGCTGGCCGCCCGACATCTCCGACGGCAGCCGCGCGCCGAAGCCCTTGAGGCCGACGGTCTCGAGCGTGGCCTCGGCCTTCGCATGGGCTTCGCGCTTGCGGATGCCGGACGAAATCAGCCCATAGGCGACGTTGTCCAGCACGCTCATGTGCGGGAACAGCGCGTAGGACTGGAAGACCATGGAGACGTTGCGCTCGCCAGCCGAGAGCAGCGTCACGTCGCGCCCGCCGATCAGGATGCGCCCATCCGTTGCCTGCTCCAGCCCCGCCACCATGCGCAGCAGCATGGTCTTGCCGCAGCCCGAGGGGCCGAGCAGCGTGACCAGCGTGCCGCCCTCGATCACCAGGTTCAGCGGCTTCACGGCGGTGACGTTGCCGTAGCGCTTGCCGACGCCTTCGAGGCGGACCTCGGCGGCCTTGGTGGTGCTCATGCGCGGCCTCCGACCGGGGCGGGGGCCGCGGCGGTGCGGCGCCCGAGGTTGCGCCGCCCGACCGCCAGGTTGATCAGCCCGATCGTCGCCATCATCAGCACGATCAGCACGGCGCAATACGCGATCGCCAGGCCGTAGTCGCCGTTGATCACGCGGTTGATGATGAAGACCGTCGCCATCTCGTATTCCGCCGACACCAGGAAGATCACCGCCGAGACCGTCGTCATGGCGCGCACGAAGGAATAGACCAGCGCGGTGACGATGGCGGGCTTGAGCAGCGGCAGCACCACCGTGCGCAGCGTGCGGAAGGTGGAGGCGCGCAGCGTGATGGCGGCCTCGTCCAACGACTTGTCGAGCTGGCTCATGGCCGCGACACCGGACCGCACGCCGACCGGCAGGTTGCGGAACACGAAGCAGGCCACGAGAATGACGGCGGTGCCCGTGATCTCGAGCGGCGGCAGGTTGTAGGTCAGGATATAGGCCACGCCGATGACCGTGCCCGGCACCGCGAAGGTCAGCATCAGCGCGAATTCCAGCGCGGTGCGCCCGGCGAAGCGTTGCCGCGTCAGCACCCAGGCCGCGAGCAGGCCGATGCTGGCGGTGATGGGCGCGGCGATGGCGGCGAGTTGCAGCGTTGTGAACAGCGAATGCCACGCGCCGCCGGCGAACAGGATGCCGCCCGCAGGCGTCCATTCGAGCGCGAAGGCGCGCTGGAAATGGCTGAGCGTGGGCGTCCAGTCGCGCCCCCAGACGCGCACGAAGCCGCCGGCCAGCGCCATGGTGTAGACGATGATGGTGAGCGTCGCCCAGGGCAGCGCGATCAGGAAGGCCGCCCGCCGCACGCCGTTGGGCAGCGGGGAGGGCAGGCCGACATCGCCCTTGCCCGTCATGGACACGTAGGACCGCTTGCCGACGATGGCGCGCTGCCCGATGAAGGCCAGCAGCGCGACCACCAGCATCACCGCCGCCAGCACCGCCGCGCGGCCGAAATCCTGCTGCGCGCCGACGACCGCGAAGAAGATCTCGGTGGAGAGCACGCCGAAGGACCCGCCGAGTACGATCGGGTTGCCGAAATCGGCCAGCGATTCCACGAAGACGATCAGCCAGGCATTGGCGAGGCCCGGCAGCATCAGCGGCAGGCTGACCGCGCGGAAGGTGCGCATGCGCGTGGCACGCAGCATCTGCGAGGCTTCCTCCATGGCGGGCGAGATGCCCTCGACCACGCCGATCAGCACCAGGAAGGCGGTCGGCGTGAAGGAGAAGACCTGCGCCAGCCACACGCCGCCGAAGCCGTAGATCCAGCGCCCGAGCTGCACGCCGAACATCGCGTCCGCCGCCTGGTTCACCACGCCAGATCGCCCGAAGATCAGGATGAGGCCGAGGCCGATCACGAAAGGGGGGGTGATGATCGGCAGCACGGTCAGCAGCCGCAGCGCCTTCTTCGCGCGGAACCCGGTGCGCGTGACGATGAGCGCGAAGGCGAGGCCGAGCATGGTCGCCGCGGTGGCGGAGGAGACCGCCAGCATCAGCGTGTTCCAGAACACGCCGCAATTGACGTTGGCGGTGGTGCAGGACAGGCCCCAGATCTTGGCATCGAACAGCCGCGCGCCGAGCGCCTCGGCCCCGCTCAGGTCGCCGCGCGGTGTCACCATCTGCGTCAGCACATTGCCGACCGGCCAGGCGGTGAAGACGATGATGGAGGCCGCCAGCACGCCGACCGACCCTGAGACGAAGCGATCCCCCTTGAACCAGCCGCGCAGCGCCAGGCCATCGGTCAGCAGCAGCAGGAAGGCCACGGCGGTGACCACGCCGCCGAGGCCCATGCCGAACTGCCGGTCGTCCAGCTCGCCGAAGGCGGCGGTGGCCCATTCCCAGTTCCAGCCCTGGATGCCGATGGCGAGACCCTGGAGCACCACGGCCAGCACGCCGAACCCGCCGCCCGCGACCAGGAACCCCGCGCGGCGCGCCCGCGTGCCGAGCGGCAGCGCACCGGGCAAGGAAAGCGCCAGGGCGGCGAGGACGGGCCAGAACCAGAAGCGGCCGAAGGCCATCGCCTGGGTGAGCGCTGAGGCGGCCTCGGCATCCTCCGCGCCCAGCGCGAACAGCCCGCGCAGCGTCACACCGTCCTGCTGCATGTGCCAGGGCAGCACCAGCGCGCCGAGCGCGCCGGCCAGCCAGATGAACATGGAGGATCCGACGAAGCGCATGGCGTTCTCAGCGCGGCAGCGCGCCGACCTCCTGGTCCCAGCGGGTGAGGAGGCGGCGGCGCTCGGCACTCGCGCCGAAGCGGGCATTGTCGTAGTCGATGATGCGCGCGGTTGCCATGTTGGGCGCGCCGTCGGTCAGCGGCACGCGCATGTTCGCCATGGTCTGCAGCTTGCGCGCCTCCTGGCTGGCGGCGAGCTGCGCCTCCGCACTCAGCGCCCAATCGTAGAAGCGCCTGGCGTTCTCCATGTTGCGCGCGCCGCGGATGATCGACATCGAGCCGATCTCGTAGCCCGTGCCCTCGCAGGGCACGGCATGGCCGACCGGGAAGCCGGCCGCGCGTTCCTCGGCGGCGTTGTGCACGAAGGAGATGGACAGCGCCGTCTCGCCCCGCGCCACCGCCGTGATGGGCGCGGTGCCCGATCGCGGATAGGCGTTGATGGAGCCGTGCAGGCGCTTGAGGTAGTCGAAGGCCTGCTCCTCGCCCATCATCTGCACGAGTGTCGCGATGACGATATACGCGGTGCCCGAGGAATTCGGGTTCGCCATCTGGATCTCGCCGCGATAGGCGGGGTTCAGCAGGTCCGCCCAGCAGCGCGGTTCCGGCAGGCCGCGCCGCGCGATCAGTTCCGTGTTGAAGCCGAAGCCGAGCACTGAGGCGTAGACACCGACGGTGCGCCCCTGCGTCTGGCGCCACTGGGCCTGCGCCCAGGGGTGGAGTTCCGCGATGCGCGGGCTCTCCTGCGCGACGGTCAGGCCTTCCTCGCCGGCCGCCACATGCGGGTCCCCGGTGCCGCCCCACCAGACGTCGCCGCGCGGGTTGCGCGCCTCGGCGCGCAGCTGCGCCAGCATCTCGCCGGTGGATTTCTGCGAGAGCACCACGCGCACGCCGGTCGCGCGCTCGAAGCCGCGCGCGATCGGCTGGCACCATTCGATGGTGGCCGAGCAATACAGGTTGAGCTGGCCCTGCGCGGCGGCGGGTAAGGCGGTGAACAGCCCGATGGCGCCGGCGATGATGCCCCTCATCGCGGCAGCGACCCGATCTCGCGGTCCCATCGCGCAAGGATGCGCCTGCGCGTCTCCGCCTGGCCGAAGGCAGCGAAGTCATATTCCACCAGGCGGATGGACGAGAGGTCCGGGATGCGCGGATCGGGCTTCGCCCCGCGCGCCGCGGGCACGTGCCACTGGTTCACGGTGGGGCCGATATCCATGGCCGCCGGCGTCAGGTACCAGTCCACGAAGCGCCGCGCCTGCGGCAGGTTGCGCGCGCCGCGAATGATCGACAGGCAGGCCACTTCGTAGGAGGTGCCTTCCTCCGGATAGATCATCTCGATCGGGAAGCCGGCCTGCTGCATGGAGGTCGTCTCCATGTTGAAGGACGCCGCCACCGCGGTCTCCCCGCGCGAGACCGCCTGCATGGGCGCGGCGCCGGATCGCGTGTAGGCGTTCACGTTCGGATGCAGCCGGCGCAGGTAGTCGAAGGCGCGGTCCTCGTCCCAGAGCTGAATGAGGCCGGCGATGATGGTGTAGGCGGTGCCGGAGGAATTCGGGTTGGGCAGCTGGATCTCGCCGCGATAGGCGGGGTTCAGCAGGTCCGCCCAGGACCGGGGGATCGGCAGGTTGCGCCGCGCCATCAGCTCGCGATTGTAGGCGATGCCGATCGCGCCCGAGGAAATCCCCACGCAGCGCTCGCCAGCCATGGCGTGGACCCGCCGCGCCCAGTCGTGCAGCCCCGCCATGTTGGGCGAGGTATAGGCCTGCAGCAGGTTGCCCTCGGCGGCGGTGATGTGCGTCTCGGCCGAGCCGCCGAACCAGATGTCGGTGCGCGGGTTCTGCGCCTCGGCGCGGATCTGCGCGAGGATCTCGCCGGAGGATTTGCGCGCCATGGCCACGCGGATTCCGGTCTCGCGCTGGAAGGCGGCGGCGATCGCCTCGCACCAGTCGGCCGCAGGCGCGCAGAGCATGTTGAGGCTGCCCTGCGCCGCGGCAGGCGTCGCGGCCGAGAGCAGCAGCGCCGCGGCGGCGGCAAGCGAACGAAGGCTCATGGGGGGCGATCCGATCCGGAGTGGCGGGCCGGCTTGCGCCGGCCCCGGGGCATCAACGCGGCAGCGCGCCGACCTCGCGGTCCCAGCGTTCGATCAGGCGGCGGCGTTCGGCGGCGCGGCCGTACTTCGCGAAGTCGTAGTCGATGAGGCGGATGCGCGAGAGGTCGGGCGCATTGGGCGGCAGCGGTGCATTGCGGTTCGATGGCGTCTGGAGCTGGCCGCCCGCCTCGAAGCCCAGGCGCTGCGCCGGTTCCGTCAGCGCCCAGTCGTAGAAGCGCCGCGCCTGCGTCAGGTTGCGCGCGCCGCGGATGATCGACATCGAGCCGATCTCGAAGCCGGTGCCTTCGCAGGGGGTGGCGTAGGAGACGGGGAAGCCCGCGTTGCGCTCGGTCACCGCGTCATGAACGAAGGAGAGCGATACGCCGGTCTCCCCGCGCGCCACCGCCTTGATCGGGCCGGTGCCGGAGCGCGCGTAGGAATTCACGTTGGGGTGCATGCGGCGCATGAAGTCGAAGGCCTGGTCCTCGCCCATGATCTGCACGAGGGTCGCGATGATGACGTAGGCGGTGCCGGAGGAATTCGGGTTGGCCACCTGGATCTCGCCGCGGAAGCGCGGGTCGAGCAGATCGGCCCAGCAGGCCGGCGGGGCGATGCCCTTGCGCGCGAGAAGTTCGGTGTTGAAGCCGAAACCGACCGCGCCCGCATAGACGCCGATGGCGCGGCGGTTCGACTGGTTCCACTGCGTCAGCGCCCAGGGCTGGAGGTTCGCGTTGTTGGGGCTCTCATAGGCCTGGGTGAGGTTCTCCTCGCCGGCGGCGAGGTGCGGGTCGCCGGTGCCGCCGAACCAGACATCGGCGCGCGGGTTCTGGCCCTCGGCGCGGATCGCGGCGAGTGTCTCGCCCGAGCCGCGCTGCGTCATGTTCACGCGGATGCCGGTGTCGCGCTGGAAGTTGGTCGCGATCGCCTGGCACCATTCGATCTGAACGGAGCAATACAGGTTGAGCGTGCCCTGTGCTGCAGCCTGCAACGGCGTGAAGGCGATTCCGCCTAGAAGGGCGGCGAGGGGCAGCAACCGGCGGCGCATGACGCGTTCTCCCTGGTTTCGTGATCCCGCGTCCGGCGGCAATGGGGCGCGCCGGCGCGGGCGGGTTGTCACGAAACTGTCGCAGAACTGTCACCAAGGCAAGCGCGCCGGGGCGCGCCGCGGTCAGCCCGGCGGCGGGAGGAACTCGACCTCGTATTCGCTGGCGATTCGCACCACCTCGGCCGGGTCGGCGACATTATGGATGCGCGTGAACAGCGTGTAGAGCCCCTTGGCCGGGCTCACCCAGAACAGCGCGCGCACCGGCGCGCCGGACTTGTTGAAGATGCCGTGCATGATGCCGGCCGGCATGCGGATCAGGTCGCCGGCCTTGGCCTGCGCGGGCTGGCCGTCCAGCACCAGGTCGAAGCGGCCTTCGAGGACGCGGATGAATTCGTCCTGCGTGGCGTGGATGTGCGGGGGCACGAAGGTGCCGTCGGGGAACAGGGTGTCGAAGGCGAAGCAGGAGTCGCTGTGCGCGACCGGCTTGTAGGTCTGGCCGAGGATGTTCCAGACGACGCCGCCCTCGCCCTCGCCAGCGGGGGTGATGCCCGGGGTCATGGTGGTCATGGCGTGATCCTCCTGCGTGTCGCGGGCGAAGTCTTGCCCCGGTTCGGGTCAGACGTGAAGCCAAGTGTCGCGCACCTCGGGCGTGGCGGCGAGGTCCCCGCTGCTGCCGGTCCAGACGACCTGGCCCTTCTCGATCACCACGTGGCGGTCGGCGAGGCGCTGCAGGGCAGCGAGATTCTTGTCGATCAGCAGGATCGCCTGGCCCTCGGCACGCAGGGTCGCGAGCACCGACCAGATCTCGGCGCGGATGAGGGGCGCGAGGCCTTCGGTGGCTTCATCCAGGATCAGCAGGCGCGGGTTGGTCATCAGCGCGCGGGCGATGGCGACCATCTGCTGCTCCCCGCCCGACAGCCGCGCGCCGAGGTTGCGGCGCCGCTCGGCGAGGCGCGGGAACAGCGCGAGCACGCCCGGCAGCGTCCAGCGCGGCGCGCCGCCGCCACGGTTGGCGGCGGTGGCCAGCAGGTTCTCCTCGACGCTCAGCGTGGGAAACACCTGGCGGCCTTCCGGCACCAGGCCGATGCCGCGCTGCGCGATGCGGTGCGGCGGCAGGCCCGTGACATCGGTCCCGTCGAAGGCGATGCGCCCGGCGGCGGGCTTCAGCAGGCCCATGATCGCGCGCACGGTGGTGGTCTTGCCCATGCCGTTGCGGCCGAGCAGCGTCACCACCTCGCCCGCGCCGACGGCGAAGCCGATGCCGTGCAGAACGCGCGCGCCGCCATAGCCGGCGACGAGGTTCTCGACCGCGAGCATCAGGCGTCGTCCTCGCCGAGATAGGCGGCGCGGACCTCGGCATTGGCGCGGATGGACGGCACGTCACCGGTCGCGATGACGCGCCCATAGACCAGCACCGAGATGCGGTCGGCGAGTGCGAAGACCGCCTGCATGTCGTGCTCGACCAGCAGGATGGTGTAGGCGGATCTGAGGCGGGAGAGCAGCGCGATGAGGCGCTCGGTCTCCTCCGGGCCGGCGCCGGCCAGCGGTTCGTCCAGCAGCAGCAAGCGGGGCTTCGTCGCCAGTGCGATGGCGAGTTCCAGCGCACGCTTCTCGCCATGGCTGAGCGCGCCGGCGGGCGCGGCGGCGCGGTCGGCGAGGCCCACCTCGGCCAGTGCGGCCATCGCCGCGGCGTTCAGCGCGCGCTCGCGCGATGCCGGCCAGGCGAAGCGGAAGGAGGACCCGCTGCGCGCCTGCGCGGCGAGTGCGACGTTCTCCAGCACGGAGAAGCCGGGGACGATGCTGGTGATCTGGAAGGACCGCGCGAGCCCCGCGCGCACGCGCCGCGGCAGGGACAGGCGCGTGATGTCGGCGCCGGCGAACAGGATGCGGCCCTCGTCCGGGGTGACGATGCCGGTGATCTCGTGGATCAGCGTGGTCTTGCCCGCGCCGTTTGGCCCGATGACGGCGTGGATCTCGCCGGGCAGGACACCGAGCGAGACGCCGTCGGTGACGGCGAGGCCGCCATAGTGCTTGCGCAAGGCTTCGAGGCGCAGCAGGGGCTCAGCCACGGCGCGCCACCAGGCCGGCGAGGCCGCCGCGCAGGAAGATCACGGCGAGGACCAGCAGCGGCCCGAAGACCAGCTTCCAGTGCTGCATCTGCTGGGCGAGCCAGGTCTCGAGCAGCACGAAGACCAGCGCGCCGAGGATGGCCCCCCACAGCCGAGCCGCGCCGCCCAGGATGACCATGAACAGCAACTCGCCCGAGCGCTGCCAGGACAGCGTGGCGGGGGAGACGAATTCGGTCGCGTTGGCGAGCAGGAAGCCGGCGAGCCCGCCCATCGCACCCGCCAGCGTGTAGCCCACCAGTCGGAAGGGGTAGGGGGCGAGGCCCACGGCCTCGACGCGCTGCGCATTTTCCCGCGCGGCGCGCAGCACGCGCCCGAAGCGCGAGGCCAGCAGCATGGCGCAGGTGGCCCAGGTGAGGGCGAGCGCGCCGAGGCAGATGTAGTGGAAGGCGAGGCGGTTCTCGAGCAGCCGCGTGCCCGCGATTTCGGTGCGGCTGTAGAGCGTGTAGCCGTCGTCGCCGCCATAGGCCGCGAGCGAGGAGGCCGTGAAGAACGCCATCTGCCCGAAGGCCAGCGTGATCATGATGAAGTGCACGCCGGAGGTGCGGATGGCGACCGCGCCCGTCAGCAGCGCAAAGGCTGCCGCGGCGCCGATCGCGACCGGCAGCACGAACGCCGCCTGCGTCACGCCATGCGCATCGAGGATCGCGACCGCATAGGCGCCGATGCCGAGCGAGGCCGCGTGCCCCAGGCTGACGAGCCCCGCCCCGCCCACCAGGAAAGCCAGCGAGACCGCCGCCACGCCGAGTATCATGGCGCGCGCCATCAGCGTGGTCTCGTAGGACCCGCCGAAGCCGACCAGCGGCGCGGCAGCCAGCGCGCCGAGCACGGCCAGCGGAAGCCAGGCCTCGCGCATCAGCCGGCGCGGACGGGAAACAGGCCGGCGGGGCGGAAGGCGAGGATCGCCGCCATGGCGACATAGACCAGCATCGAGGCGAGCGCCGCTCCGGCCTGCCGCGCGCTCGACGGGTCGAGAACCAGGCGCAGCAGGTCGGGGGCCAGCGACTTGCCGAGCGTGTCGATCAGCCCGACCAGAAGGGCCGCGAGGAAGGCGCCGCGGATGGAGCCGATGCCGCCGATCACGATGACCACGAAGGCGAGGATCAGCACGTTGTCGCCCATGCCGGGCTCGACCGAGAAGATCGGCCCGGCCAGCACGCCGGCGAAGCCCGCGAGCATGGCGCCGAAGGCAAACACCAGCGTGAAGAGCCGGTTGATGTCCACGCCCAGCGCCGAGACCATCGGCGCATTGGTGGCACCCGCGCGCACCAGCATGCCGACCTTCGTGCGCTCGACCAGCCACCAGAGCAGCCCGCCGGTCGCGAGCCCGGCGCCGAGCACCGCCACGCGATAGAGCGGGTATTGCAGCCCGGGCATGATCTCGATGCCGCCCTCGAGCAGCGGCGGGATCGCGACCTGCAGCGGGGCGGCGCCCCAGACGACCTTCACGCCCTCGTTCAGGAACAGGATGACGCCGAAGGTGGCGAGCACCTGCGACAGGTGGTCGCGCGCGTAGAGGTGCCGGAAGACCAGCACCTCCAGCAGCAGACCGGCGGCGAGGGCGGCGGGCAGCGCCAGCAGCAGCCCCCACCAGAAGGACCCGGTTGCCGTGGCCAGCGCTGCGCCGAGATAGGCGCCCAGCATGTACTGCACGCCGTGCGCAAGGTTGATGAAGTCCATCACCCCGAACACCAGCGTGAGGCCGGCCGCCACGAGGAACAACAGGATGCCGAGCTGCAGGCCGTTCAGGGCCTGCACCAGCAGCAGTTGCGTGGTCACGTGCGCACGCGCATCAGCGCATGCGGCATTCGGCCGCCCAGGGATCGACGTCGTTCTGCAGGATGCGCCGGTCCGTTTCGGTCTGGAACTTGCCGTCCGGGCGGCGCGCCACCTTGAGCAGCCAGAAATCCTGCACCGGGTAGTGGTTCACGCCGAACCTGAACGGCCCGCGCACCGAGCGGAAATCGGCCGCGCGGATCGCCTCGCGCAGCGCATCCTTGTTCGTGAGGTTGCCATTGACGCGGCGGATCGCGGAATCGAGCAGCATGGCGGCGTCGTAGGACTGCGCCGCGTAGGTGGCGGGGATGTAGTTGAACTGCGCCTCGAAGTCGCGAACGAAGCGCTGGTTCTGCGGGTTGTCCATGTTGGGCGCCCAGGAGGCCGCGGAGTAGAAGCCGAGCGCCGCCTCGCCCTGCGCAGGCAGCGTCGCCTCGTCCACCGTGAAGGTCGACAGGAACGGGATGGAAGCGAGCCCCGCCTGGCGATACTGCCGCACCAGGTTCACGCCGAGCCCGCCCGGCATGAAGGTGAAGATCGCATCCGGCCGCGCCGCGGCGATCTTCGCCAGTTCCGCCGAGAAATCGAGCTGGGTGAGGGGGACGTAGACCTCGTCGACCACCTGCCCCTTGAAGCGGGACTTGAAGCCTGCGACCGCGTCGCGCCCGGCCTGGTAGTTCGGCACCAGCACGAAGACGCGGCGATAGCCGGCATCCTCGCAGGCCTGGCCGATCACCGAATGCACCTGGTCGTTGTTGTACGACGTGGTGAAGAAGAAGGGGTTGCACCCACGTCCCGCAAAGGTGGAGGGGCCCGCATTGGTGCTGATCAGGAAGGTGTTGGCTTCCGTGACCGGGCGCAGGATGGCGGCAAGGATGTTGGAGAACACCACGCCCACCACGAAATCGACCCGGTCGCGCTCGAGTGCGGCGCGCACCTTGGTCACGGCCACCTCGGGGCGGAGTTCGTCGTCGATGGTCACGACCTCTGCCGTCAGGCCGCCGAGCTTGCCGTCGAGGTGCCGCAGCCCCTGCAGGAAGCCGTCGCGCAGCTGGGTGCCGAGGGCAGCCTGCGGGCCGGTCTGCACCGCCACCAGGCCGATCTTCACGCCGCCGGCCGGCTGCGCGTGCAGCAGCGCCGGTGCCGCCAGCAGCCCCGTGGTGGCGCCCAGAAGCCCGCGCCGTCCGATCCCGATCATTGGAAGCCCCCCGATTGCGTGAAGTGCGGCCCCTGTTAAGCGCGAAGCGTCACAGGGACGCAAGACGCCGCGCCATCTCCGCCGCCCGGGCGCTGAGCGCCGAGTCGGGGTCGGTCAGCGGCTCGAGCACGGTGAAGTGGTTGGCCCCCGCGACCTCCTCGAGCGTGCCGCCCCAGGCCTGCGCGAAGTCGCGGGACTGGCGGCGGAACTCATCGCTCTCGACCGCGCCGACCACGACATGCAGCGCGCCCTCGGCCCGGGGCTGGAAGCGGGGCGAGAGGGCGCGCGCCGTCTCGGGCGAGAGGTTCAGCGCCTGCCCGATCGTGGTGCCGAGCAGCGGCTCCAATTCGAAGACGCCCGAGATCGGCAGCGCGCCGGGCACCACGAGGCGCCCGAGCGGCGCGGCGAAACGGGAGAAATCCTGCCCCAGCAGGCAGGCCGCCAGATGCCCGCCGGCGGAATGACCCACCGCGAGGATGCTCTGCTGCGTCCTGGCGCAGAGGATGGCGCAGAACTGCTGCATCTGCTCGATGATCCGCGCCAGGGGCACGCCGGGGCACAGGTCGTAGGAGGGCACCGCCACCGCCACGCCGCGCAGCAGCATGCCGCGCGCGAAGTGGCTCACGGCCTTGCGGTCCAGCGCCTGCCAGTAGCCGCCATGGATGAAGACGGCGAGCGGCGCCTGGCCGTCGTGGTCGGGCAGGAACAGGTCGAAGCGCTCGCGCGCGCCCTCGCCATAGGGAAGGTCGAGCAGGCTGCGCGCCCAGGTTGTGCGGAAGGCCTGCGCATCGCGTGACCAGTGCTCAAGGATCGCGGCCGAGCCCGGCACGCGGGCGCGGTTGTCGTATTCGGCTTGCAGGTCCATCCGGCCGTTTCACATGGCGCGGGCGGGCCGGGCAAGGCAGGATCGGGGCGATGCGCGTCTATCTTGCCGGCCCCGAGGTCTTCCTGCCCGATGCCCTCGCGGTGGCGGCGGCGAAGAAGCGCATCTGCGCGGCGCATGGGCTCGAGGGGGTCTTCCCGCTGGACCCGCCGCCGGCGGCACCACCCGCCGAGCGGCCCTACTGGATGCGGATCTATCTCGGCAACGAGGCGCATATCCGATCCTGCCAGGCGCTGATCGCGAACCTTACGCCTTTCCGCGGTCCTTCCGCCGATGTCGGCACGGTCTACGAGCTCGGCTTCATGCGCGCGCTCGGGCGGCCCGTGGCGGGGTATTCCAATGCGGGGGGGGAGTTCCTGCTGCGCACGCGCGGCTTCCTGGGCGATGCGGTGCGCCCGCGCGCGGATGGCGGCTTCGAGGATGCCGAGGCGATGGGCCTCGAGGATTTCGGCCTGGGCGACAACCTGATGATCGATGGCGGCATCGCCGCCGCCGGCGGCCTGTTCGAACGGCGCGACGTGGCGGGCGACCGCTGGCGCAACCTCGCCGCCTTCGAACGCTGCTGCGCCTGGATCGCGCGGCGCTGAGCGTACCACGCGACAGGCACTGCGCGTTTCGAACGCTGCTGCGCCTCGATCTGCGGCGCGGACGCACCCACAACGGATCCTGCGCAGCAGGATCCGGGCGCGCGAAGCGCGACCGCGCCCAACCCGTCAGTCGCCGCCCGCGCGGCAGTGCAGGGCGCGAAGGCAAGACCGGCGGATGCCGGCTGCCCGCCGTTTGAGGGCCTGAAACTAATGATCCTCGGCGTCGAGCGCGTAGCCGGCCGAGCGCACGGTGCGGATCAGGTCGGGCTCGTGCTCGGCGTTGATTGCCTTGCGCAGGCGGCGGATGTGCACGTCCACCGTGCGCGGCTCGACATGGATGTCGCGGCCCCAGACGGCATCGAGCAGCTGTTCGCGCGTGAAGACGCGCCCGGGATGCTGCAGGAAGAATTCCATCAGCCGGTATTCGGTGGGGCCGAGATGCAGCGCGCGCCCGGCGCGCGAGACGCGGTGCGCGTCCTGGTCCATCGTCAGGTCGCGATAGGTCAGCGTGCCCTTGGCCGTGACGCCGCCCGACCGGCGCAGCAGGGCGCGGATTCGCGCCAGCAGCGATTCCATGACGAAGGGCTTGGCGATGTAGTCGTCGGCACCGGTATCCAGCGCACGCACCGCGTCCTGGTCCTCGGTGCGCGCCGTCACCATGATGATCGGCAGGTCGCGCGTATTGGGGCGGCGGCGCAGCTGGCGGCAGACCTCGATGCCCGACAGCGCTGGCAGCATCCAGTCGAGCAGCACGAGGTCTGGCCGGGCTTCCGCCACGCGCAGCAGCGCCTCCTGCCCGTCGGCGGCTTCCTCCACGCGGAAGCCCTGCTTCTCGAGGTTGTAGCGCAGCAGCGTGAGCAGCGGCGCCTCGTCCTCGACCACCAGGATGGTCGGCTTGGCGAGCGACGCGTAGGCCTCGGCCATCGGGGGCTCCCTTGTGCGTTATTCGCCGCCCGGACGGACCACCGCGAAGGCCGACTGGTCGGCCTTGGGGCGGTCCTCGGGCAGGCTGTCGCCGCGCACGGCGTAGAAGATGCGCTCGGCGATGTTGGTCGTGTGGTCGCCGATGCGCTCGATGTTCTTCGCGATGAACAGCATGTGGGTGGCCGCGCTGATGTTGCGCGGGTCCTCCATCATGAAGGTCAGCAGCTCGCGGAAGATGCCGTTGTAGATGGCGTCCACCGGCTCGTCCGCCTCCCAGACGCGCTGGGCGGCCTCGGCGTCGTCGTGGACGAAGGCGTCCATCGCGGCCTTGAGGTTCTCCTGCACCAGCTGCGCCATCCGCTCGAAGCCGTTGAGGCTGCCGATCGAGGGCAGGGAGGCGAGCACGATGGCGCGCTTGGCGGCATTGGCCGCGTAGTCGCCGATGCGCTCGATGTCGTTCGACGCCTTCATGGCCGCGATCACCACGCGCAGGTCGGCGGCCATGGGCTGGCGGAGTGCCAGCAGGCGCACGCAGAAGGCCTCGATCTCGCGCTCCAGCGCGTCGATCTGCGCGTCGCGGCTGACCACCTCCGCGGCCAGCGTGGTGTCACGGCGCACCAGGGCGCGCGTGGCGTCGGCCACCTGGCGCTCGGCGAGGCCGCCCATGCGCGCGGTCATGTCGCGCAGCTTGCGCAGGTCCTCGTCGTAGGATCGGACGATGTGTTCGGTGGGCATGGGCTTGTCCTCCGCCGGGCTCAGCCGAAGCGGCCGGTGATGTATTCCTGGGTCTTGGGATGCTTGGGCGCGGTGAACATCTGCGCCGCCGGCGCCACCTCGATCAGCTCGCCGAGGTAGAAGAAGGCCACCTGGTCGGCGCAGCGCGCCGCCTGCTGCATGTTGTGGGTGACGATCACGATGGTGAAGTCGCGCTTCAGCTCGTCGATCAGCTCCTCGATCTTGAGCGTGCTGATCGGATCGAGCGCGGAGGTCGGCTCGTCGAACAGGATCACCTCGGGGCGCACCGCGATGGTGCGCGCGATGCACAGGCGCTGCTGCTGCCCGCCCGACAGGCCGAGGGCGGAGGCATCCAGGCGGTCCTTCACCTCGGCCCAGATGGCCGCGCGGGTGAGCGCCCATTCCACGCGTTCGTCCATCTGCGCGCGGGTCAGCTTCTCGTGCAGGCGGATGCCGAAGGCGATGTTCTCGTAGATCGTCATCGGGAAGGGCGTGGGCTTCTGGAACACCATGCCGATCTTGGCGCGCAGCGCGTTGAGGTCGGCGTCGGGTGCGACGATGTTCATCCCGTCGATCATCGCCTCGCCGGTTGCGCGCTGGTTGGGATAGAGGCTGTACATCCGGTTCAGCACGCGCAGCAGGGTGGACTTGCCGCAGCCCGAGGGGCCGATCATGCCGGTCACCTGGCGGTCCGGGATGTCGAAGTTGATCGCCTTCAGCGCGCGGTTGTCGCCGTAGAAGAAGTCGAGGTTGCGGATGGCGATGCGCGGGGCGTTCAGCGCGGCGCCGGAACGCGCCTGCACGCCGCCGAAGCCCTGGGTCGCGCCCCCGGCCGGGGCGGTCTCGGTGGTGGTGGACATCGGGTCCTTCCTTCCGGTCACGTGCGGCGGCGCAGCACGGTGCGCGCCAGGATGTTGAGGATGAGCACGCTGAGCGTGATCAGCAGAGCACCGGCCCAGGCCAGCGCGATCCAGTCCTCGAAGGGGGAACCGGCGAAGGCATAGATCGCCAGCGGCAGGCTCGACATCGGCCTGGTGAGGTCGGTCGACCAGGCATTGTTGCCGAGCGAGGTGAACAGCAGCGGCGCCGTCTCGCCGGCGACGCGCGCCACCGCCAGCAGGATGCCGGTGATGATGCCCGACATGGCCGACTTCCAGCACACGAAGACGATCATCTTCCACTTGGGCGACCCGAGGCCGATCACCGCCTCGCGCAGCGTGTTGGGGATCAGCGTCAGCATGTCCTCGGTGGTGCGCACGACCACCGGGATCACGATGATCGCCAGCGCCGCAACGCCCGCCCAGCCGGAGAAGCCGCCGAAGGGCAGCACAAGAATCTGGTAGACGAACAGGCCGATCAGGATCGAGGGCGCGGAGAGCAGGATGTCCGAGACGAAGCGCACCACGTTGCCCAGCCGGGATCCGCGCGCGTACTCCGCGAGGTAGGTGCCCACCAGCATCCCGATCGGCGTGCCGATGGCGGTGCCGAGCGTGGCCTGGATCAGGCTGCCGACGATGGCGTTGAGCAGCCCGCCCTCAGAGCCCGGCGGCGCCATGACGTGGGTGAAGACCCGCAGGTTCATCGCCTCGAACCCGCGGTAGAACAGCGTCGTCAGGATCGAGGCGAGGAAGATCAGGCCGACCACGGTCGCGAGCACGCACAGCGTACGGATGACGAAGTCGATGCGCTTGCGGCGGCGGCCCAGCGAGAGCGCCACCTCGGGGTCCTTGCGCGGGCCGGGCACGGCGCCGGCGGAGAGCGTGATGCTCATGGGATCAGGCCTTCAGCCGCGAGCGCAGCAGGTAGCGCGAGGTGGCGAGCACGACGAAGGAGAGCACGAACAGGATGAAGCCGAGCGCCAGCAGCGAGGCCAGCTTCAGGCTGCCGGTCTCGCTCTCGCCGAATTCCAGGGCCACCAGCGAGGCGATGGTGTTGCCCGGGCCGAACAGCGAACCCGAGATGCGGTTGGCGTTGCCGATGACGAAGGTGACCGCCATGGTCTCGCCCAGCGCGCGCCCCAGGCCGAGCATGATGCCGCCCACCACCGAGACGCGGGTGTAGGGGATCACGACGCCCTTCATCACCTCCCAGGTCGTCGCACCGAGCCCGTAGGCGCTTTCCTTGTAGACCGGGGGCACCTGTTCGAACACGTCGCGCATCGTCGCCGCGATGAAGGGCAGGATCATGATCGCCAGGATGAAGGACGCGGTGAAGATCCCGGTGCCGAAGGGCGCGCCCTGGAACAGGAAGCCCACGCCCGGCAGTTCACCGAGCGTGTCGATCAGGGTCGGCTGCACATAGGTCGCGAAGGCCGGGACGATGACGAAGAAGCCCCACATGCCGTAGATGATCGACGGCACGGCGGCGAGCAGTTCGACCGCCGTGCCGACCGGGCGGCGCAGCCAGACTGGCGCGAGTTCGGTCAGGTAGAAGGCCACGCCGAAGGCGAGCGGCACCGCCAGGACGATCGACAGCACCGCGGTCACGATGGTGCCGTAGATCGACACGCCGGCGCCGAAGACCTCCTGCACCGGGTCCCAGTCGGTGGACCAGATGAAGCCCAGGCCGAAGGCGCGGAAGGCCGGCAGGCCGGCGATGAACAGTTCGATGATGATGGCGCCGAGCAGCAACAGGACGAAGACGCCAGCGCCCCTGCACGCCCATTCGAAGACGATGTCGCCAAGGTTGCCGGCACCGCGCGACGTGCGCGCGGGGGCCGGGGTGGAGGCTGTCGCGGCCTGGCTCACAGTGTCTGCCCGTCAGGAGGAAGTAGGAAGGGCCCGGCCCTGCGCCGGGCCCCCGGCGAGGATCAGGCGCCGAACTGGCGGTTCCAGGCGGCGCGCACCGCGTCCTTGGTCGCCTGCGGCAGCGGAATGTACTCGAGCTCCTGCGCCAGGCGGTCGCCCTCCTTGAAGGCCCAGTCGAAGAAGCGGCGGACACTGGCGCTGCGCGCCGCATCCGTCGGGTTGGTGGGCAGCAGGATGAAGGTCGGCGCCACGATCGGCCAGGACTTCGGCCCGGCCGTGTTGATGATGTTCGCGGCGAAGCCCGGCACGTTCCAGTCGGCGGCGGAGGCTGCCGCCATGAACGTCTCGTGCTCCGGCTTCACGAAAATGCCGTCCTTGTTCTGGATCTGCGTGGTCACAAGGCGGTTGGTGATGGCGTAGGCGTTCTCGACATAGCCGATCGCGCCGCGCACCTGGCGCACCGTGCCGGCCACGCCCTCATTGCCGCGCGCGCCGGTGCCGGCGGGGAAGCGCACCGAGGTGCCCACGCCCACGCGGTCCTTCCATTCCTGCGAGACATCCGCGAGATAGGACGCCCACACGAAGGTCGTGCCCGAGCCATCGGCGCGGTAGGCCGGCGCGATCGCGAGGTTCGGCAGCGCCAGGCCGGCATTGATCGCGGTGATGCGCGGGTCGTTCCAGCGGGTGATCTTGCCGAGGTAGATGTCGGCCAGGATCGGCCCGGTCAGCTTCAGCTGGTCGTTCTCGATCCCCGGGATGTTCACGATGGCCACCAGCGAGCCCATCACGGTCGGGAACTGCAGCAGGTTGCCCTCGGCAAGCTGCTGGGCGTTCAGCGGCGCGTCGGTCGCACCGAAATCCACGGTGCGGTTGCGGATTTGGTTGATGCCGGCACCCGAGCCGACCGACTGGTAGTTCACCTGGATGTTGACCGCGGCCCGCGCCGCCTCGGCCCACTTCTGGTAGACCGGGTTCGGGAAGGTCGCGCCGGCGCCGGTGATCTGGACGGCCTGCGCGCGTGCTCCGAAGGCCGGCAGGGTCAGCGCCGCACCGGCGCCGAGAAGGATGGTCCGCCTGTTCATCTGCGTATCTCCGTCGCGTGTTGCTTGTGTGTCCGTCCCCGGGGGGCGCCACTGCCGCGGCTTCTAGGAGCGCTCGAAGACCTCCGGATTGCAGTTATGTGAAGGTTCCATGACGCAGTAGGCGACAAGCTCGGTAGTTGTCGGTGGCTGGACCCTGCGCAAGCGAGGGTTGTGCAGGGCCCGCGCGACGTTCAGCGATACCAGCCGGGCCGACGCTTCTCGCGGAACGCCGCGAGCCCCTCGCGCCCCTCGGCCGAGGCGCGCTGCATCCAGGATTCATGCGCGAGCAGCGACATCTCCCGCGCCGAGAGCTTCAGCCCGTTCGCACCCAGGAAGGAGTCCTTGGTCATAGCGATGGCCGAGGGCGAGGAGAGCATGGTCTGGTCGATGATCTCGGCCAGGCGCGCATCGGCCCGGTCGGCCGCCGCCACCTCGTGCACCAGGCCGATTCGCAGCGCCTCCTCCGGCCCGAAGCGTTCGCCGGTGAGGGCGTAGCGGCGGGTGTGGCGCAGGCCCATGGCATGGACCATGTGCGTGCTGATCGGCGTGGGGGCGACGCCCACGCGCACCTCGGTCAGGCCGAAAATGGCGTCGTGGGTGGCGATCGCCACATCGACGCAGCACACCACGCCGCAGCCGCCGCCGAAGCAGGCGCCATGCACCAGGGCGAAGGTCGGCTTGGGGAATTCATTGAGCTTCTGCATGGCGGTGGTGGTCGCCATCGAGGCCGCATAGGCCTGCTCCGGCCCATAGGTCGCGGCCTTCGCCAGCCAGTCGAGGTCCGCGCCGGCCTGGAAATGCTTCCCCGCGCCGCGGATCACCAGGGCGCGCACGGCCGCGTCGTCGCGCAGCCGGTCCAGCCCCGCGATCAGCGCGGCGAGCAGGTCCTCGTCATAGGCATTGCCCTTGGCGGGCCGGTTCAGCGTTGCGGTGGCGATGCCGCGGGCATCGACGGACAGCAGGACGGGGTCGGGCATGGCGGGGCTCCCTTCGAAGGCACGCATCCTCCGCCCCGGCCGGCGCCGCGCCAAGCCGCACCGGCGCGCCCCAGCATGACGTTGACGCATGGCCGCCGCGCGCCGAGTCTCGTCCGGCCCATCCGGGAGGACCCGATCATGTACGCCACCCGCCCGACGCTCTCCGGCCCGCGCCATGCCGTCTCGGCCGGGCACTACCTCGCCTCGACCGCCGCCATGGCGGTGCTGGAGGCCGGCGGCAACGCGATCGACGCCGGCTGCGCGGCCGGCATGGCGCTCGGCGTGCTGCTGCCGGACCTGGTGAACGTCGCGGGTGTCGCGCCCATCATGATCCGCCTGGCGGACGGAACGGTCGAGACCATCGCCGGCCTGGGCCACTGGCCGCGATCCCTGCCGCCCGACATCTTCATGCGCGAGCATGGCGGGAACATCCCGAACGGCGTGCGCCGCACCGTGGTGCCGGCCGCGCCCGATGCCTGGATCACCGCGCTCGAGCGCCACGGCACCATGGGCTTCGGCGATGTCGCGCAATATGCGATCCGCTTCGCCGGCGAGGGCTACGCCGTCTATCCGCTGCTGGCCGAGACGGTGGCGGCGCACCGCGACGAATACGCCCGCTGGCCCTCCAATGCCGCGATCTTCCTGCCGGGTGGGGAGCCGCCCAAGGTCGGCGAACGCTTCGTGCAGGCGGACCTGGCGCGTACGCTGTCCTACATGGTGGCGGAAGAACAACGCGCGGCGGCGACCGGCGGGCGGATGGCGGGCCTCGCAGCCGCGCATGCCGCCTTCTACCGCGGCGACATCGCGCGCGAGATCACCCGCTTCATCCATGCCGAGGGCGGCTTCCTGTCGATGGAGGACATGGCCGGCTTCCGTTCGCGGCTCGAGCCCGCCGTGGCACGGCGCTGGCGCGGGCATACGCTGCTGACGTGCGGCCCGTGGTGCCAGGGGCCGGCGCTGGCGCAGGCGCTGCTGCTGATGGAGCGCGCCGGCTTCGCGGGCATGGGACACAACTCGGTCGACTACCTGCACCTGCTGACCGAATGCGTGAAGGCGGCGATGGCCGATCGCGAATACCATTTCGGCGATCCGCTCTTCACGCAGGTGCCGCTCGATGCGCTGCTGAGCCCGCAGCACCTCGATGCACGGCTGCGCCAGATCGACCCGGATCGCGCGCATCCGACCATGTACGAACCGCTGCTGGGCGTGGGCACGCCCGCCGATGGCCCGGTGCGCGCCGACCTGCCGAAGGTGGAGGCGGACACTTCCTACGTCGCGGTCGTCGATCGCTGGGGCAATGCCTTCTCCGCCACGCCGTCGGATGGGTCGTGGAATTCGCCGGTGGTGCCGGGGCTGGGGCTGATCCCGTCCAACCGCGGCAGCCAGTCGCGGCCGGATCCGGCGCATCCCTCGGGCGTCGCGCCCGGCAAGCGGCCGCGCCTGACACCCAACCCGGCCATGCTGGTGACGGAAGACGGCGGCGTGATGCCCTTCGGCACGCCGGGCGGCGACGTGCAGATCCAGGCCATGCTCCAGGTGATGCTGAACGTCTTCCACTTCGGCATGGAGCTGCAGGAGGCGATCGAGGCGCCGCGCATCGCCTCCTATGCCTTCCCGTCCTCCTTCGCGCCCTTCGACTACTTTCCCGGGCGCGTGGCGGCCGAGGCGCGCATTCCGCAGGCGGTGCGCGATGGGCTCGCGGCGCGCGGGCACGAGGTGAAGGACTGGCCCGAGGTGACCTGGCTGGCGGGCTGCGTGGAGGCGGTGCTGTCCGACCCCAAGGCCGGGCTGGTGCGCGCCGGCGCCGATCCGCGCCGCCCGGCCTACGCCATCGCCGGGTGAAGGACGCGGCGGCGCTGGCGCCTGGTGATTCCCGCGCGCTGGCGCGCGACGCCACGGCGCGCCAGCAGGCCGGCGATGCGCGCGCGGCCGCAGC
>NZ_JACADR010000320.1 GCF_016106005.1 Roseomonas rosulenta
CTCCACCGTGAGGCCGAGCACGCCGGTGAAGGCGGCGAGCTGCGCGCTGGCCCCCGCGCGCTGGCCATCGGCCGTGACCACGCCGGGGCTGCCGCCGCGCATCACCAGGCGCGCGGCGAGCTTCGCGCAGGTGAGCGTCTTTCCGGCACCGGGCGGGCCCACGAACATCACCGGCCGTTCGCGCCCCGCGGGCAGCGGCGCGAAGGCGAAGCGCGCGGCGAGCGTCGCCTCCAGCGGTCCCGCAGCGAGCGCGGCGCCCAGCGCCGGGGGCAGGTTGTGGAAGGCGAGGGGCCCCGCGGCCGGCGGCACCGGCACGGTGACCGGCGGGATAAGCAGCGGTTCCTCCGGTTCGAGTGCCGCCGTGACCTCGACGCCCTGGCCGACGCGGCGCGTGCCGAGGATGATCGCCTCCGCACCCAGTTCCTCGCGCAGCAGCGCCATCGCCTCGGCCATGCGGGGCGCGCGGAAGGTCTTCAGGCGCATCGGGCGTGCCCCGGCCGCATGGCGTCAGAGCGTGCCAACGGTGCGGATCCTGGCGCGCGGGTGGATTTCGGTATGCGCCAGCACCGCCGTGGCCGGGCGGAAGCGTTCCACGATGGCGCGCACATGCGGTCGGATGGCGCCGGAACACACCAGCACCGGATGCTCGCCCGCGGCATTCGCGGCGTCGAACACCTCCTTCACGCGCTGCATGAATTCCCCGAGGCGGGACGGCGCCATGGCCAGCTGGCGTTCCTCGGGCGGGCCGACCAGGGCTTCGGTGAAGGCCACTTCCCAGTCGCCCGACAGCGTGACCATCGGCACATGCCCCGCCGCGCCGCGCGCCGCATCCGAGAGCTGCCGCGCGAGCCGCGCGCGCACGATGGCGAGGATGCCCGGCACCGACCGCGCGCCGGCCGCCGAGGCCTCCTGGATGCCCTCCAGGATGGTCGGCAGGTCGCGGATCGAGACACGCTCGGCCAGCAGCGCCTGCAGCACGCGCTGGATGCCGCCGACCCCGATCATCGCCGGCACCAGGTCCGCCACCAGCTTGCGGTGCTCCGCCGGCAGGTCGTCGAGCAGCTTCTGGGTCTCGGCGAAGGAGAGCAGCTCCGCCATGTTCTCGCGCACCAGTTCGGTCAGGTGGGTGGCGACGACGCCCGCCGCGTCGACGACGGTGCAGCCGCGCGCCAGCGCCTCCTCGC
This sequence comes from Roseomonas rosulenta, assembly GCF_016106005.1. Classification (GTDB taxonomy): domain Bacteria; phylum Pseudomonadota; class Alphaproteobacteria; order Acetobacterales; family Acetobacteraceae; genus Neoroseomonas; species Neoroseomonas rosulenta. The sequence goes on from NZ_JACADR010000320.1 coordinate 1,185, forward strand.
GTCGCGTTTCCTCGATCCAGAGCGCGGGCAGGCCGAAGGTTGGTTCGTTGCAGCGTTCGCCGGGCAGATCAGGCACGCCGCCGGCCGGGTCGATCGCCAGCACCAGGGGCGGGCGCAGCTGGCCGCGCCCGGCCTCGATCTCCTTCACCCGGATCGCGTAGGTGTCGGGCGAGAGCGAGAGATTGTCCTGGATGCGCACCGAGGGCAGCACGAAGCCCATCTCCTGCGCGATGGTGCGGCGCAGGCCCTTGATCTGCTCGGTCAGCCGCGGCGCGTCGCCGGCGGCGAGCGAGAGCAGCCCGTAGCCCAGTTCGAGCCGCAGCAGGTCGATGCGCAGCGTCTCGGCAATCGGCGGATCGGCAGCCGCGGCGGGGGTTGCGGTCGCCTCGGGCGGGGTGTCGATCGCCTTCTGCTTCGCCCAGGCCGCCGCACCCGCGGCACCCGCAAGTGCGAGGAAGGGCAGCATCGGCATGCCCGGCAGCAGCGCCATCACCCCGGCGGCGCCGGCCGCGATGGCGAGCGGCTTCGGGCTGCCGCCGAGCTGGTCCACCAGCATCTGGTCGGCGGTGCCCTCGGTATTGCCCTTGGTCACGACGATGCCGGCGGCGACCGAGACCAGCAGCGCCGGGATCTGGCTGACCAGCCCATCCCCCACCGTGAGCAGCGAGAAGGTCTGCGCCGCGTCGCCGAAGGCCATGCCGTGCCGCGCGACGCCGATCGCCATGCCACCCAGCAGGTTGATGAAGGTGATGATGAGCCCCGCGATGGCGTCGCCGCGCACGAATTTCGCCGCACCGTCCATCGCGCCGTAGAAGCCGGTCTCCTCCTCGAGCTCGCGGCGCCGGCGGCGCGCCTCGGTCTCGTCGATCAGGCCCGAGGACAGGTCGGCGTCGATCGCCATCTGCTTGCCGGGCAGGGCATCGAGGCTGAAGCGCGCCGCCACTTCCGCGATGCGCCCCGAGCCCTTGGTGATGACCATGAAGTTCACCACCAGCAGGATGACGAAGACGATCAGCCCCACCACCACGTCCCCGCCCATCAGGAAGCCGCCGAAGGCGCCGACCACGTGCCCGGCCGCGTAGGGCCCCTCATGGCCATGCGTCAGGACGGTGCGCGTGGTGGCGACGTTGAGCGCGAGGCGCAGCAGCGTGGTCAGCAGCAGCAGCGTGGGGAAGGAGGTGAAGTCGAGGGGCCGGCGCAGGAACAGCGCCGTCATCAGCACCAGCACCGAGAGTGTGATCGATACCGCCAGCCCGAGGTCGAGCAGCATGGTGGGCAGCGGCACCACCAGCACGACCAGCAGCGCCACCACGCCGAGTGCGAGCGTGACGTCGTTGCCCGGCTGCGCGCGGCGCAGCCAGCCGGGGAGGACCAGCGCGTTCACGCGCTACCCGGCCGGCAGGGCATAGGGCGGCTGGCCGGGCACCGGCGGCACGGCGACGCCCGCCGCGCGGTATTCGTGCAGCTTGTTGCGCAGCGTGCGGATCGAGATGCCGAGCATCTCCGCCGCCCGCGTGCGGTTGCCCAGGCAATGCGTCAGCGTCTCGAGGATCAGGTCGCGCTCGACCTCCTCGACGCGGCGCCCGACCAGGGCGGTGACCGGCGGCACGGCGGCGGGTGCGGCGGCGGCCGTCACGGCCTCGGCATGCAGCACGGGCGCGGCTTCCAGCAGGTCGATGGCCTCCGGCCCGATCGCGTGGCCTTCCGCCAGCAGCACCGCGCGGTGCAGCGTGTTCTCGAGCTCGCGGACATTGCCCGGCCAGTGATGGGCCAGCAGCAGCGCCTCGGCCGCCGGCGCCAGGGCGCGTTCCGGCAGGCCGTTGGCGCGCGCGTAGCGTTCGGCGAAGTGGTGCGCCAGCGGCAGGATGTCGCCGCGACGCTCGCGCAGCGGCGGGATGCGCAGGCGCACCACCGCCAGGCGGAAATACAGGTCCTCGCGGAAGCGGCCCTTCGCGACCTCCTGCGCAAGGTCGCGATGCGTCGCCGCCAGGATGCGCACATCCACCTTCACCGGGGCAGTGCCGCCCAGGCGGTCGATCTCGCGCTCCTGGATGGCGCGCAGGATCTTGGCCTGCAGGCGCGGGTCCATCTCGCCGATCTCATCGAGCAGCAGGGTGCCGCCCTCGGCCTGTTCGAACTTGCCCTTGCGCGCGGCGACGGCGCCGGAGAAGGCGCCCTTCTCGTGGCCGAACAGCTCGGATTCCAGCAGGGCCTCAGGCAGGGCGGCGCAGTTCAGCGCCACGAAGGGCCCGCGCGCGCGGCGCGAGGCGGCGTGGATGTGGCGCGCCAGTACCTCCTTGCCGGTGCCGCTCTCGCCCATGATCAGCACCGAGGCTTCGGCGCGCGCCACCTGCTCGGCGCGCGCCAGCAAGGCCGCCATCGCCGCGTCCTGCACCACCGGCCGGTCGGGCTCGCCCGCGCAGGCCTGCAGCATGGCGGCGATGAGGTCGGCATCCGGGGGCAGCGGCAGGAAATCCTTCGCACCCGCGCGGATGGCGCGCACCGCGGCATCGGCATCGTTCGGACGGCCGCAGGCGACCACCGGGCAGGCGATGCGCTCGGCGGCGAGCTGTGCCACCAGCCAGGCGACGTCGTGCTGCACGTCGCACAGCACCAGGTCGGCACCCTCGGCACGTAGGCACGACAGGCCCGCCGCCGCGCCCTCGGCGGTGGCGATGCGCGCGCCGCGTGCCGCCGCGATGCGCGCGGCGGTGCCGAGTTCCGCCTCCAGCGAGCCGATGACGAGCACCCGCGCCATGGTCACACGCCCCTGTCCGACTTCACGATCTCGGTCATGGTCACGCCCAGCCGGTTGTCGTCGACCATCACCACCTCGCCGCGCGCGACCAGGCGGTTGTTGACGTAGATGTCCACCGCCTCGCCGAGCTTGCGGTCGAGCTCCACCACCGCGCCACGGCCGAGCTTCAGCAGTTGCGACACCTGCATGGTGGCGCGCCCCAGCACGGCGCTGATCTGCACCGGGATGTCGTAGACCGCCTCCAGCTCGCGCACCGGCCCCGCCGCGGCCTGGCGTGCCTCGTCGCTCGCGGCGGAGAGTGGTTCGAAATTGGTATTGCCGGACATGTGCTACTCCCTGGGGCCGAGGCCGGCCGCTTCGAGGACGCCGCGGATCTCGCGCCGCCGCGCCGCGAGGTCGAGCGCGGCGCCGCCCGAGCGCCACTCGGCGCGCGCATCGCCGGCGGGCAGGGCGGCGTCCTCCTCGATGACGATCCCTTCGGTGCCGAGCAGCGCCCGCGTGGCCTCGGCGAGGCCCGGCGCCACCAGCAGCCGCGCTTCCGGCGCCCCCTGCAGCATCGGCAGCAGGCGCTGTGCGAAGGCCGCCGCGAGCCCTGCGGCGTTCCCGGCCGCAAGACCCGGCAGCGCCGCATCCAGCATGGCGAGGGCGAGGCGCGCGACATCCTCGGTGGCATCGCGCGCCGCCTCGGCCGCCGCCGCATGCCCCGC
>NZ_JACADR010000321.1 GCF_016106005.1 Roseomonas rosulenta
GGCCAGCAGCGGCGTGCCGCCATCGGGGCCGGCGGCCTCCAGCAGCCGCGCGACGCGCCCGCGCAGCGCGCGCGCCAGCTGCGCCGCGCGCCGGCGCGTCAGCCAGCCCAGCATGTCCGGCAGGCCCATCAGTCCGAACAGGTCCACCACCTCGGCCGCGTCCTGGTAGGCGGTGAAGGTCTCGGCGATGACCGCGGCTTCCGCACGCGGCACCGTGGGGCCGAAGACGCTCAGCAGCAGCACGCGCGTGATGCCCGCAGCGAAGGCGGCGGCGACATCGACGGGGCCCTCGGCGCGGGCGAAATCCGCCGCGGTCTCCTCCGCCGCCTGGAGGTAGCACGGGTGGAACTGCGCGATGCCGGAGGGATGGATGGGCGGCGAGATCGCCGCGCGCTTCGCCGCCCAGTCATCCCCCCAGGCGATGAAGGACGACCCGCCGATCACCGGGCGCAGCGCGTCCTCGAGGAAGCGCGACTTGCGCTGGTAGATGGCGTGCTTCGTGACGAACACGTCGCGCACCACCTCAGGCGTGTTCGCCACCAGGATCATCCGCCCGGGCAGGCGCGTGGTCATCACCTGGCGGCGATAGGCATCGGCCGGGAAGATCGAGAGCACGTCACGCCGCGCGCGCAGCAGCCCGCCCAGCGCGGTGGGCGGCCGCCAGGCCGGCGCGGGCATCGGCGGCACGAGATCGGCGGCGGGCGCGTTCATGGGGTGCGGGCAGCGATAGCGTGGCGCCCGCGCGCTGTCACCGCCGGTCCGCGGACTCCGCCGCATAGCCGCGGCCATAGCGGCGTTCCAGCCGGCGCTGCACGAAGTCCCAGAGCGTCGTCATCAGCAGGTAGTAGAGGGCTGCGACGATGAACAGCTCCAGCACCAGGAAGCGTTCCTGGATCAGCAGCTGGGTGCGTCGCAGCAGCTCATCGACGCTGATGACCGAGGCGATGGACGTGGTCTTGAGCAGCCCGTTCACGCTGTTGCCGAGCGGCGGGATGATGACGCGCAGCGCCTGCGGCCAGGTCACCAGGCGGAACACCTGGCCGCGGTGCAGGCCGAGTGCCGCCGCCGCCTCCCGCTGGCCCTTCGCGACCGACATGATGCCGGCGCGCACGATCTCGGACAGGTAGGCGCCCTCGTTCAGCGAAATGCCGATGAGGGCGGCTTCCCACACGTCGAAGCGGATGCCCACCAGCGGCAGGCCGGTGTAGATGATGAGCAGCTGCACCAGCAGGGGCGTGCCGCGGAACAGCCAGCAATAGAAGGCGGCGAAGCCGGACATGACGCGGTTTCCGGACAGGCGCATCAGCGCCAGCCCGATCCCGATGAACAGCCCGAACACCAGCGAGCCCGCCGTCAGCCCGACCGAGATGATCGCGCCTTCCAGCAGGTAGGCGTTGAAGAGCGAATCGAAGAAGCCGTCCCAGCGCCAGACCTGCATGGGTCAGGCTGCCGCCGTCACGAAGGCCCAACCACCTCGAAGGGCCCGTCATAGGCGGTGACGCCGAAGCGATCGAGCAGCGCCTGGAAGGACCCGTCCGCCTTCATCGCGGTGAGTGCCGTCGCCACCGCCTGCGCCAGCGCGCGGGAGCGGAAGCCGAAATTGATCGGCGTGCCGTACAGGCCCGAGATGGCGCGGGTGAATTCCCCGCGGTCGTCGTATTCCTTGCCCGTGCTGTCGATCGAGATCGCCGCGTCGAGCTGCCCCGCGCGCAGCGCCTGGAAGGAGACGGCGAAATTGTCGAAGGCGCGGATGGTCAGCGGCCGCAGCCCGCGCGCGGCCAGGTCGTTCGACATGTCGGTGGTGCGGCGGAATTCGAAGCCGCCCTGCTCCACGCCCACCCGCAGGCCGGCCAGGTCGTCCACCTTGGTGATATTGCGCGGGTTGCCGCGCGGCACCGAGACGCTGATCGCCTGCTGCTCGTAGCGCACCAGCCACATCAGGCGCTGGCGTTCCTCGGTGTAGAACATGCCGGTGTTGATCATGTCCCAGCGCCGCGCCGCCAGGCCCGGGATCATGGCGGCGAATTCCACGCGCACATGCTCGGGCGTGAGGCAGAGCCGGCGCGCGATCTCGGTGCCGAGGTCCACCCGCATGCCGCGCAGCTGCCCCTGCCCGTCCACGAACTGCATCGGCGGCAGGGTGGGGTTGATCGAGAGCGTGAGCGTGCCGGGCTTCACCAGCTCGCTGTTCGGCACGGCCTGGGTGCAGGCGGGCGCCTGCGCCAGCGCGGGCGCCGCCAGCAGCGATCCGCCGGCGGCGAGGAAAAGGCGACGATCCATGGTGTGATGCTCCCTGTTATTCCGCGGCCTGCGCGGCGATGCTCATCAGCCCGATGCCCTGCAAGACCTGCGCCAGCGCCGGCATGTCGGCGGCGGGCAGCGGCAGGCGCGGCGGGCGCGGCGGGCCCATGTCCATGCCCATCAGCCGGAACGCCGCCTTGGTGCCCGAGACGTAGCGCGGCCCGCCCACCCAGGGCAGGAGCGGCGTCAGCTTCCGGTACAGCGCGCGCGACTTGTCGCGGTTCGCCTCGAAGGCGGCCGCGTCGAACATCTCGGACGACAGGCGCGGGGCGACGTTGCTGCACACCGCGACCCAGCCGATCGCACCCAGCCACGCACTTTCATAGCCGAGCACGCCGGCAAACACCGCCATCCTGTCGCCACACAGGTCCACGATGTCGCGCACGCGCGTGACCTCGAGCGTGCTCTCCTTCACGTAGCAGCAGTTCGGGATGCGGCTGATCTCGGCCAGCATCGCCGGCGTCATGTCGACGTTCGACGTGGCCGGGTTGTTGTAGACCATGATCGGGATGCCGATCGCCTTCGCCACGGTGTCGTAGTGGTGCACCAGCTCGGCCAGCGTCGGCACCGAATAGAAGGGGGGGATGATCATCACGCCATCCGCGCCCTGCGCCTCCGCTTCCTTGGAAATCGCGACCACCTCGCGCGTGTCCTCCGCCCCGGTTCCGACCAGCACGGGCACGCGCCCGGCCGCGCTGCGGATCACGGTGTCCACGATGGCGGCGCGTTCCTCGCGCGAGACGCTCAGGAACTCGCCGGTCGAACCCAGCGGGATCAGGCCGCGCACGCCCTCGCGGATCTGGTATTCGACCAGCCGCGCGAGGGCCGCGTGGTCCACCGCCGCGCCATCGGCGGTGAAGGGTGTCACCAGCACCGTGTAGGTGCCGCGGAAGGGCTCGCGGGACATCGGGAGATCTCCGGGGATGGACGCGGCCGGGCCGCATGCGATGATCGGAGACCGTTTTCCCCGGCACGGCAAGGGCATGCGCCTCACCTCCCCCAGCATCACGCCATCCGCGGCACCGATCCGCTTCACCTTCGACGGGCGCGAGGTGGAAGCCCTGCCCGGCGAATCGATCGCCGCCGCGCTCTCGGCCGCCGGCGTCCTGGCCTTCCGCACCACCGCGAAGGGCGCCCCGCGCGGGCTGTGGTGCGGCATGGGGGCGTGCTGGGACTGCATCGTGACCGTGGATGGCCGCGCCGGGCAGCGCGCCTGCCTGGTGAAGGCGGAAGCCGGCATGCGCGTGCAGGGCGCGCTGCCCGCCGACCCAGCGCCGCTTGCGGAAAAGCCCAGCGCGATCGAGGCGCGCGCCTGCGACGTTCTGGTGGTGGGTGCCGGCCCGGCCGGGCTGTCCGCCGCCATCGCCGCGGCGCGCGCGGGGGCGGCGACCATCGTGCTGGACGAACGCGGCGAGGCGGGCGGGCAGTACCTGAAGCCGCTGGCGAAATCCCACGCCAATGCTGCGCCCGATGCGCAGTTCCGCCGCGGCGCCGCCTTGCTGGCGGAAGCGCGCGCGGCAGGCGTGACCATCCTGCACGGCGCGACCGTCTGGGGCGGCTTCGCGCCGGATGAGATCGCGGCGGTGGTGGACGGCACCGCCCTCACCTTCCGCCCGAAGCGGCTTGTGCTGGCCCCCGGCGCGCATGAACGCCCGGTGCCTGTGCCCGGCTGGACGCTGCCCGGCGTGATGACCACCGGCGCGCTGCAGACGCTGGCGCGGGCGCAGCGCGTGAGCCCGGCGGATCGCGTGGTGATCGCGGGCAGCGGGCCGCTGAACCTGCAGCTTGCGTGCGAATTGCTCGCCGGCGGCGTGCAGGTGGCCGCGGTGGTCGAGGCCGCGCCGAAGCCCGGGCTGCGCGCCTGGCGCGACATGCTGGCGCTGGCGCGGTCCTCGCCGGATCTCGCCTGGGATGGGCTGCGCTACCTCGCGCAGCTGAGGCGCGCCGGCGTGCCGGTGCTCTGGGGCAGCAGCATCCTGGCCTGCGAGGGCACCGACCGCTTCGCGGCGCTGCGTATCGCCACACCCGATGGCGAGCGCCGCATCGAGGCCGGCGTGGCCGCGCTCAACATGGGCTTCCAGCCCGAGACGGGCCTCGCCCGCGCCCTGGGCTGCGGGCAGCGCTTCGCCACCGAAGGCCCCGGCGCCGAGATCGGCCGGCTCGAGACCATCACCGATGCCGAGGGCCGCACCGATGTCGCCGGTGTGTTTGCCATCGGCGATGGCGCTTCGATCGGCGGCTCGCGCGTCGCCTTCGCGCGCGGGACGCTGGCGGGGCTGGCGGCGGCGCGCGAGCTCGGCCTGGCCGCACCCGACGACCCTGCCGCGCGGCGCGAGCTCGACCGC